>JBILHQ010000151.1:0-15664 GCA_044350415.1 Saprospiraceae bacterium | reverse complement strand
TGTTTCCCGTTCCCGGCGAAGATTTTGACCGATGCACATATAGTTTTTTATTTTTATTGATAAGGTTATTAAAATTCTTAATAAATTTATTTATAAATTTATTTGCAAAAGCAAGTCATTTTCCCTACATTTATAAAATAATTTAATTAAACACCGTAATTTTTTACTGGAAAAACAGATTCATACGCAACTTTTTACATTATCATGAAAACTATAAGAATCAATTTTTTACTGCTTATCGGGTTGTTAACTCTTGGTGCATGCCATAAACAAGACGACCCGACAGTCATCAACCTCACCGTGGTGGATTATTTTACGGGACAGCCATTGGACAGCGTTTTTTATTTATTAGGTGCTAATTATCGTTATAGTAGCGGAGTTTATAGGGAAGGTGATCTCAAATGGACCAGAGGAGGAACAACAGACGCAACTGGTAATATCCAATATACGTTTAAAAGTGACGAAAATGGCTCATTGGGCTCATTAGAGAAAAAAGGGTATATTATAAAAACGTATATTGACCATTTAAATAATGGAAACTTTGTTAAGCAAAGTGTATACAATGAGTTTAATGTGACAATGCGTCCTTTCGACGCTTACTTGAAAGTCAACTTGCACAACACGCTGATCAACACCGATTCTCTTTTTTTGATAATAAGAAGTACTACCTTACAAAATGAAGAGCAGTTTTACACGTATGGTCATCATTTGGGCTTCCCGTTTGTTGTTTCGCCCAACAATGAGCTTTCTTTTTATATGCCTACAGTAGCCAATGAACCATTATCTATTTACTGGTCATGGGATAAAATGGACAGAATTAAACCGGCACCACTTCGCGATCAATTGAGTATTCCCAAAGGCGATACGCTGATATATTCCATATCAAACTAATAAGCAATGATGTCAGAATAAGGTATCAAATTCTGACACCGTTCCTTACCTAAACTTTTCTTTTGCAAATTATTGCCATATTCAACCACCATGGGTTTGAATGTAGGGGATCGCTAATTGAATTTTCTAACTTAAACATTTCACATCATGAAAAAACATTTCCTTTTATGGCTGCTTTTGCCTTTCCTTCATTTTGATGGATACACACAACAGTGTACTCCAGCAGAACAGACAGCAAAATATTGGCAATACCGAAAACAGTTCAATCGCCACTTCATTGCCATTGATCGAAAACCTGACGGCTGTATTGGCAATGGAATTACTGATCCTGATCAGCCAGCAGATGAAGGACATTGCGGCATTTCGTTTCTTACAGGAGGTTACAGCCTGCCTGCAACAAGTATTGTTATGCAACCAAATGGTACCCGTGGAGTGGTCGACGATAGAGCAAATATGACGGGCCCTTTTTATGATCCAGAATGTAATGATGGAACGGGTGACAGATTTAACCATTTGGAAATGGGCAGTGAAACCCCTCATCAGTTAGGTTGGTATTTAGTTACACTGGCCACGGAATACGAGTTGTTACGGGTCAGCGGTGAAACGGCAGAAATGCAAAAAACGCTTGAAGAAATATTTTTAGCGTTACAGGCATATAAGCGGTTAGATATGCGTGCAAATTGTATGGCAAAAGAGCGATACGATGAAATTACTAATGACTTTGAAGTAGACCGCTGTAATAATCCTTTTAACGAGCAGCCTTATTGCTCACTTTGTCGCATAATTTACCAGACTGGTCAGCATATTGGACTCAGCATGCCTTGTTTTAAAGACTGTAACTTTACCCCAGATTTGTCAGGTACAAGCGGATTTTTTTTACGGGAGGATGCCACTCAAAAGTTGGAAACAATCTTAACTGATAATTCTGAGGACATGTGGAATATTGACTTAATCAGTTCAGATAATGCTTTTGGGTAAAAACCTCCCTGTGTAGTACCATTTAGTCAGGCTTGTTATGAATACCATCGACAGAATTTTGGCAGTATTGATCAGTTGCTTGAAATTATGAAAGGGCTGGCATTTATAAAAAAATATATCCCAAAGGAGGCAACAGTAACAACATGCGATGGATCAACCTATAATCCTTTAGGAATAGCACAGGATATCGCCAAGGGGTTCATTGATGCCGGAAATAACGATCATAGAAGTTTTGAATGGCCAGGATCGCCTTCTTGTTGTGTTACCGGAATCCACCTTAACTCCCATGAAGGCGGGGACATGAGAGCCGTCTACGCTGGGATGCAATACATGTATAATTATATTAATGATGATGATGAGGCAGATCTCCATGTAAATGGAAAAGATAGAGGATATTATGGACTTATACCCTCCTTCCAACTAAAACACAATTCTAATGGTCTTTTTTTCCTTGAAACCATTACAGCAGGAATGGATGTTGGCTCTTACGGTTCTGCGTACGCAAGAGGAAGGATTATTGATGCTTATTCCACCCAGCATGTTGAGATATATGCCATGATGAATAACCTTCTTTTCCCTGCACAACCGAACATTCCTATCGACCGCTCATTTTTTGAAGAAATGCTGTGTAGTGCACCATGTCAGGGCCCTTGTGTAAAACCTGCAGATTATGATGGTTACCAGGAAGCATTAGGCTTCCCGGAATTTACCTGCGCAAATGTACCAGATTGGACAGGCCGTCGATGGGAAACCAAATGGAGACATGAAAATGAGGATCATGGATCTTTCAATTCCGAAATATTTAACGGGCTTGATTTTATGGCACTCCACAATATTTATATGTTGTAATTTCCTGATCAAATGCATGATTTTCATAACCCGGAAACACCAGGAGGGGCAGGAAATGGATCCGGAAATATTGAAGGGCCTGATGTCCTGTGTCCCGGTGAAACCAAGCACTATAAATTAATTTCAGGATACCCTAATTCAACACTTTCGGATATTCTCTGGTCATCCACCACCAACATGACGGTTTTTTCACCGGCCATTCAGGAAACAGACGTTAAACTGAACGCCAATGCTAATCCAACCTATTTGCAGGTTAATTTCCAGGAAAACCGAGCAATTTCACAGTTTTATGAAGGGGAACAAGGGGGCCGGCACCATTAGTGATCATTGCACTTTATATAGCAAAAAAGAGTTTTCATCTTATATCCCTGATTATGTAATTAATCCTCACGGGTTTAAATTTTGTGGTGAAGAAGCAATCATAGAAGCAATTGGCCCGGATTTGCCGAATGCCATTTTTTCATGGAAGTTTGATAACTCTTATAACTCCAATCTGTCCTTTTCGGGCCAAAACGGTAAAGTAATAGTTGTCCACGCACCCGGATCCCCTGCAACTTCTGTAGGTCAAATAACACTTACTGTAAGCCTTGATTGTATTTCAAAGCAATTTACTTACGGAATTTCTCCCTCATCTTGTATCCCACCTGGTATGACAGGAGGCACTGTTGCTGTTTTTCCAAATCCAGCACAGGATGGAATTTCGGTTGCATTCCTTGATCCCAATTATTATGTGCCGGAAGGGGGGCTTGAAATGAGAATTATTCATGCTAATTCCGGAACACTTGTAAAAACAGGAAGACTATATTCAAATATAAGCGCTGTAAATACGTCAACATTGACGAATGGAAGTTATACATTACAAGTCCTGACAACAGATGGGAGCAGCATTTCGACTGCATTTACAATATTAAAAAATTGACAATACCTTGTTCTGTTTCTAAATAAAATTTAATTAAATATTTAAAACAATGAAAAAGTTAACTTATCTTTTCAGCATATCAATGTTGAGTTTTATGTTTTGCCAAACCAAAGAGGCGGAAACATCAGCAATAACTAACCTCCTGCTGGCAGGTCCATGGATTGAATCGGAGCATTGGTCGGATTTTGATAAAAACGGTGTATTTGAACTGGATCTATTTCCAACATGTGTGAATGCTGATTCATGGACATTTCTCAATACCGAAATTATCGAGCATCGTGATTTAGGAGAACCTTGCGATACCAGCATTATTCCAATTTTTTATACTGGTAAACGGCATTTGCAAGATAATGATCAGAATCTTTATATTGAGTATGATCCAGACTTTGCTTTCAATTATTACAAAATTGCTGATTTTACTAATTCTATGATCGAACTCTGGTATTTTGACCCAAATAATCCGTCTGAACAGGTTACTGAAAAAATAATTTTACATAAGTAGTAAACGAAATGTCAGCCTGATATAGGTTTTGCGGTGGGAGGCTATCCGGCTTGCATTGAGATTTCAATTTCAAGGATCGGACGCTCCCTATGCAACAACTATTGTTATCAATGAAAAAATGCCGACAGGGGAACCCGCCGGCGTTTTTTTTTGGTGGAAATTGCCTTACTCTCTAAAACCTAACATCCAATCCCACCTGCGTACCCCTCGCCCCAAGTCCGGGTGCAAAGAACACTCCCACGTTTTCGTGCGAAACGGTTGCTTTCAATGGCGTAATCTGGCCGAGCAGCGGATGGCGGGTTTCTGATACGAATCCGGTAACTGTTTGTTTGGCGATACCCGCACTGACACCTGAAGATAAATTCAACCAATTATTCCGGAACCAGCTGTATCGTGCATCGAAGGTAATGCCACTGAATTTTTCGTGTGTTGTTGTCGCCCTGCCTGAATACCAATTTTTGGTATATGTGAAATTGGCGTTGGTATAAGTCGCACCCAAATACATCCGCTTTTTAGTATCCACCGGAAATTCGCAGGTGAAATTGAATTGCGACCTGCCGTTCACGTTTCTTCCGGTTACCCAATCCTCATTCGCATCGTAAGTGCCCCAATAATCGCCCCCGCTGATGGCTCCGAGGAGAATGCTGCCCAGCAGCGACCCGCCAAAAGAATTGCCGGTTCTGTCCGGATAGTTACCCAATTGTTTAGTTAAGCTGGAATTGATGGAAACTGATGCAGAAAAATTGACCTTTTGTGCCTGGAGGCCGAACGCTGTGAATACTACGCTTAAAATGATAATTGCCTTCTTCATGATGTAAATTGTTTTTGAATTGTTTGATGGTACAAAGATCGAGCGGCAGTACAAGGGCAATAAAGTGAGGTTACCCGAAAATGTATTTTTTTTTATCTTATTTAACTAAAATGAGCAGTGTTTATGTAATTGTATTCCGTAGCACATCCGATTAAAAAATTCATCCAAACATTTTCAAACATCTCCCATTATGCAAAAACTTATCACTACCCTCCTGCTCCCTGCGATGGCCATGTTACTGGCTGTTTCCGGCGCTTTTCTTTCCGGAAAAGTGACCGATGAAAATGGCGAAGACCTGATCGGTGTCGCTGTAGTCCTTTCGTCAAAAGACACCACGATCTCCACCATTACTGATGTGGATGGGGCGTACAAAATGGCACTTCCCGATGGTGATTACAAGATGACGGTTAGTTATACCGGTTATCAAAGTTATGAACTGCCTGTATTGAAAATTCGTGGCCGCGACTTGCAGCATTCGATTACATTACACCCTGGCACACTAGTTTTGGATGAAACGGTTGGTTACAAAGTAGACCTGGTCCGGGCCGACCAAACTGCTGGCGGGAAAACACTCACTTCAGATCAGGTAAAAACATTGCCAACCCGATCGGTGAATACGATAGTGCCTACGACTTCTGGTACAAACAGTATAGATGGTGGCGAGGTGAACATTAAAGGATGCCGCAGTAATGCCACCAATTATTATATTGATGGCATTCGGGTATCAGGGTCAGCACCCTCTGTCCAGGATATTGAAGAATTGCAGGACGCAACCGGCGGTCTTGGCGCGGAATACGAAGATGTAAGCAATGGTGCCGTTTCGGCACCGGTACAAAGTTCTTCCCACCGGGAAAGTAAAAAGAAGGAGATGATCCAATCAAGTGGTCAAAGTTATTCAGCAAAAGCGGCAACATCGAAGCCTCAAGTCAGGGGAACTTACAAGCCATCGTCTCCCACTCCTGCAACAAAATCGGCTGAACCGAAAAAAACAAAAGAAAAATGGCACTCCAACGGGGTGCCACACGATACTGTCGCCCCTGAATCCTCCACAGAACAATACAACAAAATCGTTGAAAACCCATTCCTGAAAACTAACGACCAGGCATTTTCGACCTTCTCTATCGACGTTGATGCGGCATCGTATTCCAATACCAGGCGGTATATCAATGCCGGTCAGATGCCACCGCCCGATGCGGTCCGGATCGAGGAAATGATCAATTATTTTGATTACCAATACCCGCAACCGGAAAATAATGCACCGATTCGCATTGTTACCGAACTGGGCAAATGTCCCTGGAATACGGAGCATCACCTGTTGATGGTGGGATTGCAGGGCCGGACTATCGAACAGCAACAAGTCCCTGCCAGCAATTTAGTTTTTCTGGTGGATGTATCGGGCAGCATGGGAGAGCCGAATAAACTGCCATTGGTCAAACAATCGCTGCATTTATTATTAGATGAATTGCGCCCCTCCGATCGGGTGGCTTTGGTGACTTATGCCGGGAATACGGCTGTTATTTTGAAAAGTACACCGGCATCGGATAAGGCGACTATCAAGGCCGCGATCGACCAACTGGGCGCAGGTGGCGGAACAGCCGGTGCTTCGGGTATTCAATTGGCGTATTCCACCGCCCGTACGAATTTTATGGAACAAGGCAATAACCGCGTAATTCTTTGCACGGATGGCGATTTTAATATTGGCCAAAGCAGTGAAAAAGAATTAGTGGATTTGATTGATACAGAAAAGAAAAGCGGTGTTTACCTTACCGTTTTGGGCTTTGGAACCGGCAATTACCAGGATGGAAAAATGCAGGAACTGGCCGATCGGGGCAATGGCAACCACGCCTATATCGACCAGATCGGAGAAGCCAAAAAAGTGCTGGTCAAGGAATTTGCCGGTACGCTTTTTACCATTGCTAAAGACGTGAAATTGCAGTTGGAATTCAATCCTGATCAGGTAAGTTCTTATCGGTTAATCGGTTATGAGAATCGAATGCTGGCTAAAGAAGATTTTGACAATGATGCTAAAGACGCGGGCGAATTGGGCGCAGGCCATACCGTTACTGCGCTGTATGAAATCATCCCCAATGTACAATCAAATCAGGCAGGCGATTTGGTCAAACTGAAATTCCGTTACAAACCACCGACGGGAGAGCAAGCCAGTCTGCTTGTAGAAAAGGCAGTACCTGCTGTATGTGCGGCTAAAATGTCTGATAATTTTAATTTTGCCAGTGCTGTGGCGGAGTTCGGTTTACTCCTGCGCAACTCGGCTTATAAAGGAACCGCTACCTGGAAACAAGTCATCTCGAATGCTTCCAATGGTTTGAGTAAGGATTCGGAAGGATACCGGGCTGAGTTTGTGGGAATGGTGAAAAAGGTAGAAGGGCTAAAGTAGGAGGGTACTGGGGAGTTTTTTTATCATTGGTGGACAAAAAAAGTAACTATACAGCCGCCTTGTTCAGATCCCTCAGCCTGCGGCCTCGGGATGACAAATCACTCCATATAGTCAGGTTTATCCGGTTGTTTCGCTAGGCTCAACAAGCTTACAATGGGTCGAAAACTGTTGAGCGTAGCGCAACAACCGGGAGGCCCCTATCTTAAGGCGCAGTTGTCATCCCGAGGCCGCAGGCTGAGGGATCTGAACAAAGCGGCTGTATAGTTACCAAAATAAAACGCATACTACTGGGCGGCATTTTTATTTTTTGTAACACGCAGCATATATTTCGCGGTAGATTTTACACAGATTTTTTGGCAGTAGCTTTTACGCAGATTTCCGTCCAGTAGTATGAAAAAATGCCACATAAATCATTTCCGCAGAATCAGAAACTCCACGCGCCGGTTTTCGGCTCTTCCCTCATCCGTTTCATTGGAGGCGATGGGTTTAGATTCCCCCGCACCATGTGCCTTAAGGCGTTTGGCGGAGATGCCTTCTGATTTCAAAAAGCTAACCACAGCAGCTGCCCTGCGCACAGATAGATTCAGGTTGTAGCCATCTGTTCCGACGCTGTCGGTGTGTCCGGTAATTTCGATTTCTATTTTTGGATTCTCCTTCATAATCTTCAGTAGTTTGTGCAACTCCACATACGATCGGGGCATGAGTTCGTCTTTAGAAAACTCGAAATAGATATTTTTTAAGCGGATAGATTTGCCCACTTCCAGAAGGGAAAGGGAAAGGTCATCTGGTTTTATCAGCGGTGTAATAAAGGGCGGTATTTTACGCAACACGACATCATCGATATAATAATAGGCATAATTATAACCATCGGGACCAGAGGATTCCGTCAGGGTATTGTTGTCTTCATTGAAATTGCCAATCAGGAGATGCTCCGCTTCGTAGGTTGCTTTGAATTTTCCTGTTACTTTCACCCAGGGCTGCGTTGGGGTCGGTTTTACCATACTGCTTGTTTGAACCTGCACATCACGGGTGAGGATTTCATCTGTTTTTCTTTCAATGGGTTTTACAGAAAAATAGGCACCTAAATTATTGATATACATAGACTTTTCCAGGGTCGATACCCAATAGGTCAATTCATAAGATTGCCCTTCCACCAAAGGTTCCGCCAATTGAATCTCAATATATTCACGACAGTGAGGTTTGCCGTTCACACAACCATAAACGGTAATACCAGCCATGGCTTTACCGCTACGTGGTTTTTGTTTGCCAAAACCTTTGTCGGCCCAGTCTTTGGGTACATGAACACCATCACCATAAATATCGGGGCTGGCAGTGGTGGCACTGAACCAGTATTTAACCACCCGACCGAAGTCGGCACCTTTATAGGTCCAACCGATGGGCACGTTTCCGAATCGTTCAAAGCTGGGATTGGGAACCAGATTTTCGCCATTGGCGGGCGGACGTGTTTGCGACCCTGCCTGAAAAAAAACAAGCAGTAAAAACAGGAGGAGGCTACTGCGCATCATTAAATTTTCTCTACGACCACAGCTGTGCCATAAACAAGCACTTCGGTGACACCCTGAAATATCTCATTGGCATCGTACCTGATGTTGATGATGGCATTGGCACCCGTTTGATCAGCATTCTCGATCATTAGTTGATAAGCTTCTTCTCGTGTTTTTTCGCACAATTCAGTAAAAATGGTGCTTTTCCCGCCAAAAATAGTCATAAATCCACCTGCTACATTCCCTAAAACACTACGGGAACGGACGGTGATGCCCCGAATAACGCCCAGGTGTTTGACAATGCGGTAACCCTCTAATTGGTTACTGGTGGTAATAAGGTGTTGGTCTACCATGGTTGTTTTTTTAGTGGCCCAAAGTTAGGGGAATTGAGCATTGGAGAAAGGTGGATTAGCAAAAAGTAACAAATTTATTATTGAGGGGAGTCATTCATCATTTCTAGAATTTCAGCAACGATAATTTTGTTTTTTGTCCACATGATAAAATGGTTCTCATTTTCCAGCATGTTAATTTTCACGCTGGAGCTGTTGGTCAGCATTTTGCGGGCAAAATCGGCATTATCTGCATCAACCAGATCATCTTGGGTGCCCTGAATGACAGTAACCGGACAAGTTATTTTTGACCAATCCGGCAGCATTTTTTCCAGTTCGCCCCGAAGCGGCAGGATTTCGCTGTTGGAAATGCGGAGTGCCGAAGGAACCAGGAGGCGAATCAGGGGCAGATCGAACGGCCGTTTCCACCAGGTAGAAGGTTCCAGTTCGGGATCAACAGAGCCCGCCACGATCACAAGGCCATCCACCAGATTGGGGTAGTCCATCGCAAAGCGGGCAATAACAGGTCCGCCAAGCGAATGCCCCACCAGGATTACTTTTGGGTACCGCAATTTTTCGATTAAAGGAACCAGTACGGCTGCCTGTTCGTGAATAGAAGTTTCGGGACGACCATAATCGGATTCACCGAACCCGGGTCGATCGACGGTCACTACCCTTGCTCCTTTCAACAGAATGGAATCGGCCAGGTAATCGAGCATATCGGCAGAGGATCCTGGTGATCCATGAACAAAGATAACCAGCGGCAAAGTATCATTGCCAGCGGAGGTGTAATGTATATTGCGGCCATTGATTTGGTAGGAGCCGAACTGCGGTTCCGGGCCGCCTTTTTTTGAAATGATCTCGCGTTGTTCCTGTTCAGATTTGCTGGCCGTCATACAACCGAGTTGATTGCCTGCTATAATGGTTGCGAGGAGAAAGATTGGTATATAGCGTTTTTTTAATTTCATACAACTGAAATGAGCCGCCGGTGATAATTTACCTGTCCCAAGTGATAATTCAAATGTCCAAACAAGTGAATCAACATGTGCATAGTGGTTACTTTCGCTCCGTGTTTTTCGAGTGGATAGTCCTCGTTGAGCGCTTCATCGGGCAATTGTCCGAGCGTCGATATCACCATTTCAAAAACGTTTCTGATATCATCAATGAGTTGTTCTCTGGGAAAATTGCGGCGGGAAAATTCCAGGTCGCGCTGCCGGACATATCCTGTATTGCCGAGTGTGGCACCGATAAAATGACGGAGATTGCCCACTAAATGGAGACAAAGCGTACCTGCCGAATTGTTGATACCTTCTTTAAGGGCCCAAATGGTATTTTCATCGGTATACATTTCGAGTTCTTCAATAAGTTTGAAGAGGTCGCGTTCAAAAAACGCTGTTAATTCAGATTTTAACATGGTTAGTTCAGTTTTGGCATCTAAAATGGGTGCGTATATTATCAGACAAAATAACGTAAAATAAGTAAATTTATGTGATACCGCCAGTTATTCGAAGTTGGCTAAAGATTTAAGGTAAATTTCACCGCACTAACGTCACATCCTGCGCAAGCATACCCTGCTGTGGCTTTCCGCTCTCATCGGTCCAGGAGTATATTACCTGCACCATATACACATCGGGGGGCAATGGCCGATTATTGGCTTTGCCATTCCAGAAACCATCGGGGGAAAGGGTTTCAAAAACTACTTGCCCCCAGCGGTTAAAAACGCGCATCGTGCGTGTTTCCAAGGGGCATTGGCTGAACAACTGCAATCTGTCATCATATCCATTGAGGTCGGGAGAAAAAATATTGGGCAGATACACCGGACAGGGACAAGCCTCCCGCGATAGTTGATAGGAATAGGTAACTGGAAAAACACAATTATTGTTCGATGCTTTGTAAGTACCCGGCCGCACCAGCACCCGGGAAGCACCGGTATATTGGTCGGCCCAGCGAATGGAAGGATCGGGCAAAGTAACCAACCAGTTGTCACCACATTTCAATAAAGTATCCTGCTGCACTTCGTTTACCGTCAGCAGATCGCAAATCTCCCGCAAAAGGTTATCGACAGTTACGGCCACCATGTTGGGATCTTG
Organism: Saprospiraceae bacterium; assembly: GCA_044350415.1. Taxonomy (GTDB): domain Bacteria; phylum Bacteroidota; class Bacteroidia; order Chitinophagales; family Saprospiraceae; genus M3007. The sequence continues at coordinate 4,395 of JBILHQ010000151.1, read as the reverse complement.
CTGCGTAAGGGTGAGCGGTGGCAATTCCATGGAATACGGAGCGATTACCAATAGCACATCGGTTGGTAATAAATCAAAAAATGGTTCCCAGTAAAAACATTGATCGTGAAGTGAGTCCAGTGGAAATTGGAGGAGAAAGCCCGAATTATTGCTATTTCCTGTGAATAAATCACCATTGACCACCACGTTTACTGTCGAATTGTCGAAAAGATCGGCATCAATACTACCGGAAGTAAACGACTGATCAACGACGATACGATGTTGGCTGATGATCTCTCCTTGTGGTGAAAGGAGCATCCGACAAAGGAAGGTTTCATTTGTTCCGGGCTGGCTGTAAGTCACGAAAAAGGTGCCATCTTCCAATGGGATTACATCCGCTCCATAAGCAGAAGAGCGAAACCGCGGACTTTGCCAAAGGAGTTGCCCCTCTTTGTTCATTTTGTAAAAAAAACTATACCCGTTGCGGTTGATTTCCAACAAATACCCATCGCCGGTATCCATGGGGCCGAACACAGGAAATGCGCCGAACGCATTTTCGATTTTCACCGACCAATCTATATTCTTTTGTGCATTGATACGCAATAAATAGGGGCCGGTTCGGCAAACTATCGCACCATTCTCCACGAGAATAGCACTTCCATCCGATTCGAAAGGGGTAATTTTGGTTCCCCATACCTGCGTAAGGCTTTCATCAAATACCGCCACAAATCCCTCTTTAAGCACCTGCCAATCGAGTAGTAATCCTGTAACCAGCAATTTCCCTGGTTGACGATCAAGATGGAACGTGGATTGATCAATAGTACCGCCATGAAAAAACCTGAACTGGAGTGGTTTGCCTTCTTTGTTGAGTTTCAACAGAAAAGTGAATTCATTAGGGGATTCAAAAGCCCGCCCCAGGATAAAAATATCATCCGCTTCATTGCGCACGAAACCTTTGAATTCCAGGACATTTTGCTTCCAGGAATATCGTTTGGCCCACACTTCATTGCCACAACCATCGAGCCGCGTCATGTAAATCCCGCGTTCGTCCTCTAAAGTAAGTCCCTTCAGCGATGCATCACCAGTAATGATATCGCCGTCGCGCAGGCGCAGTATTTTTCGGTCGTAGGAGCGTTCCGGCTTTTCCAGCACCTTCAGGTAGCCCTGCGCAAACAGGCCTGTTCCCCAGCAAATGAGGCACAGCAACAAAAGGAATCGATGAAAAAACGGGACCATTGTGCAAAAATAGTGTAAAAATTGAGTCCCCGGTCATAAATATTTACCTTTACTTTGCCGGATAGCGCCTCTCAACATTAACATTCATTTTTATGAAAAACACCTTATTCATTTGGCTGCTTTTTGTCGTTCAGTTAATCGCGGTTTCAGCCTTTGCCCAACACCCGTTCGACACTACGATGTATGGCCGGAATACCGCCGTTGGACACTATGTAAAGACCCGCGGGTTTAATATGTATTATGAATCTTATGGCAAAGGAGCACCGCTGTTGGTGATTCATGGAAATGGCGGCTCCATCAACAATTTCACGTACCAAATCCCGTATTTCGCCAAAAACTATCGGGTTATTCTGGCCGATAGCCGTGCGCAGGGCAAATCGATTGATACCCGGGACTCGCTGAGTTACGAAATGATGGCCGACGATCTCAATGCACTGCTGGATACCCTTCACCTGGATTCTGTATATGTTATTGGTTGGAGCGACGGTGGTATTAATGGATTATTACTAGCTATGCGACACCCGGAAAAGGTAAAGAAGATGGCTGTAACAGGTGCGAATCTCTGGCCTGACACCACCGCTGTGGACCCCGCTATTTATCACATGATGCTGGAACTGAATAAGTCTTTACGCCTGTCGAAACAAACGCCAGAGGTGAAAAGCCAGCGGAAATTAGCGCAGTTGCTTTCCTATGAGCCCCATATTGCCGCCAGCGAATTGAAACGTATTCAATGCCCAACCTTAGTGATCGGAGGCGACCATGATGTTTTGTTGCCCGAGCATACCTTGTTGATTGCCAAGTCGATACCCCAATCTTATCTCTGGATTTTGCCGGATTCCGGGCACTCAACTCCCGTCATTTATCACGATGATTTCAATGCGGTAGTGAGTCGCTTTTTTTTAAAGCCTTATCGAAGAATTGAAGGGACGGGGCGGTTTGAGTAGGGATACCAAAAAAATTATTCCTGAATAATTACCAGAATACTGTTATTCCCATTGCCCGTTATGTTTGCAACGATCTCTTCTGCCCGGTTGAAGCCATTGTAAGATACACTGCCATTACCGTCGCCATACTCAGTAAAATTGCCAGGGCCGAAATATGTTCGGATCACACAGGTATCTTAAGTCTGTTTTATTGAAAAAGAATAAGGTTTATATTGTTATACTTTCCGGCAAATACACCAACCCCGCTGCATTTTCCTTCCGCAAAAACTTCTTCGCTGCCCGCTGAATATCATCGGGCGTGATTGCCATATAGATAGCCACTTCATTGTTCATAAACTCAGCATCTTTGAGGAGTTCGAATAACCCGAGATTTTGGGCTTTATTCATGATACTAATTTCAGAAAAGACAACCGTGCTTTCGAAGCGGTGCTGCAGTTTTACCAGTTCCCGCTCTTCAACAGTTTCGTTAATGAGCAGGTCTAACTCTCTCCAGATCGCAGCAATGGCATCATCGATAGAAATACCATCGGCGGGACGGCCTTCGATCACTAAGAGGCCCGGGTCGGTATTGCCGGTGACATAAGCGTCAATTTGGGAAAACAGATTTTTCTCTTTTACCAACCGCCGGTAAAGGCGCGAAGAACGGCCCTGTGCAAGGATATCGGTAATAGTGTCAATCGCATAGAATTCGGGATCTAGGCGGGCGGGCGTGCGGAAAGCCAGAAAAACTGCCGGAACCGGTACATTGGCTGCAGTAACCACGCGACTGCGGTACTCGGTTTGGACAGGTTCTTCGGGGTATTGACGGATATGCAATTCCGGGCCGGAAGGTATATCTGCAAACCATTTGGCAGCCAATTTTATGGCTTCATCGGTATTGACGGGCCCGCAGATACTGAGCACCGCGTTGCGGGGCGTATAAAAACGGTGGTAAAATTCCCGCACATCGTCGATCGTAGCGCCCTCGATATGTTCCGGCGTGAGTCCGATGACCGGCCAGCGGTAGGGATGCACACTATACATCAGGTCCGATAAATGATGCCATGCATCGCCATAGGGTTCATTCAGACAGGTTTCTTTGAATTCCTCCACCACGACCCTTCGCTGTACGTCCAGGGAACGGCGGTTGATATTGAGCGACAGCATCCGATCGCTTTCGAGCCACAGGGCTGTTTCGATATGCTGTGCGGGCAATGATTCGTAAAATGTGGTGTAATCGTTGGTAGTATAAGCATTATTATCACCACCTGCGTGTTGCAAGGGGTCGTCAAAATCCTTCACATTTTTGCTTCCGGCAAACATCAGGTGCTCAAAAAGGTGGGCAAATCCGGTTTTGTCGGCTTGCTCATCCCGCGAACCCACATCATAAGCAATATTCACCGCCACCAACGGCGTCGAAAAATCTTCATGCACCAGCACCCGCAATCCGTTGGGGAGTATTTCTCTTTTGAAATGAACCATAATTTTATATTTGCAATTTACGATTGATTCGATTTACGGTAGGTTAATGAGCGAAGCCGAAGTAACCTACCGTAAATCGAATCAATCGTAAATTGTTATCCTCTGATATATGCAGCCAGCTCTGGATATTTTTTCACTAACCCGATTGCTTCTGCACGGGAAACACGGGCTCCATTGATGTATGCTGCAACCGTTGCATTGGGGAAACCGGCACTGACCATTTCTTTCCGCAGTTGGGAGGCACTAACATGGGAGCGTTCTGCGCCTCCAACATAACGGTATTCGCCACTACCTGGTTCTGATTCTATGAGAATATCATTAAATAAACCTAATGCATCGGTGGTGATGACCTGGCGGGCCACGGCCATCTCCACCCGAAATAACAGACCTTTGCTTTGATCATCGAGGCGGGTGGTGCCGGCGGCGGCCATTACGTCGTTCACGAGGGGGCGATCGAGCCGGAACTGTATCGGCATCTCGCCGGAAATCAGAACGGGTGCCAATTCAACACGGCGGTTGAGCGACTGCGCTGTTGCATTAGGTGCGCCATCCTGAAAATTGCGCGCCAATGGGAAACCTGAACCGGCACTCCGCAATACAATTCTTTCTGCAGGAGCACCAGCGGCTGTCAGGGCTTTCCCAACAAGCTCAGCGCGTTTGATACCCGCATAAAGGTCGAATTTTGCCGGACCAGACTCATCAGTATGGACGGTGACCAACAACCTGATATCCGGAAATTGCCGGGCAACAGCAGCGACGGATTTGATCATATTGG
>JBILHQ010000345.1:0-4250 GCA_044350415.1 Saprospiraceae bacterium | reverse complement strand
GTAAAAGACAAGGTTTACCAATCAAATCCTTCAATCAACCCGCTCCAGGCTGGGACGATACCCCCGAAGAAATTGTTCCGTTTCCCAACTGGCTGGGCTGGGTGATGTTGATCGGTATACTATTGTCAGTGGCCAACTGGTACAGCAGTCATTGCAAACCGCGGTACGCGCCTTATTATCCAACGCTCGATCCAGCACCTGTGGAATATGACCGCAGTAAAGACCTGATGAATACCCCTCCTGCGGTACCTCTGCCACTCGAAATACCCCGGGAACCTCTCGATTCGGCTGAAGGACCCGGAAAAATCCGGGAGCCTAAATAACTTTAACTACTCCTTTAATTTGAAACTTACATTACTTGGCACAGGCACATCGCAAGGGGTACCCGTTATCGGATGCCAGTGTCCGGTTTGTACCTCTCGCGACCCGCGCGACAACAGGTTGAGATCTTCTGCTCTGCTTTCGGCCGGGGATAAAAACATACTTATCGATTCCGGACCCGATTTCCGGCAACAAATGCTTCGGGCGGATATCCGGCACCTGGAAGCCATACTGCTTACCCATGAACACAACGACCATGCAATTGGTATCGACGATGTGCGGCCATTTAATTTTAATTCCGGGAATCCTATGTCGGTCTTTGCTTTGCAACGAGTAGCCGATGATGTACGGCGGCGCTTTCAATATGTTTTTGCAGAACCTATTCCCGGACTTCCACGAATAGAACTGATTCTTATTCACGAGAACAGTACAATCCATTTTGAAGATATCAGCATTCAAGCCATTGGTGTCATGCACGGTCCGCTACCCATTCTTGGTTTTCGTATTGGGCCACTGACGTATTTAACCGATGTAAAAACCCTTCACCCTGCCGAATTAGAAAAAGTGAAAGGCAGCAGATTTCTGGTAGTCAACGCCCTCCAACACAAATATCACCCCACCCACATGAGCCTTTCTGAAAGCCTGGATTTTATAGAAACGGTTCAACCAGAAAAAGCCTGGCTCACCCATGTCAGTCATCTCATGGGACTCACGGCAGATATCAATCCCACATTGCCGGAAGGGGTAGAACTGGCATACGACGGCCTGGAGATTGAGTGGTAAGTGGCTGTTACGATTTGGCGTACCTGTGGATCAACCAAAAAGAACTGATTGTAACTTCTGGCGGTTAGTGCTCTTTTGGGCTGATGTTCAGCCGAAAAGAGCACCCAACCTCCTGACATTTTTTGTTTGACAGAATTACCAACATCATTTTTTGAAACAATTTATAAATAATTAATTATCATTTATTTATAAAACAACAAAACCTTACATATAATGTTAATAACTCCCGCTCTTACCAACACCCGCCAACACTCCCAGGAAGAAAAATGGGTTACCAACTGTTAGCACTGTTAGTTTGGTGGATAACTCAAATCATCCCAACACCCGCTAACATTTTACCGCTCGGAGAAAGTGCTAAGACTATTTTTTCGCCACTTTCCACATCACTGTGTATAAACACCCTAAAACCTTGTTAGATAAGGTTTCACACCCTCAAAAAATGTGCATAAACCCGTTGGTAGATGGTGCAAAGTTTAAATGGATGTGAAGTTATGAGGTTCCTAACAAACTAACACCAGTAATAATAATGACTGATTTTTTAATTTAAAAAGAATATAATTAATACTATTAAAGAAGATGTGAATTACCGGTTGACAAACTCGCCTTACTTTTGTTTTATAATTGCCGCCCAGGCATTTTTACAAATTTGTACATTAAGAAAGATATGTTCAACACTTCATCAACGTCCTTTTTTCGCTATACCTCCGATTTTACTGTTCCCCGTGTCGTAAAGATCTGGCTGATTACCGGTTTAGTCATGATTTTTGTTCAAATAATCATTGGAGGGGTTACCCGGCTCACCGGCAGCGGCTTGAGCATTACCCGGTGGGAAATTGTAACAGGCTCTGTACCGCCCCTGAATGCCGCTGAATGGACTGCTGAGTTCGAATTGTATCAAGACACCCCGCAGTACGAGAAGATCAACCAGGGGATGACCTTGAGCGAATTCAAATTTATTTACTTCTGGGAATATTTTCACCGCTTGTGGGCCCGGCTGATGTTTATGGTATTTGTGATTCCGTTCGGGTATTTTTTATGGAAAGGGATGTTTTCGCGGCGATTGGTACCGCGGTTGTTGTGGGTGGTGGCCCTTGCCGGACTGGAAGGATTTTTTGGCTGGATCATGGTGGCGAGTGGACTGATCAAACGGCCCTGGGTGAATGCGTACAACCTGACGTTGCACCTGACGATGGCGCTGGTGATATTCAGTTACCTGTTGTGGACAGCGTTCACTGCTATTCGTCCGGCACCTGCTGCGGCTACTTTGACGCAACGCAGTGACCGCCGCTGGGGTTGGATGCTGCTTGGACTTGCTTTTGTTCAGATTGCCTTGGGTGCCATGATGTCGGGCGCGAAAGCCGGACTGAGTTATCCGACCTGGCCGTTGATGAATGGTTCCTGGTTACCTTCGGTATTATTAGACGGCTCGCAATGGCAGGCTGAAAGTTTTATCCATTATGATGCGAGTTCGTTCATGCCTACCTTCATTCAGTTTTTTCACAGGAATGTGGCTTACCTGCTCACGGCAAGTATCGCCTGGTTTATCTGGAAAAACAGAAATATACCAGACGTTTCTTTCAAGAGATCCTTGTGGGCTATGGGCGGTATGACCAGCGTTCAGGTACTGCTTGGAATATGGACGATTATTAGTTGTATCGGCAAGGTTCCTGTGGATCTTGGGGTGTATCACCAGGGTGGTGCGGTATTGTTGCTGTCAACGATTTTGTGGGTGGGGTATCAGATGCGGAAGAATTAATACTTCTTCTTCTTTTTCTGTACCCATGAATATGCCATACTCAACTCAATATTTCTGGTATATACCTTTGAATTATGGTTCGAAGTGTCGGTTAGTGCATAATAAATTTTTGTACTAAATGTCACATATCTTCGATTTCGGGATATTTTTTTTCTGTAAAAACCGCCGAAATGTAACCCACTATCCAACGCTTTGGAATGATTGTAAAAAATTACTTTTGTATTATCATATCTCCAGGAATCCCATAGATTAATATTCACAAAGGTCCCGAAAGCTACACCAACCGACTGCTTTTTATTTTTCAGGGGATAAACACGAAGGTAGGTTCCTGTAAATCCTGCATTATATCGGGCATACGCTGCAGATATATGATCTTTATTGAAGTAGTTATTAATCTTATATCTGGCCCCGTCTCTCAGAAAGCGGCATTCTCCCGCAAAGCGGTAGTTTTCTTTTCCTGTTTCATAAATGCCGGAAATACTAAATGCAGGTAGGATATTTGAAAAAACATAGTATGGAGTTTCGTCGGATACATTGACCTTCGTAAAAGCACCGCCAAGACCTAACTTAATGCCAGTTGAATTTTGTCCCAGTAAAATAGATGGGAAAATGATGAAGTATAGCAAAATAAAGCGTATCATATTTTTTAATACTTAAAACTGAAATGTCAGTCCTGACAATAATCCTGCAGAAAAAATGTGACCGCGAAAATCTACATTCTGATCAGCCCTTTTTGATAGTTTGGAAGCGTAGGTTACTTCTGGTTGGAGTATTAAATTAACATGCGGGAAAAGTACAATTTCATTTTTAAGTGAAGCAGAATATTCAAATCGGTAAAAATTTTGGTTTAATCTCCTTGCCAAATTATTTAAATAACTTCGGGAGTATTTGGAAAGACCAGTTCGACAACATTCGTTTTTATATACACCAACAGGTTTCGAAATGCCATTATTTTGAATAATGTGTTTATCCAGAATATCAATACCTCATGTCCCTGATAGAGAGGAGCGGAATTTGGGTTTAATGAATATTGCATAGCTGTAACCAAGTGATAAACTTGATGACCAATAAATAAATTGATACAAATTGCCACCATAAATTGGATTATCACTAGGGTCTTTGCCTTTATAATTATAAAATATCTCTGATCGTTGGCCTCTTACATTATATTTGTACATGAGGCTTACCGCAGTCTTGCGGGTTGTTTGAAAAGTATACATAGCTCCAAAGTATTTCCCAAGGAATGGTTTGGACGCGGGGGCATTTTTCAGCCATGTATCTACAAAGTCTACAATATGCGATTCCTGCAGGAAATCAGTTTTAGTTAACTGTGGGGTGTAAAATATTGTGATGTTGTGCCTCTGGGCATGGAGTCCAGAAGTGAATATCA
>JBILHQ010000344.1:0-4254 GCA_044350415.1 Saprospiraceae bacterium | reverse complement strand
GATTGGGAAATAGTGGTTGCCAATTAGCCAGGGAGGATGCCTGGACGCCTGTCGTATTTAATACATTAAACGACCAGTATCCCTGGGGAGCAGGCAGAGGGCGCACTGCTGTTTTACCTGATACCGACGATGCCTGAATATAATAATAGACTGTGGCCCCTTCCGACTGCTGCGGAATAAGACCCGTCCAGTAATTCGGTGCAGTATCTGGTGTAAGGGCCAATTCGTTCCAACTACCACTCAGGTCGGTGGTCCAAAAAAGAGTGGCACTTGTCATACCCGAACGGTGCTGTACTAACGCCCGCACCCGATAGGTTTCCAGATCTGTATTATCGGCGTACCGAATCGATGGATGTACGATACGCAATGGATCAGACACGCCAATTTCTTTGGTAATACAATGAATGGCCCCACCGGCACCAATCATATCGTTGCAGTTGATCTGAACAACATCATAGCCTGGAAGGTATTTTTGAAAAGTATCCCGCGCGGCCAGATCAAGCACATGGCTATATTGGGGAATAATCACCGATTTGTTGACAAAAACAGCATTGGCATAGGTCGGATATAAGCCGGGATTGGAGGCGTAGGGAGGGAAAGCATTATTAAAAGAAGGCATCGGAACCCTTACTAATTTAAAGTTGGTGCCAAAAGACGTCTTGAAATTATTCAGGACATACAGTAAATTTGATTCCATTTGAGGGCCATCGGAGGTGTTCGGAGGATATTGGCCCACAAGCAATGTTTCTTCATCGAGCAGCTTCATGTGCATATCAATGTGGTGAATACCATCAAAAGGCAATTCTTCCATTTTAATATACCTGTCTATTCCCATAAATTCAGCCATCACCTGATCAATAGAGGATTCCGTATGATCGGTTACCCCAAAAGTATCATCAATCGTGCTGCCTTCTCCATTCTGAATCTGGTCATTATTGCGGAAAATTAACTTGGAGGCAAAAGCCGTTCCCAGTCCATCCGACATAAAATTGCCCCCTGTATTGACCAAATCATACGGCGCTACTGTAGTGGCATATACCGGGATACCAGCTAATTGACCATAACGCTCAGGCAAAGTATTGTCTTCGGGCCTGTTCCGGTTATATATCCAGTCTACCAGCAACAAAGAATCGACGTCATTGGCATAAATCGCCGTGGGGCCATAATCGCGAATCCAAACACTGTTCGTGTTCAACAGGGCAAATTCCACGTTGGAGGTAATGTCCACCCCTGCTGCGGTGAGGGTATTCTTGGCTGTGGTAATAGTGGATTGGCTGCTGCAACAAATGACTACTTTACATTCTGCTCTGGCAGCCCTTACAATCTCTGTAAGAATGGGCGTATAACTCTTCCAGGAAACCATCAATGTTTGTAATTCCTCCCATTCAGCCATGGTTCGCACACTTGTAGATGGTGGGGAGGTCGACAGCTGCGCATGAGCGACAGTCGCGCAAAACAAAAAGAAGAGTAAAGTTTGCTTCATTTTTTATGATCAGTTTAATTTTAAATTCGCCAAATATAGTAGCGGCGTATTCATAGCGCCAAATAAAATAACAGCGCTAAATGGCAAAATTAGTAGATTAACGTGAGATAGGAGATAATTACTATTCAGTCCCCCCTTCGAGTGTTTTTTTACATGGAGAACCACGGCGAAAAAAGCATGGAGAGAGAGCCGTAGAAGGGGCTTCATATGGGAAAGTGTGATTGTTCAGTAACTGTTGAGATCGGAAATATCTACGCTACGCCTCCGTGTCTTTCCGTGCTTTTTTCTCCGGGTCACTCCGTGTAAATATGGCATCCTATGGGACAGCATATGCTGACGATCAAAGTAATTATCGCCGGACTACCGTTAGATTATTCTGAATCCGAAGATATCAGACCTCATACCGTATGTAAATTATTGATTTCCCGCATCCTTACCGTACCCCTCATTACCACTCACCACTAAATCACTCATTTAATCTATGCGTTCCATTTTCATTTTTTGTTTTGTCCTCTTTTTCCTGAGCAACACCTTTGCGGAGAACCGCGTCAGTCCCACGATCAAGGAAGTGACCGTTTACCGCAGCGGCGCCAAAATCACCAGCGTTTCCAAAGTTGCGGTACCCGCAGGCCGCTCCGAAGTCGTTTTTGAAAACTTATCGCCTTATTTCAATTCCCAAAGTCTGCAGGTGCGCATGGGTGGCAATGCGACGCTCCATTCTGCCGTATTTCAGATGCTGCAACCCGGACCGGCACCGGAATCGCCCCGGGCACAGGTGATCCGCGACTCGATCGTTATTTTTAATGATTTGATTTTGGCACTCCGCGACGAAGCGGATGTATATCAAAAGGAAAGTGCGCTGATTACCAAAAATGCCGATCAGGTCGGTACTTTCCCCAATGGACAGCAAAACTCCAAATTGACGGTGACTGAACTTCGCGAACTCGCCGAATATTACAGCAAGCGATTGCTGGAAATCAAAAAATTGCTCCAAAAAACCACTATTGAGGAGCGGAAGATCAATCAACACATTCAGTATATTTCAGCAGAATTGCAACGGCTTTATCCCAATACCGCCAATTCCACAGGAGAAATCGTATTAAAAATCGACTCACCCACTGCACAAACAGTCGAAATCACCTGCATTTACCTCGTCCAAAACGCCTACTGGACGCCCCTTTATGACCTCCGTTCCGAAGGCCTGGACCAACCATTAAAATTAGTGTACAAAGCCGATGTTTTCAACAGCACTGGTTTCAATTGGAAAAATGTGAAATTAACCCTGTCGTCGGCCACTCCGCTCACCAATAATAACCGCCCGATAATGTACCCGGTTTTTGTGGATTACCGACCTGTGGCTTATTATCAGGCACCGGAACAAAAAGCGGATATGGCCAAGGAAAATGCATTACGGTCAAATTTTATGCAGATGAACTCAATGGCAGTACCCAGTCAATCGCCTGATAAATATATTATCGATGGCAGCCGGGGCCCAGGGGGGATTCCTGCGCTTGGGGATCTGATCGACGCGCCTGCTCCAGATGAGTTTGTTTCTACTTTCGACATTACTGGCCTACAGGATATCGCCTCCGATGGCAAACCCAATACCTTGACGGTGGAAGAAAAGGATATGGCGGTGGTTTACCAATACCATGCAGTACCTAAATTAGATGCGGCCGTATTTCTGCTGGCCAAAGTCCCCGATTTCGGCAAATACAATTTACTGCCCGGCACAGCCAATATTTTCTTCAAAGAAACTTTCGTCGGACAAACCACAGTCAACCCTAATGTCACTTCCGACACCCTGCTGCTATCCCTCGGCCGCGACGACCAGGTTACGATCAAACGGGTGCAGCCCAAGGATTTTACAGAGCGTAAAAAATTGCTCAGTAATGATGTGAAAGAGACTTATGCCTACGAAATAATTATAAAAAACAATAAATCAACGCCCATCAACATCGAAATCCTCGACCAATTCCCGGTTTCTAAACAAAAGGATATTGTCGTGGAAGTCCTCGAAAAGGGCGATGCCATGGTGAACGAAACCTATGGCAAACTCACCTGGCGCGTCGATGTAAAACCGGGCCAGAATAAAACCATCCGTTTCTCTTATTCGATAAAATATCCGAAGGATCAGAATATTGGGTTGATGCGGAATTAAGATTGAGGAGTGGTTAGTGCATAAGCCCAGCCAGCACTTCCTTCCCAATCCTGTCCATTCCGTTTTGCTTTGGCGTAGCCGTAAGTTTATGGACCTTTCCATACGTTGGGAAGCGGGATATTATCTTTTTTACAAGAAAAAAGCATAATGGCAATAATGATTAATAATAGCGTGTTTTAATAAAAAGGGATTTTATTTTCAGATATGCAAAAAAACGTAACTATCCAGCCGCCTTTGGCGGAAAAAAGCAGATACGACTTTTTCCCGCTGAAGGCGGCTGGATAGTTACAAAAAAACAACAAGTGCCGAAAAGTAAATTTTTTCAGACACTTGTTGCTATACCACTCTTACAAACCGCGCCTCGCTTCAAAAGTGCCATCCTCAAAAGACACTTTCGATGGAAAGCCCCCTTCATCTTCTCTGGTGTCTGTTAATTTTTTAAAAACCAGGTTGAAACGACCCCGAACTGTTCCTGATACCTCATCGAATGAAATTATGGCCACAGTATTTGAAAATTTAGTATTGACACCCCAGAACGCATCCGCCTGGTCATCAATGCCTAAGCCATATATGGCAGTTGGAAGTAGTTTTAACTGCCCTTCAAAATCTG
>JBILHQ010000180.1:0-13053 GCA_044350415.1 Saprospiraceae bacterium | reverse complement strand
CGGAACCCTGGACGATTGCTTCGGTGCGCTGCACCTCCGATAATTCTGCTTTTATCATGTACTACAGACGTTTCGCTGCTCTGCAGCTTTAATTACACATTATATTTCATGCGTTTGCCCTGCCCTTCACCCCCAACTTCCTAAAATCCATAATCGCAGTCCAAACCGAAAGCGAACCCTTGTCCGATCGGGTCCAGATCGGCCGAACCACGCCGTCATGCGCAGAAATAAAGCGTGTTGGGATCGTCTGGATAGCCATTTTTTGGACATTAACAAAAGTAAATATTGGGCTTAGAAACCTGACTTTATTTCTACAGATATTTGCGGCTATTTCGCTGAATTAGTGAACTATGAGCCGTATTTCAATGATTTTTGGTTTAAGACTTAATCAAAATCTATGCAAAAGCTTGTTTCAATTCAAAAAGAAAGCCGTTCAGAAACCTGACTTTTCATTTTTTTGTCCAAACGCAGTTCGGGCTATGTACTTACCTTCCATGCGTCAATTGACAGGACCCGGGGAAATGGACAGACGTGTTTTTTGACCCGAAATTTTCCTTTAATCTTTCTCGTACCTAATCCATGATAAGGAGGTCAGGCCGTTTGCCTGGCCGTAGTCATTCACAAACATTCATTCATTTAACAATTTCGTCCAAAATGAAACACACCAAGTTTTTATTTTCGCAGCCTCGCAGCCTCGCAGCCTCGCAGCCTCGCCAGAGCCTTTTTAATCGGCGTATTGGCTTTGCTCATGTTTCCAACGCAAAAAGTATTAGCGCAAACTAATTGTCCGGTATTTACACAAGATTCGTTTACAATAGCAAATCAGATTATTCTTCCCTTCTGTACACCAATCAGTATTACAACTACTTCAACGAACACAAGCGAAATCACACGTGATTTGTTTGTTCGTATATCTTTTGGAACGGATGCGGGCAGTTTTGATTTCCTTCGAAGTTTCAACTACACCGGTACACCAGAGCTCGTGGGTACAGATTTTGTAACTTTAGTTTTGAACTTTAAGCGTTTCACACTTCGGGTACCACAAGTAGCTGGTTTAGCGACGGTGACTAATACATTCAATTTTTCTCTCGATCCCATCAATTTTGGGTTAGCTAGTAACTACCTGATTAGGGTTGAATACTTTACTACTTTGCCAGATTGCCCCCCTGATCTTGTCGAGGAGTCATTCATAACCATAGATCCATTATTATGGGAAACGCCAATCAGCGGGACTGTTAGCGCTTTGATTGCCGCAGGCAGGTTGTTGCCAAACTCTGGCTCTAGTCCTTTGGTAGAGTTAAAGACAATCCACGGGGTGCTGGACGTGAACACCGATTACACTTTCAAAGGTCTAACAAGTGCTCGTGCAATATTATATTTAGGGCCAGGGTCTGAAATTATTGTTAGGCCAGGCAGCACCCTTACACTGACCAACGTCGACCTGTTTACTTGTGACAAACTTGCACAAGGCATCACCGTAGAAACCGGGGGTACTTTAATTGTCTCAGGATGTACCCTCAACGATTCCCGGTTTGCAGTAGATGCCAAACCTGGTTCCATACTCTCCATTACAGGAACAAGCTTTTTTGACAACTATATTGGCCTCCGCCTCAATATGAGTGGTGTTCCAGAATCGCAAAAGCGTGTGATGATCAATGCATTAACTGGCAACACGTTTTCTACTACACAGGCAGCCATCAATGCCCCATTTCCAGCTATGCCTGAAGCGGTAGAAGCAAGAGGTTATTGTGGGATTTTGGTCAATGATTACAATGACTTCAACGTTTTTGCCACTCCAGGCAATTCGTTCAGTTTTTTGGCCAATGGCTTAATACTTAGCAATACGACTGGCAACATCTCCAGAATGTTCTTTAACGACATGAATTCCGTAGGGCCCGCCGCTTACCCCATGGAAGGTTTCGGCATTCGTATGGGCGCAAAGGGCAAGCCCTCCTACATGAACATCAATGATTTTGGACAAGCTATGACTTTTAACAATTGTAAGACGGGTATCCGGGCTGACTATTATCATGGCGACGTAGAGAACGTGACCATGACCAATGTGGGCATTGGTATCGACTGGGTAAACAGCCCCGGAAGACAAATCAGGCTAGATAGGAATACCATCTCTGCCCGCCTCTACGGCATCCGTTCTTTTCAGAATGAGCCACGTCCTGCAAATAGTGGAATATTAGGCAACACTATTGTCGTTACAACTGCAGGCGGCGGCTTAACACCCATTACGGGGATTGAAATGCAGGAGCCTGGTCTGGGCAGTAATCTTGGAGGCGGATGGACGGTGACCAAAAATTCAGTGACTATGAATGTTGGCGGTCGAGGCATACTTTATCGGAACGGTGTGTCAGGTGTACTGGATGGTAATTTCGTGACCAATCTCTCCATGCCCAACAGTTACACCGGTATACTCACGGAAGGGGATTTGTTTACGAATGTATCCCGCAACACCATCACACAGAGCAGCGCGATAGGTTTGGGGGCTGCAAACGGAATATTGTCTTCGGCAGGCTTTAACAATACCTACCAATGCAACTGCATAGACAATACCCATGTGGGTGCACAATTCTATGATCTGGCGGATTTTACTAATTCAGTGCGCGGCAATAACTTCAATACGCACACTACTGGCCTTCAGCTAGGAAATGCTGGTGTGGGCGATATCTTTATCGGCAGGCAAAACCACACAGGTAATCTTTGGGATTTGAGCCAGATACCTACAGGGGAGTTCGGAGGGATAAATTGGGGGAGTGATATGGGGGTTATTAGTAAATCCAGCTTCCTCGTCCCAGGCGCAATAGGTTCAAGCTCGGAGCACCCAGATGTTGATCCGGGAACAGGTTGGTTTATTCCTTCAAGTGGCAGTGCTTTCACCTGTTCCAATGCCTGTGTATTCCCAGTCACAACCAGCATTCCTACCCGAGTGCCTGAAACTTATGTTCCTTCGTGTCTGGACTATGCCATTGTTACGGGAACGCTCAGTAACAACGTGGACATGGTTTGGAAAGGCAATTACCGGCTTTATCGCAAGCTCTTGCGCCAACCGGCAATGGAACTGTATGACACCGTATTCGCCTCCTTTAAAACAGCGCAGTCCACTTTACCCGCTGGTAAACTGGCCTATATCTCAGAAGAGCGCGCCAAACTGTTTACATTAAACGCCACAGACCAGGCTACCGATGCCAGCTACCAAAGCGCCATCGCCTCGCAAACAGCGGGCCTCCGCAATTTGGACAGCTTAAGCCAGGTTGGCACCTCCATAAACTCCACAACGTACAATACCCTGGTACAGCAAAAAGCAGCCAACGAGACCAACTATGCTGCTTTTCTCCATGGCATTGACAGCATCCGCCAGATACAGATACAAGCTTTATTAAGTTTCAATGCAGGTACTAGCGCTTCTATGGTCTGTATGGCCAACCACAAAACAGTAAACAACATCCTGCTGAATATGATGGCAAACGGGGATGATGCGCCCTCCACGACCAACCTTACAGTGCTTTCCGCCATTGCAACACAATGCCCTATTGAGGGCGGAGATGCAGTGTACGAGGCTCGGGCGGTTGTGGAACGCTTCACCGGAGAAACCTTTGATGATGCAGTACTTTGTACCAGCGAGAGCCGCCCTTCAAACGGCCGGGAAAATGAATCTGGCAAACAACAAATTTCATCACACATTACCCTTTTCCCTAACCCCTCCACGGGCGTTGTTTCATGGGAAGGGACTGGTGGAGACTTGGTATTGCTTCGCGTTTTCAATGCTTTGGGGCATTTAATGACCGAAAGGATTGTTGAAGACAGCAGGGCGGACTTGAGCCACCTGCAAGAAGGCTTTTATTATGTGCAGATGATTTCACAGCGTGACAATACGTTGTTGACAAGCCAGACGCTCATCATTACCAAACGCTAATCCTTTTCACTATGCGCGGGCTTCCCGACCTTTTGGTCGTGAGGTCCGCGCTTTTTCCGTTTTATTATGCTGCGAATTCTGACACTGCTACTAAGTATTATGGTACTTTCACAGATACATGCCCAAAAACAAGACAATATCTGGATATTTGGTTATGATTACAACCAAGGTGGCTTGAAAGAGGGTATCCGATTTCAGTTCGATGATTCATTAGTTATTTCATACGAAGGACGAGCCATGGAATTTTACACCACTTCTGCTTGTCTTTCCGATTCATCTGGCAATTTGCTGTTGTACAGCAATGGATGTTACATCGAAAATGCCGATGGGGCCGAGGTAGAGGGCAGTTCAGGCCTCAACCCTGGGATACTCTATGATATCTATTGTTCGGTAGGCGCAGGCTATAATATCCCGATGGGTATGATAGTACTTCCAGACCCTTTAAATACCGCGCTAAAACACTTTTTTCACTACCCTTTGGTGAATACGCAAAATAGCGTTACTAAAAACCTGTTACACACGCTGGTTGATCTTGCTGCGAATGGAGGTCTGGGTACGACTGTATATAAAAACCAGCCTGTAATATTTGATACGATAAGCTACGATGGTATGCACGCCGTGAGACATGCTAACGGGCGCGATTGGTGGGTAATAGCCTCAAAGTATCAAAGTGATAAGTATTACGCGCTCCTCCTCACACCTTACGGCATATCTGTTAATGAACAGTCCATCGGAGAACCAACCTGGAGCGGTGCAGGTGGGCAAATGACCTTCTCACCCGATGGCACTAAAATGGCCCGCTTCAACACCCGCGATGACCTGCGTATCTTCGACTTTGATCGCTGCATGGGCACACTTTCCAACCCTATTTTTATTCCGGTCGAGGATAATGCGGACAACGAATTTTTTGCTGGCTTAGCCTGGTCCGCCGATGGGCGTTATTTATACGCTGCCGAGATAAAGCGGATTCTCCAGTTTGATACATGGGCCTCCGACATCGCCGCCAGCATGACCATCGTGGCCGAAAGGCCCCCCTCGCCTGCCCCAACATTGGCCTATCTCGAGCTCGGCCCAGACGGCTATATTTATGGAAAGTCTGTAGGAGGTGAGTGGTGCGTGCACCGGATTAAACACCCGGAGCGTGGCGGTCTAGCAAGTGAGGTGCAGCAGTGTTACTACAACCTTGACTACCCTTATATTAACCTCCCCCACTTCCCCAATTTCCGTCTAGGTCCAATAGACGGCTCCTCTTGCGATACCCTTGGCTTGGATAATCACCCGCTCGCAGGCTGGCGCTACAACAAAACCGGTGGGCTTGGAGTGGACTTTACTTCCGTGTCCTGGTACGAGCCAGATACCTGGTGGTGGGATTTTGGGGATCCGGCTTCCGGTGCAAGTAATCAAACCGCTGAGCGCAATCCTTCACATGACTTTTCTGCGCCTGGGGCTTATGAGGTATGTCTTACGGTGAGCAACCAATATGGGAGTGATACGAAGTGTAAGTGGGTTTGGGTGAGTACGGTGGGTACGGATGAGGGGGCAGGACTGGAAGATGAGTGGAGACTTTTCCCCAATCCCACAACGGGCTTAGTTCAGTGGAGCGGCCTGTCCGAAGGTGAGTCCACCACCGTCCGCGTAACCGATGCATTGGGTCGGCTGTGCTTTGAGCAGGAGACCACAGAAAGCCGTGCAGACCTGGGCGGGCTGCCTGATGGCGTGTACTTTGTGACGCTGCGACTGAGGGGAAATGGGGGTTTAGTGGCGGCGAAAGTGGTAATTTTGGTAAAATAATCAACGGACTGACTATGCAGATACTTTTCATGCTTGCCCAAAACGCCGCGCTTAAAGCGGCACAAACCGACTTGCCGCTGGGCAAACTGGTCACCGCCGTACAACAACGCATCACTTCCGGGACACAATACGAAACCTACCAGCAGGGGCTAACTACGGCGCGCCAGCAAAAAATACAAACTTTTCTGACCTTTAATGCCGGAACCAGCACCGGGCCGATTATCGAAGCCAACCACAAAACGGTCAACCAGATTGTGTTACAGATGCTTTTAGTGGATTCTTTGGCATCTAGCAGCTTGACTGCTTTAACTGCTATTGCGGCACAATGTCCGCTTTCAGGTGGTGATGCGGTATATGAGGCGCGTTCTATTGTATCACGCCTCACAGGCCAGGAATATGACGATGTCGCTTTATGCGGAAGCCAACGGCCTGGGGCAGGCGGTAGAGAAGAAACTTCCGAAATTCCTACTGAAGTAATAGTATTCCCTAACCCAACTACTGGTTATGTAAGCTGGATTGGTGTACCCGAAGGTAAAGTAACCGTACGTGTCTTCAACGCCTTGGGGCAATTACAAATGGAAAGAACTTCAGAAGATAATGCATTGGATTTAAGTGTCTTAAATCAAGGTATTTACCGTTTGCAATTACTTTCTGCGGAGCAAAAAAGTCTATTCAACGGTAGCATTTCCTTGTTGAAATAGTCTTCATCACTTGATAAGGGGTCATGTCAAATCATTGACATGACCCCTGTCTTTTCCTATTTTACATTATGAGGACTATCTCAACTCTAAGCATTTTGATGCTCATCAGCACAATATTGCTTGCTCAAAAAAATGATAATATTTGGGTTTTTGGTTACGCATATACTCAAGAAAATCCTGATACTACGCTACGGTTGATTTTGGACTTTAAAGATTCCCTGAAGGTTATATATGATGCCGGAAGTATGAGAGTTGATAAAACAAGCGCAATGATCTGTGACTCAAGTGGCAAACTCCTACTCTTTTCCAATGGCTGTTATATCGTCACCGCAAGTGATAATGAAGTGCAAGGCAGTCAAGGACTAAACCCTGGAATAGTCAACAATATTTTTTGCTCTGATGGAGGGGGATACAATTACTGGCAAAATATGATTTTGCTGCCCGACCCTTCAAATCAAACTGTTTTTCATTTTTTTCATATGCCGGCAGTGCTCTTAGGGCAATTTCCATTTGTTAAAAACATCCTTCACACAGTTGTAGACATCTCTGCCAACAACGGTCAAGGCACTACGCTCTTCAAAAATCAGGTAGTGGTGAACGATACGATGCATTACGATGGAATGCATGCGGTCAAACACGCTAATGGGCGGGATTGGTGGATCATAGGAGCCAAGTGGAACAGCAATAAATACCATACTATGCTGCTCGATCCCAATGGGATAAGTGCCAAAGCACAATCCATTGGTGACCCCACGATGTGTGAGATTGACTGGGCCAGTGGTCAAATTGTTTTTTCTCCAGATGGTAGCAAAATGGCCCGCTACAATCCCTGCGACGACGTGCGGCTTTTTGACTTTGATCGCTGTACGGGCGAGCTATCTAATCCATTGCATATTCCGGTATTCGACAGTGCAGATAGTTTGTCTCCCTTAGGTGGGGTGGCTTTCTCTGCCGATGGTCGCTATCTGTATCTAGGGAGCATTCGCCTGCTTTATCAATATGACCTTCACGCTGCCGACATTGCTGGCTCCCGCATCACTGTTGCAGTGTCCGATGGGGTATCCTGTTCCTTTCTCCAACGTTTCGGAATTATGGAATTGGGTCCAGATGGCCGACTTTATGTGAATGGATTGACAGGCGGCGACCACTGTATGCATCGCATCAAAAGCCCTGAAAAACCGGGTATAGCCTGTGAAGTAGAGCAACGGTATTTTTATTTTGATTATCCAATTGCCAACCTACCCCACTTCCCCAGTTTTCGCCTAGGCCCGATAGACGGCTCCTCCTGCGACACCCTAGGGCTTGACAACCACCCACTAGCAGGTTGGCGGTACGATAAAACAGGTGGGCTGGGCGTAGATTTTACATCAGTCTCCTGGTATGAACCAGATACCTGGTGGTGGGATTTTGGAGATCCGGCTTCTGGTGCAAGTAATCAAACCGCCGAGCGAAATCCTTCACATGACTTTTCTGCTCCGGGGGCTTATGAGGTGTGTCTTACGGTAAGCAATCAATATGGGAGTGATACGAAGTGTAAGTGGGTGTGGGTGAGTACGGTGTCGTCGAATGATGAATTAGGAATGATGAATGGAGCCTTTTCCCCAATCCCACAACGGGCTTAGTTCAGTGGAGCGGCCTGTCCGAAGGTGAGTCCACTACCGTCCGCGTAACCGACGCATTGGGACGGCTGCATTTCGAGCAGGAGACTTCAGATAACAAAGCAAACCTAAGTGAGCTTCCGGATGGGGTCTATTTTGTGAGTTTGCTGGGTGGGAATGGTCGTGTGATGGCTGGAAGAGTCGTTGTTTTGAGACGGTGATTGTCTCACGCGACACTAATCATCTCATTCTTACAATCTGAGCCCTAAAGTTCAATCCTGAATATCCTTCACCCCCAATTTCCTAAAATCCATAATCGCAGTCCAAACCGAAAGCGAACCCTTGTCCGATCGGGTCCAGATGGGCCGAACCACCCCGTCGTGCGCAGAAATAAAGCGTGTTGGGATCGTCTGGATAGCCATTTTTTGGATATTAACAAAAGTAAATACTGGGCTTAGAAACCTGACTTTATTTCCACACACATGTGCGGCTATTTCCCAAAATTAGTGAACTAGGAACTATATTTAAATATTTTTCGGTTTAAAAATTGATTAAAATCTATGCAAAAACTAGGTTCAACTCAAAAAGTAAGCCATTCAGAAACCTGACTTTTCATTTTTTTGTCCAAACGCATTTACGGCAATGCACTTACCTTCCATGCGTCAATTGACAGGACCCGGGGAAATGGACAGACGTGTTTTTTGACCCGAAATTTTCCTTTAATCTTTTTCGTACCTAATCCATGATAAGGAGGTCAGGCCGTTTGCCTGGCCGTAGTCATTCACAAACATTCATTCATTTAACAATTTCGTCCAAAATGAAACACAACAAGTTTTTATTTTCGCAGCCTCGCAGCCTCGCAGCCTATTAAACAGGTTTTTTTTACCTCTTCTAGGATGTATTCTTTCCTTGCTCACTCAACCAATAGTTACTGCGCAGACACCAGCAGAACTAGGGTATGAAGAATCGCCTATACCATTTGTCCCTGCTTGTGGAGATTATACCTTAACGATAGAGGTAGGAAGTCTTGCTTCAGGAAACAAGGCTAATGCAACTTCGGCCTTTCCTAATAATTCAGATTTAACGAACTGGAATATTTTAGTTAAAGGAACATTTACCTTAAACAAAAGTATGAGTTTTAACCAGTGCAGGATTTTTTTTGCTCCCAATGCAAACATGGTAACCGCTGGAAATGTCAATTTAGTCGCGCTAGAATCACATTTTGACCATGTGGAGAAAACACTTGGGGAGGCGTTACAATTAATGCAGAGGCAGCTATCCAGCTACAAACCTGTACTGTTGTAGGAGCAATAGACGGCCTTATTTTTAAGGCTGGCTATCGTTCACCACAATCTCATTTGATTGGCAATTCTTTTTCCAGGAATGGCAATGGAATACTTTGTAATGATCCTGGAGCAACCCTGAAGTTCACAGCATTCTATTCAAACTCATTCTCTGGGGCTGGCTTTTTACCCGGAACCGCTGTAGCACCACGTACAGGAATAAAAGTAGCAAATGGGACTGCTTTCATTGGAACTGTCTTCAGCTATGATCCGCAGGATGAACTTAACGGTTATTATTTCTTGCATAATAATACGTTTCGGAATTTTCTTTTTGGTATTGAGGCTACAAATGATAAGGTGGTTGTCAGTAACTGTGGATTTTACCAAATGAGGCCAAGTCTTGATCTGCTGGGAGTTCCAACGGGATGTGGCATCCGTGCCGATCAGTGTAATCTGTCTGTGCTTGCAGGTTCATTTGAGGGAATTAGCATCGGCTATTGTGAATTTGAGAGATGCGCTTTTGCGGGAATAAATGCCACGAATAGCCAGACAAATATCCGTTTTGCACAATTTACGGGTACTCAACTATTTGGAATCACCTCCACTAAAACCCAAAATCGATTTCAAAGAATATCCCGATGCAGGTTAACGCTTGAATATGCTACCAATAAAGCAGGTATTGCAGTTGAACGACCTGGCAATATCGGCACACCGTCTGTTTGGATCACCCTTGATACCATCGACATTTTGAATCCGGGTAGTACCGCCAAATTAGCTGGAATTGAAGTGCGCAGCCCTAATGTTTCAACCGGTAATTTGGCTCGGATTGACTTCAATCAGGTCAGTCTTGTTGGAAATACCAGTGTTTCTTATGGGATCATCGCATATGGGAACGCCACAAACAACTTTCGGATCAATAACAACCACTGTAATGCAACAAACGCCAGTATCTCAAACTTTGGCATATTTCTAAGCGATGGCAGTGGCAAAGGGCATCAGGTTGATAACAACCATTCTCTGGGAGATTATACCTGTAATTTCCACATCCAAAAATTCCGAAACGTCGGTTACTGCGAGAATACCTGCGACGGAGCTTCCAACGGATTCCATTTTCAAGGCGACAATGGTGGCTCGGTTTGGTCGATCAACCACATTGGGCAGCAGGATCAAGGTTTGTTCATTGAGGACATAACAGCTTCTGGTGGGAAAATAGGTCCACAAGTCCGCAAAGGCAATATGTGGGAGGCGAATGACAATTTGTACTCGGCCTTTGCGGCTAAGTGTGATGGTGACTTTACGCAATCTCCATTCCTTGTTGAAGAGGATAATAATAAGATAATCTTCCCAACAAAAACAAATCCTGCTACCGGCTGGTTTGACGATGCACCTGGTCCATTAGCATACTGCATTTCAACTGGTGGGGTTGTGTCAAGCTTTGATTACCAGTTCGCAGCAGGCCTATTTCCTTCTGGATATCTCTCTGGTTCAGAAAGTTGGGAAGTAAGCCGTGGACTAATCAAGACACTGATTCAAAACCCAGCATCCATGACCGGGAATACGATCCTGCAATACTACTATAATCAAAACTTGAACACCAGCGCAGGCAAATTTGCCCAAGCCGAGGCATTGCTGGAAAGCATCCCATACCTGAATGCAACACAACAGACGCAATTGGATGGATTATTGACTCAGCAGGAAACCCTTGCAGACGAAATAGCAGCTTTGATGCAAAGTAGTACCAGACCGAGCATTGCGAATGGATTTTACAGCGGTACAAATCCAACCATTGATGCCAAAGTACAACAATGGATTGCCATTTCTACAAATATGGCGGCTATTCTTGACAATGCCATGCCTGGTTTCCAAACTCATTTGGGGAATGTGCTTACCACTTTGTAGAATATCGCTGTGAGTCAGCCTTACGAACAAGGATGGAAAATTGTAAAACTTAGAGAGGTAAAGGATATGATGGGTACACCCACAACGACAACAGAATCCACGGACATGACAACTTTGGCATACGCCAGTCAAAGCACTTATGGAGCTGCCGTGCGCCATGCCTGGCAGTATATGCCTCCAGCTGAACGGTTTACGCTTGTTGCGCCTAATGAGAACGCGACGAATGCCCGTGGAGTAGTTCAGGAAGCTATTGCTTCAATAAAAAGCAGCGATAAGATACGCATACAGCCTAACCCGGCATCTGATGAAGTGCTAATAAGCCTGCCTAAACCTATGCGTGGTCAATGGAATCTGATTAATGCAACAGGCAACATCGTGCAGAGCGGGCTGTGGAAAGAAACGCAATCTAGTTTGACTCTGGAAACTTCAGCAATTCCTACAGGAATCTATTTTTACGTCTTCAGACCAGAACAAGGTGTTCCGCTTGTTCAAAAATTAGTCATATACCGATAAACATTTTTGTTTTGAACTCGTCAGCCCTTGTACAGGAGTGTACAGGGGCTGACATATTTACGGTTTCTATGAAAAAAATGGGATTTTTTTGTCTTTTGTACATGGTGGTTCTACCTCTATTGGCTCAAGAAAAATATGATTATATTTGGCTTTTGGGAGGAGATCCTGATAGCCAATCTGAAAAACATGGTGGCTCTAAAATCGACTTCAATCTGGTGCCGCCAAGCATTTCTTTTTTTGAGATTCCTTTTGAGTTTAAAGCCATTTCCATGATAAGTGATGCCGATGGGTACCTTCAGTTTTACACTAATGGCTGTAAGATTGCTAGCGAAAATCACCAAATTATGGCCAACGGCGATGGTATCAATCCTGGTTTGGAACATGATGTATTTTGCTTTAATGGCTATCCCCGGGCGCAAGGAGTACTCTCACTCCCTTGGCCAGATAAAGAGGGCAAATATCTGCTCTTTCACACCCAATTCAATCAGGACAACAGCGAGGTACACGATTTGCGTTACACCACGATCAATATGGATACGCTTGATGGGCTGGGTGCTGTAGTAGCGAAAAACCAACCCCTTATTGTGGGCGAACCGCTGGCTGATATGCTAACTGCCGTGCGTCATGGAAACGGGCGCGACTGGTGGATAATAATGCCTCGCACTTTGTCTAATACGCATTACCTTTTCCTGCTTACCCCGCAGGGGATACAGGGCCCTTTTGTGCGTAATTTCGGGGAGGAATGGGACTACAGATATTATAGAGGCCATGCCGTATTTTCTCCAGATGGGAAAAAATACATCCGGGCCAACCCCAGCAATGGGCTGCGAATCACTGATTTTGACCGATGCACGGGGGAGTTCAGCAACCCCATTTCCATACCGCTGCTGGGTGATAGTGTGGATATTTGCGGAGTAGCTGTTTCGCCCAACTCCCGTCGGCTGTACCTCTCCACGGGCTTCAAACTTTGGCAATATGACCTGAACTCAAGTGATGTGGCTGCAAGCGCTCAATTAGTGGGCGAGTATGATGGCTTTCAATCGCCATTCAGTACCACGTTTTATCAACCCATGCTCGCTCCCGACGGAAAAATCTATATGACATGCACAAATGGCACAGATGTTTTGCACGTCATCCATAACCCGGATGGCGAAGGGCTGGCCTGCGAGTTTCAACAACACGGGCTTTCTATCCCAACTTATCATGCGTTTATGGCGCCTAATTTTCCACATTACCGCCTTTATGATGTGCCTGGCAGTATTTGTGATTCACTGGGGATTGATGCACCCATTGTGGGGACCGGAGCGCCGATACGGATCGAACAAAAAGGAATGCGTCTATGG
>JBILHQ010000179.1:0-13070 GCA_044350415.1 Saprospiraceae bacterium | reverse complement strand
GGCAATACTTTCTCCGTCTTTCAATGGAAAAGGAAATTTCTTACAAAGTTGCAGTATCTTCATGTGTTTATGTAGTCGTCTAAATGGCTTACCTTTGTCGAATGTTATTACAAGCAAGCGGCATTTACAAGTCATATGGACCGTTGTCAATTCTGAAAGGGGTTGATATCAGTGTCGACCGCGGTGAAATTGTCAGTATTGTTGGCAAATCCGGCTCAGGCAAAAGCACCTTACTTCATATTTTGGGAACCTTAGACAATGCAGACCAAGGTACCCTGGATATTGTGGACAAGCGCATTTCCCTATTGGGGAGCAAACAATTAGCGGCTTTCAGAAACCAGCATATTGGCTTCGTATTTCAGTTTCATCACCTGCTGCCCGAATTTACGGCCCTCGAAAACGTCAGTATCCCGGGCTATATTGCACAACGCAAGAATTCGGAAGTGGAACAACGCGCCAAAGAACTCCTCGATTACCTGGGACTTTCAGAGCGCCTGAACCACAAACCCGGCGAACTTTCCGGCGGTGAACAACAACGGGTGGCTGTGGCGCGCGCTTTAATCAATCAGCCGGAGATAATCTTTGCGGATGAACCTACTGGTAACCTCGACAGCAGCGCTTCCAGGGATTTTCATCAGTTGATCCGCAAACTTTGCGATGAACAGCGGCAAACCTTCGTAATCGTTACCCACAACCAGGAATTGGCCGATCTTTCTGATCGCCGGCTCACCATGGCCGACGGCCAATTGCACCAAAATGGTTGATCTTTTCCAATTTCAATTTACCCATCACAGAATGAACAGAGGTTCGTTTTTAACGCGCAGCCTGCTCTTTTCGCTGCTATCCTGTTTGATTTTTTTTGCAAGTTGCGCTAAAAAAACAACTAATATTCCTGATATTCAATCAGTTACGTTTGCCAAACAACCCAAAAATATCATACTGCTTATTGGTGATGGCATGGCTTTGGCGCAAGCCAGTGCCGGCATGTATTGGAAAGGCGGATTAGAGAAAAGTATATTTAGCCAGTTTCCTGTGGTGGGCTTTCACAAGAGTTATGCCCATGATGATCTGATTACCGATTCAGCTGCCGGAGCCACTGCTTTTTCCTGTGGCCAAAAAACATTTAACGGCGCTATTGGTATGACCCCCGATAAAAAAGCCTGCCGAACGATCCTCGAAGAGTGGGATGCCGCCGGAAAAGCGACCGGAATAGCGGTCACCTGTACGGCCACCCATGCCACCCCCGCAGCCTTTATCGCCCACGAAGAAATGCGCGCATTTACTGAAAGTATTGCATTAGGCTATATGAAGACACCGCTGGATTGTTTTATCGGCGGCGGTGCGTATTATTTTTCTAAAAACCGCCCGGACCACCTTAACCTTGCCGATACACTTCGGTCGCGAGGATATGTGGTGCGCAATGGCACTACCTTCAAACACCTTCCTTTAGACGGATCAGCGCCTTTTATGCTCCTCACCCATGACAAAGAACCTCCAACGGCATCGGCAGGAAGAGATTATTTGCCCAAAGCCGTGCGAAATGCCAGTAATTTTTTATCCAAACGCAGCAAAAAAGGCTTTTTTCTCCTTGTAGAAGGCAGCCAGATCGATTGGGCCTGCCATTCGAACGACCGCAACTGGCTCAAATCGGAAATGCTCGATTTTGATAAAGCCATTACAGAAGCACTGGCCTTTGCTGCTGCTGATGGCGAAACCCTGGTGATTGTAACTGGCGACCATGAATGCGGGGCATTCGCATTGACCGATGGAGAAACGAAAAAAATATTCAAACCCACTTTTGGGGCAAAGTACCATACCGGAACTTTGGTACCGGTATACGCTTATGGTCCAATGGCAGAGACTTTTCAGGGGATCTATGAAAATACGGCCATTTACACCAAAATGAAAAATGCCATGTCGAAAGAATAACCAGGAACCACGACTTTCTGCCAAAATTAATCACCCGCTCTATTAATTTTACATTAAAATAAAATCCCGGCTATATTTGCGTATTAATGGAACGTATGAATAATAACACGTCCCTAAACATCTCTGTTACGCAATGAAATTCCTTTTTCAGATTTTACCCGTTTGCTTTTTTCCGGTGATACTCGCTGCACAATCGCCTGTTCCTGCTCCTCCACAGCAAGGACAAATTTTAATTTTCGGCGCGACGGCCCATCTCGGCAACGGCACTGTGATTGACAATAGCGCCATTGCTTTTGACAAAGGAAAAATCACTATGGTGGCTGACGCAACATTGATACGGCTCGACCGGAACCAGTTTCAAAAAATTTATGATGCCGGCGGAAAGCATGTTTATCCCGGTTTTATTGCTGCCAATACGCAATTGGGGCTTATCGAAATTGACGCCGTACGCGCAACAGATGATAAGGCCGAAACAGGTACCATGAACCCTAATGCGCGGGCCATTATTGCCTATAATGCCGACTCGGAAGTGACACCAACTGTCCGGTCGAATGGAACACTGCTTGCCCAGATCTGCCCCGAGGGCGGCACTTTATCGGGTTCATCGTCTGTCGTGCGGCTGGATGCCTGGAATTGGGAAGATGCGGCGGTTAAAATGGAAGAAGGACAACACTTGAATTGGCCGTCAGTACAATCATTCGGCGGTTTTGAGACCGGTAGCCCCGAACAAAAAACCAATGACCGGTATGAAAAAGATATAGAGCAGCTCAACAAATATTTTGAAGAGGCCCGTGCGTATGCGCAAATGGAAAAGCCTGGAATAGTAAATCCACGTTTTGAAGCGATGAAACCCCTTTTTGCTGGTGCGCAAACATTGTATGTACACACCAACGATGCCAAAACCATACGGGGTGCTGTTCAGTTTGCAGAGACTTTTTCCTTAAAAATGGCACTTGTGGGTGCCAGTGATGCCTGGGAAGAAGTGGTGCTGTTAAAATCTAAAAATATTACAGTAGTCCTGGAACGCACCCAGCGCCTTCCTTCCCGGGAAGATGAAGATGTGGACCAACCTTATAAAACGGCTAAAATGCTGAATGATGCAGGCGTCAATTTCGTCTTTTCTGTCAATGATGCCTGGCAACAACGCAATCTTTCTTTTCAGGCCGGACAGGCCGTAGGCGCGGGACTGCCATATGAAGCGGCAGTGGCAGCACTCACCGGAAATACAGCCCGTTTGATGGGAATTGACAAGGAATACGGTTCACTTGAAACCGGAAAATCAGCTACCTTATTTATCAGCGAAGGTGATGCATTAGATATGCGCACCAACCAGGTAACGGCGGCATTTATCGACGGCCGTGAAATCAATCTGGACAATAAACAAAAAGCCCTTAACCGGAAATTTACAGAAAAATATCGTCGCAATTAATTCATTTTCAACTATGATACCTTTTAAACTACTCCCACAACGGCTGTTAGTAACGGTCGTTCTTTTCTTTCTTGTTAAGGCTTCCTTTGCACAGGTGGTCATCAATGAATTTTCAGCCGCCAATCTTTCGCTAACAATTGATAATTATCAAAAATATGAAGATTGGGTCGAACTTTATAATACTTCCACACAGCCGGTGGATATAGGTGACTGGTTCCTGAGTGATGATAAAGAAAAACCTGAAAAATGGGCTTTCCCAGCCGGGACAATTATTCCGGGTGAAGGTTTTTTGCTCATTTGGTGTTCTGGCCGCAACGAAGTTAGTGGCGGTAATTATCATGCTAGTTTCAAGTTAACCCAAACAAAAAAAACAGCAGAAATTATTACTTTGACAAAAGCTAATGGTGTAACAACGGATTTTAAAAAAGTAAAAACGACCATGCTAAGTCAATCCGTAGGCCGTAAAACGGATGGCGGTGCTGATTGGGGCATCTGCACCCTGCCAACTCCCAACAGTTCGAATATATACGCGTCCTACCGGGAAGATTTTGCCAAGACACCGGTAATGGATTTAGAGCCAGGTTTTTACCCAGGTTCCATTATGGTTGCACTGTCCAGCGAGGAGCCCGGTGTTACAATTCGCTACACTAAAGACGGCAACGAGCCGACAGCGGGATCCCTTCCATACGCTTCGCCTATAGCCATCAGTACCACCACTGTGCTGAAAGCACGTGCGTTTCCGACAGATTCCACATTGCTACCCAGTTTCACAGCATTTAATACGTACTTTATCAATGTCGATCACACCCTTCCGGTCGTTTCTGTGTCGGGTTACCAGTTGCTGACGCTGGCCAATGGTAATCAGGGATTACGCCCTTTTGGCTCTTTTGAGTTCTTTGGATTGGACAAAACCCGTTCTGCACAGGTAACAGGGGAATTCAACAGCCATGGCCAGGATTCGTGGGTGAACAGCCAGCGCAGTATAGACTTTGTAAGCCGCGACGAAATGGGCATCAATTCTGCGATCAAAGAAGTCCTTTACCCGGGCCTGAGTGATCGGGATGAATTTCAGCGGGTTATCCTGCGGGCTGCGGGCGACGATAACTATCCGGGTGGCAGCGGCTGGACCTATCAGGGTCAGGTCATTGCAGCACACATGCGCGATGCCTACACACAAAACCTTGCAGTGCGGGGTGGTATGCACGTAGATTCCCGAACGGCATCCAAAGCAATTATTTATATGAATGGCAAGTATTGGGGTGTGTATGATTTGCGGGAATTGCCGGATGACCATGATTATACCGATTATTATTATGGACAGGGAAAATATGATCTGCAATATTTGCTTACCTGGGGCAATACCTGGGCACAATACTATCAGGATTCAGAAGCGGCGACAAAGATGGAGTGGGATCTGCTGGTCAATTATATACTAACCAACAACATGGCAGTGGAGGAAAATTTTCTTGCTGTTAAAGGCGAACTCGATTACAAAAGCCTGGTCGACTACATGATCGTCAACTCTTTTGCCAATGCATCCGATTGGCTCAATTACAATACCGGATGGTGGCGCGGCCTCAATCCGGAGGGGGGGCATCAAAAATGGGGTTATATTCTCTGGGACCTGGATGCCACCTATGCCTATTATATTAATTATACAGGCATCCTGGACACCAGTGCAACGGCACCTTCCTGTAATGTGGAGGAAATTGACCTGAATAACTGGGGCGATCATTATCCACAATCACATTTGGATATCCTGAATAAACTGAGGGAAAATCCGGAGTTCAATCAATACTGGATTACCCGGCAGGCAGATATGTCTAAAACAGTTTTTGGGTGTGAAAATATGCTGGGTTACCTCGACGAAGTGGAAGCCAGCATTGACCCTGAAATGACCAAACATATTGCAAAATGGGGTGGAACTTATGCCAAATGGAAAAGCAATGTTGCCCGGTTAAGGGATTTCATTGAGCGGCGGTGTGAATACCTGCCCAACGGATTGAAAGACTGTTATCAATTAGAAGGGCCGTATCAGACCGTATTCAGGGTGGAACCTTCCTGGGGTGGTTCTATTCAGGCCAATACGCTGGTATTCGATCCGAGCCAGTTGCCGGTTACCACACCGATTTTTGGTGGTATTGATCTCCGGCTGGAAGCTACGCCTGCCGGCGGATTTATTTTTGATCACTGGGAGTCTAAAGCACATACCATACCCAACCCGTCACAATTAGTGAATCAATTGGCACTGACCGGCCCCGATACCATTATTGCTTATTTTACGGGTACATCGGCGGTGAACAATCCAGTCGGAAAACCCCAGTATACCGTATCCGTTTTCCCGAATTTGGTGAAAGAAGGCTTCAGTATCACGTATGATTTGCCGGTGACCACACCGGTAACCATTCGCTTACTGGATATTGCCGGACACGAAGTAACAAAGCTGGCAACTCCGGCCAATGCACAGCAAGCGGGCCCTCACCGGCTTACTTTTAATGCGATTTCCATGCCTCCCGGAAGTTATTTCGTACAGTTTCTGGCCAATACGGGCTTTGAAAAGACGATAAAAATAGTGGTTTTGCCGAAATAAGGTAACTATTTACCAAAATTTCACCCCCATCAACCGCTTCAAACTCAACCCGGACAAGCACAATTGGTACTGCGCCTGTAATTCGGTCAATTGCGCCTGTTCTAAATTATTTTGTGCTGTGATGACATCGACATTCGTGGCTACCCCATTATCGAAGCGGGTGCGGGCCAGTTGCAGGGCAGTTTGGGCCTGATTGATCACCGTTCGGGCATTATTCAGTTTGGTGCGACTGGCTTTAGCGTCGGCTTGCGATTGGGCCATGTCGCTGCGAACCGTCTGCAAAACAGCAGCAGCAGATGCTTTGGCTGCATCGAGATTGAACTGCGAAATCATGATCTGTTTACGGTCACGACCACCTACATACAGTGGGTAAGAAATGCCGACACCAGCAGCCCAGTTGAACCGAATGGCGTGGATATCTGGTTGGAAACCATTCCGAAAACCAAGGCCGCCGTTATAATTTAACGATGGGCGGAGATAGCGCTCATTGAGAGTAATTTCTTTTTCAGCAATGCCGATTTTGGTATTAGCCAGACTGATATCCGGATTGGCAGTAAAATCAGTGCCATTTTCATTTTCCTGAAAATCAAATGTTTGTCCGGCAAACACAGGTGTTTCCTCTCCAGTGAGCATGGTAACCAATGCTTTTTGCTTTTCCATTTGGGCTTCCAGATCGGTGCGGCGATTTTGAGCATTGGCGATGGCCACCTGCGCGTTCAGCATATCCAGTTCGAGGGCATCGCCATTTTTCAATTTTGAATTGATCAGGTCGAGATTGGCCTGCTGGGCAGCGATTAATCCTTGTTGTGCGGCCATCGATTTTTGGGTAAAAACGATACCATAATACAGTTGTGCTACCTGATAAGCCACCGCCTGCATAGCGGCTTCTGTATTGACTTTGCCTAATGCAGCTTCTGCAATGGCTTTTTCGATCTGCGCTTTGGTACGCCCAAAATCAAAAATCAATCCACTGGCACTTATATTCAGGTCGTAATTGTCGTGCGGCTGAAACTGAATGGTCTGTTCGTTACCCGGAACGCCAAATTTAGCTTCAGCAATAGGAGCCTGGTACCGGAAATTCGCATTAGAAGTAACAGAAGGCAAGTATTGCGCTTTAGCGATATCCACCCGCATAGCGGCTATTTGACGGCTTGCTTCCAATTCCCTGAATTTGGGGTAATAAGCAATCGCTTTATTCACTAAAACCACCAGTTCTGGATTAACGGAGACTGGTTGCGCTGCCGCGCCAATAGCGGCAAACAAGCTTATCAAAAAAATGTATTTTTTCATAGTTCAAGATAATATAAGGAACGGTTCCTGAATGACAAACGATGGTCCCCCCAACGCAGCCTCCAAAGAATCAATGAGCTTCCGACGCTGCTTTCATGGCTTCTTTATTCGGTTTCTTGTTTTCAATGAGCAACAGAAATGGCAGCGAAAGCACAAAAAACAAAGCGGTAAGTTGAAATGAGTCTAGATAGGCCAGCATGAGTGCCTGTTTGTTCACGGCCAGTTCCATATTGGTATAAGCAACTTTTACCGCATCAAATGGGTTGACCCCCCGGCCAATCAGGCTGTTAGTCAATATCGCTACCCGTTCGTCGGTAACGGGTTGTCCCGTAACAATATTCGAGAGCATATCATTCCTATGCTGCGCTGCGTGGTTGTTGATATAAGTATTGAGCACCGCAATGCCCATAGCGCCACCCAGCTGCCGGAACATATTCGTCAGGGCAATACCCATCGGTAATTCCGCTGGCGTAAGCGTGGAAACGGAAGTATTAATCAAAGGAATATTAGTTAATGCAAGTCCTATTCCCCTGAAAATTAAAGCCACGATAAACAACTGCGAAAAAGCGTCTGCATTGAGTTGTGACATTAAATAAGCGAATAGGAAAAAGAAGATATACCCTACGAACACCAGGTTGCGCGGCGGCAAACCTTTCGACATCAACTTCCCGACGATTGGAAAAATAAATAACGT
The DNA here is from genome assembly GCA_044350415.1 of Saprospiraceae bacterium. Lineage (GTDB taxonomy): Bacteria > Bacteroidota > Bacteroidia > Chitinophagales > Saprospiraceae > M3007. The sequence goes on along the minus strand of JBILHQ010000179.1, from coordinate 5,138 downwards.
AATAACCGCTCCGGGAATCAATAATAATCCAGTCATTTTTGCCGTAAACCCTGTAATGCGCTGGGCAAAAAGCGGGTATAGAAATACCGAACTGAATAAACCAAAACCAATCACCACGATCAAAAGTGTGCCGATGGCCAGGTTGCGGTTCAGGAAAATCCGAAGATTTACCACAGGATTCGGAATGCGCAGTTCCCACCAGATGAATCCAAAAAAGGATACCAGCCCAATAATGAAAAACCGAAGAATCAATGGATCATCAAACCAGTCATTGGCCGGACCCCGCTCGAGCACAAATTGCAGGGATCCAATCCAAAGTGCCAACAAAACGATACCGAGCGTATCAATATGAATCGCTGAACGGTCGATATTGCGCTCTTCCTCTTTTTTTTCCAGGAAGGTATTACTCAGAAAAAAAGCGGCAACACCAATGGGAATATTGATAAAAAACATCCAGGACCAGTGGTAATTATCGATAATTATCCCGCCAAGCGTGGGGCCAAAAGTAGGCCCCAGAACAATTCCAATACCAAACATGGCAGATGCCATGGGGCGTTGGCTGATGGGAAAAGTATCGAACAGAATACCCTGGCTCACCGAGAGCAAAGCGCCTCCTCCTATCCCCTGTAAAAACCGAAAAAGGACCAGCGTAATCAAACTTTCAGCATTTCCACAGAAATAGGAAGCTACTGTAAATACGACGATAGACGTCATAAAGTAGTTTTTCCGGCCAAAATACCGCTGCAGAAAGCCCGTCATTGGGATTATGATCACATTGGCAATCGCATAAGAAGTAATAATCCACGAAATATCTTCGATGGTAGCACCCAGGTTCCCAGCCATTACATTAAGTCCCACATTGACAATGGAGGTATCTATCAGCTCCATAATCGCGGCGGAAACTACCGTGATGACGACTATTATTTTTGCAAAATTCATCGTTCGGGAATGGTTTATTGAACTTTAACCTCTACTACTGCGCTGAGGCCGGCCCGCAGGATGCCACGCAAATCAGCTACATTATCAAGCGCAATTTTTACCGGTACGCGCTGCGTTACTTTTACAAAATTACCACTGGCATTGTCGGGCGGCAACAGGGCAAATTTGGCACCCGTCGCTTCTGACAAGGAGGCTATTTTGCCGGTAATTGGTTTGCCAGGATACGCATCAAGATGAATTTCAACAGACTGTCCTTCGGACATTCTACCGATTTGTGTCTCTTTAAAATTGGCGACAATCCAATAAGAATCATCATTCACAATCGTACACAAAGTCTGTCCGGGCTGAACATATTGACCGGGTTCCATATTTTTTTTGCCAATTCTGCCGGAAATAGGTGCGGGAATCCGGGTATAACCAAGCCGGAGTTGCGCCTGATCCAATTGTGCTTTTCTTACAGCGATAGTCGCTTCTGCACGTTGGAGCAGCGCAGCGTTGCGCAGTAGTTGTGCCTGTACTTTCTGAATTTGTACATCGCTGGAATTCACGCCTCCTTTAGAAAAATTCTGCTGACTGATAGCGGCTTCGTACGATTTTACCAACTCCTCGTACCGGGCTTTTGAATCATCCAACTGTTTGGTGGTAATCGCTTTTTCAAGGGCCAATCGCTGGTCGCGCTGGTAATCGGCAAATGCCTTATCCCGGCGAACGGCAATCACGCCAGTATTGGCGCTCACAGCATCTACATTGAGGTCGGCATTATCACGGCCCACCCTTGCATTGCGGAGATCAGCTTGTGTGGTGGCCAGATCGGCTTTGGCCTGTTCGTAATCGGCTTGTGCCTGCCGGAAATCGGCTTGTGCCTGTTGTACCGCAATACGGGCTTCCATGTCGTCAATAACGGCAAGGGTATCGCCCATTTTTACTTCCGTAAAATCAGTGATATTAACCTTCTGCAGATAACCCGCCACACGTGCCAGGACAGGAGACGTATGTGTTTCAATCTGAGCATTATCCGTAGATTCATAATGCTGCCCATGATCGTACCAACGCCAGCCGTAAAATAATGCGCCGAGCAGTACTACGCCAAGTACAATAAAACGCACCGGACTCTTTTTTTTAACTGATTCATTTTCCATAAGTTATACTTATTTGGTCAAAATAACTGACTATAGTTGAGGCGCAAAGGTAAACCAGGTTGACTAAATAGTCTACCTTGTTTACTATTTTTAAAAAAAACTTTATCTTTGCAACATGAAATCGACGTCGGACCTTGAATTTTTTGAAATGTTTCACCAAATGCGGCAACGCAATGTGGCAAAGCTGGTAATTCGTTACAGTAAATATATGATTGCCCGGGTTGAGCAATTAGCTGCTGGGCATGGGCATCCTGATTTCAAACACCACTATATGGGGTTGCTGGCCAATATTGGTCCGGAAGGTTCTACTTCCGGCGAATTAGCGCGGTGCATCTGGGTAACGAAACAGGCTATGTCCAAAATGTTGAAAGAAGTGGAAGCACAAGGCTTTATTGCTCATCATCCGCATGAACATGACGGGCGGGCCAATATGGTGCACCTCACAGAAAAAGGCCGGCTTTTATTGGCAGCCAGTCTGAAAGTCAGTGCACAATTGAAAGCAGAAATGATAGCCGTGGCAGGGGAAGAAAATATCGAACACCTGATCGATACGTTAAGCACGCTGTTGGGGGATGCTGAAAAGAAAATGTGAGGTTTTTAGCCCCAGGTCCGTAGAGTTGACCACAAGCATGTCGTCTACAGGTTATTATCGACGTGCTTGTAGTCAACTCTACGGACCCAGGATTAGAAGACTTGACAGACCACTAGAATCACCTTATCAACGTCACCTCACCTGAATAACTTTCCTTCATACCGTCGGGGCGGGTAATTTGCAGTTGATAAATATAAACATCGACTGGAGCAGGTTTTCCATCCACCCTGCCATCCCACTTGGGGGCAGTTGGAGAAGATGTCCAAACTTTTTGTCCCCAGCGGTTATAGATAACGAAGTTAGAAATAGTGGTAGTGCCACCATATTCGACAACACTGAAGGTATCATTCGTATCGTCGCCATTGGGTGAAAACGCATTGGGAATGTTGAAACAACGTTTTACTTCCACATCGACAGACTTATTCGAGGAACAACCTGCAGCATCAGTGATGGTCAGAGCGATCACATAATTGACCGGATCAGGTCCTCCAACAAGCGTGAGTGAAACAGTATCTTTTGCACCAGGAAGAATGGCCTGACCATCCTGTGTCCAGGCAAAGACCAAAGGAGTTGTTCCTCCAATACTACTCGATTTGATGGCTAATATTTCGCCTTCACAAACTTTTCCATCTTCCGGATTCATAATTAAGCTTAGGATTTCAGGCGCTGGATTGACGGTTATCGTTACATTGTCAGAAATCTGGCACAGCGCCGCGCTGTAAGTATAAGTTACCGTAAAAATCGACGTAATATCGGGCGTAGCGGTGGGCATGGCACCCGTTAAAATACCCGAACTGCCGCTTGAGGTCCATGAAAACGACCCTGGACTTCCATCCGCAGTTGCATTGAGGGTCACCGTTTGTCCTCTGCAAATCGTTTGATTAGCACCAGCATCAATAGTGGCAAATGGAACGGTCAGGTTTACGGTGCCAGTACTTGTACAAGCAGTATTGGTAGCAACCACTGCATAAATGCCGGATTCCACTACAATAATATTGGGTTGAGCCTCCGCGGAAGAATAGCCGGGAGGCGTGGAGGTCCAGCTGTAAGTCGTATTTGGTTCCCCCGGGGCATTATTCAATTGTACGGTGTCACCCGGGCACACTATAGGATCTAACAACAAGGCCAATACAGGTAAAGGTAAGACTTCAATAAATACACTGGCACTGGCCGGGCAGTTGGCATCGGGTGTGGTGACCGTAAACTGGGTGGAGCCCATAGGAGTAGCCACAGGGTTTTTACATTCCACACACGAAAGTCCGGTCGGTGGATCCCATTTGACGCCCTGATCGGGCGTCACAGTGGTGGTTATCTGAACCGACTCACTGGGGCAAATCGAGGGCTTAGAGAGTGTCGTCATGATCACAGGGATAGAATCTACCGGCACGATGATGAAGGCAGTATCCAGGCAAGCATGGTTTTGGGTAATGCGGTAAAAGGTATCCGTCACTTGTGTGCGAATTACCAGATTCCACAAAGAATCAGGCGTAATTTGTCCTAATCCATCAGGCAGCCACAGGTGTTCGATATCGGGAAAATTAGCCGGTTCGTAGGTTGTACTCAATAAAGTGACTGTATCCCCCGGACAGTATATCGGTTTGGCAGGCTTGAGTAGCAGCATCAGATCAGGTAAGGAATCCACCCGAATATATACCGAATCGAATACCTGACAACCATTTACATTGTAATTTGCCACTATGGTAATGGATTCATCCGTCGTCACTGTTGTGGTTGGCCCAACCGGTGGTACGGCATAAAATGAAGGCGTCCATGTCACCGGAGTGCCGCCACCAGGTGTGGCATTGGCCTGCAATGGAACACTAGTGCCAAGGCATATTTCGTACTTATCCGGTCCGGCAATAGCGATATTGGCACTGATCACATTAACTTTGACGGTGGCTGTTTGGTCGCAATAACCGTTTGCGCTGGTAGCCACAAGTGTATAGGTGGTCGTCTGTGCAGGCAAAGCAATCGGGTTTGAAATCGTTGGGTTGCTCAGACCAGCCGCGGGTGTCCACTGGTAATCAGTGGTCCCCAATACTGAATTGGCTAAAATGACCGGATAGTTTTGACAAACCGTGGTATCTGTAGTGGTTAACGTTGGGAAAAAGAGCGTATCCACTTTGATGGTCACCTGGTCTTTAACGACACAGCCAGATACATTAATAGATACAGTATAGGTAGTGGTGGTTGAAGGTGTCGCAATCGGGTTGTTAATAGTTGGGTTGCTCAGGCCTGTTGTTGGCGTCCATAACAGCCCCGTATTGGATGCATTATTTTGTGCCAGCAATGGAACGCCCGTTCCCTGACAAATTAAAGTATCTGCCAGTGCAAAAAGTTCGATCGCAGGGTCTACAATTTTGATATACACCGTGTCACTGGCCACGCAGGAAGCGATGGAGCCGGTGACGATCAGGGTAATATCTTGTGTGGGCGTGATGGTTGGATTTCCAATTATTGGATTACTC
>JBILHQ010000019.1:0-43769 GCA_044350415.1 Saprospiraceae bacterium | reverse complement strand
CTGTCATAATTCCACCAATCGGGAGAGTGGGTACGATTTGTCGAGTTATGAGGGTATTGTAAAACGGGGTATCACGCCGGGAAGCTACCGTAAAAGCTTGTTATACAATATATTAGTAAGGCCAGCTGGCGCTATGCCTCCCAAACCTTACCAAATTCTCAATGACGCGCAAATAACAACGATTGCCTTATGGATCGAACAAGGAGCGCTGAATACCACCAATTGTGCCAGTGCCAGCTGCGATACCACCAATGTGACCTTTAGTGGTTCAGTGAAACCGATTCTGGAGAATTATTGTACGGGCTGTCATTCTGGTTCGTCCCCTTCTGCCAGTATCTCTTACGCTACTTATGATCTTACTAAACCGACCGCAGTAAGCGGCGCATTAGTGGGGTCTGTTGAGCGAACTTCCAATTATTCTCCTATGCCTAAAGGGGGCAATAAACTGTCCGACTGTTCCATTGCTGTGATTAAAAAGTGGGTGGCGTTGGGTGCCAAAAACGATTAATCGTATGACTTGTAGCTGAGGGAGGCCATTTGGCCAATTCCGCCTTGCGGGATCAAGGCGGATACTCCCTCCGCAACAACTCTGGTTTTTCGGGATTCTTTTCTTTCTGAAAACCAATTTTTTTATTTAATCCCTGCTTCTTGTTATTTATCAACGGATATCACTTTTAATTAATTATGAAAAAATGCTTGTCAATAATACTCGGCTGCTTTGCTGCGGGTATTGTTTTATTCAACACCACTGCCTGTCACCGCGACCCGGTCTATATTGGTGAATTGCCGATTGACCCTATTGATACCAGCGGCGGTGGCGGCACTGTGATTGTGCACCCTTGTTCTCCTGATTCGGTATATTTTGAGCAGCAATTATTGCCTATATTACAATCCAATTGTGCTGTACCTAGCTGTCATGATGCGGCATCGCATGAAGAGGGTATTATATATGACTCATACACGAATACCAGAAATACGGGTAAAATCAGCCTGAGTAATCCGGCGGGCAGCAAAATGTACAAAGTACTGAGCGATCCTGATCCTGATGATCGTATGCCTCCGGCTCCCCGTGCAGCGTTGTCGGCCGAACAGAAAGCACTGGTGTTAAAATGGATGCAACAAGGTGCGCTGAATATTCACTGTGATGCCGCTTGCGATACCACGAATGTAAAATTCAGTACTGTCATTAAGCCGCTCATCGCGACAAAATGCCAGGGATGTCACAGTGCGAGCAGCCCGGGTGGAGGTATTCAACTGACGACATACGCCGAAATAAAAGCGCAGGTATCTAATCAGAAACTCTGGGGTTCCATTACCCACGATAGTGGTTACAAACCTATGCCTTACCCCGCTGGCAGTGCGAAAATGCCGCAATGCGAACTTGATCAGGTTCGTATCTGGATTCAGGCTGGATCGCCGAATAATTAGCAGCCCAGAGATGCTTTAAACGGATCAAAGGGGTACCCCACAGTATATACCCTTTGATCCGTTAAGTTTTCGGGTAACAATTGGTCAATATTTACCAATTTTGCGGGAAATTAGAAATGCTTTTTGTTGACGGCATTTTCAAAAGTATATCTGTGGTTTTTTAAAATCGTATTTAATAAAAATATTATGAACAAAAAGTTATTACTCTTTGGTTTATTCCTCCTTTTTTCCTGTTTTGTGCAGGCTCAGGATGACCTGCTGGATATGCTTGGCAATGAAAAAACAACTGATTATGCAACTAATGCTTTCAAAGGCACCCGTGTAGTCAATGCTCACAGTATGGAAATGCTGCACCCTGGAACGATGGATTTTCGTATTCTGCACCGTTTTGGTAAAGTAAATCAGGGAGCGTATCAATTTTTTGGACTTGACCAGGCCAGTATGCGATTGGGTTTTGATTTTGGTATTACCAAAAATCTGATGGCGGGTTTTGGCCGTTCCACAGCCAGAAAGGAATTGGATGGCTACGCCAAATACCGTATTTTATGGCAATCGACTGGCGCACGTACAATGCCTGTGTCTTTGATTGCAGTAGCTGGGATGACGGTAATCGGCCTTAAAGACGCAGTAGGAAACCCGGCGGTTGAAACGACATTCCCACGCAGGTTGGGTTATTACTACGCCTTAATTGTTGGCCGTAAATTCAGCAACAGGGTTAGTTTGCAATTGACACCTACAGTAGTCCATCGCAACATCGTAGATACCAGGGTGATTCCCAATGATTTATACGCTTTGGGATTTGGGGGAAGGTATAAGTTTACGCAGCGGATGGCGATAGTTTGGGATTACACTTATGTATTTAATCAGTTTCCACGAAAAATCGAATATAATCCACTTTCTTTCGGGATTGATATTGAGACGGGAGGTCACGTTTTTCAGTTGCATTTCTCAAATGCGGTGGGTATGAACGAACGTGCCTTTATCAGCGACGCTAACAGCAACTGGCTCAAAGGAGAGATACAGTTTGGATTTAACTTATCCCGGGTATTTCAGTTAAAGAAGCAGAAAATCTAAAAACTACAGTTCTTTCCGTAGTCGAGCGACCGAAATATTGAGTTGTTCCCGGTATTTAGCCACCGTCCGTCGTGCGATATTATACCCGCGTTTGGTGAGCATATCCATCAGTTTTTCGTCGGATAATGGGCGGCGTTTATTTTCTTCGCCGATAAGGTCGGAGAGGATTTTTTTCACTTCGAGGGTGGAAACTTCCTCTCCTTCCTGATTTTGCATACTTTCAGAAAAGAATTCCTTGAGGAGTTTAGTGCCGAATTCCGTTTGCACATATTTGGAATTGGCCACCCGGGACACGGTGGAGATATCGAGGCCTGTGGCTTCGGCAATGTCTTTCAGGATCATTGGGCGCAGTTTTTTCTGGTCGCCGGTAAGGAAATATCCTTCCTGGTGGTTCAGAATAGCACCCATGGTGTGCATCATAGTTTGTTGGCGCTGTTTGATGGCATCAATAAACCATTTAGCGCTGTCAATTTTCTGTTTGATAAACAGAATGGCTTCTTTTTCTTTTTTGGTAGAGCGACGGACGGTCCTGTTATTATGAAAAGACTTGAGCATTTCGCGGTATTGGTCGCTGATGCGCAAATCGGGGGCGTTTCGGGCATTGAGTGATAATTCGAGTTCCCCATCGCGGTTGTTGACGATATAGTCCGGTATCACATAATTCATAGTCCGGCTACCCTTAGAAGCGAAACCCGATGCTGGTTTAGGGTTCAGGTGAAGTATTTCACCGATGGCATCCTTCAGTTCGTCTTCGTCGATATCCAATTGGCGGCAAAGGCGGTCGTAGTGTTTCTTCGTAAACTCTTCGAAATACTTGCTGATGAGTTTCACCGCAATTTCAATATTGAGTTTTTCTTCATACGATACACCTTCGTCTTCGCGGGTTAGTTTGCGGCGGAGTTGGATCAGCAGGCATTCGCGCAGGTCGCGTGCACCGGTTCCAGGCGGGTCGAATTGTTGGATTTTTAATAAAAAGCGTTCAATTTCGGCCTCATCAGTAGTTACATTTTGGCTGAACAGCAAATCATCGACCATAGCACGCGGCTCGCGACGCAGGTAGCCATCGTCGTCAATTGACCCTACAATTTGATGCGCGATCGCTCTTTCGCGGTCATCGGCCAGACTCAGTAAGCCGAGTTGTTGGTCGAGGAATTCATGGTAAGTATTTTCGGCTTCGATCGGGATTACCTTATCATCGTCATCTCCGCCCCCCATTTCGCCACTATTGCGGTAGATAGAGGGATCGTCGTCAATAATTTCGCGCATATAATCGTCCAGTTCCACGCCATCGTCATAAGCACCGGCATTGTCGTCGCCATAATCTTCATCGTAAGAGGTAGTTTCGCGTTCGATATCATCCATTACATTTTCGCTGATATCCCTACTGGCATCATCATTACTGCTGTTATCGAAATCATTGTCATTGTCGGTATTGCCACTTTCCGATTTTTGCTCCCGGGCGTAATAGTCTGCATCATTATCAGACAGATCACTTTCCGACAGACCTGCGAGCAGTTCATCGCTCTCATCGCCCGATTCAAGCGCTGGATTTATTTCTAATTCTTCCTGGATCCGTTGTTCAAGAGAGGCCGTAGGAATTTGGAGCAGTTTCATCAATTGAATCTGCTGTGGCGAGAGTTTTTGTTGTAGTTTTTGAGAAAGGGATTGTCGGTTGCCTAAAAACGCCATTATATTTTCGTGGGAGGTTTCGATTAAAAAAGGTAAAAAACTAGTGCCGGGAAAAAGTTCCCATCAAAATAGAGGCCAATTTTACAATTATTTCCGGTTTTAATAAAAATAAATTATGTTAAAGTTTTATTTTTTTTAACAACGCCTTGATTTACAGTTGAAATTTTTTATTTTTCTTTTCCAAAAAAATAAAAATTACTTTCTTCTGAGGACCATTACATGGCCATTTCCCCTTTCATCCTTTCTGCATTATCAGCAATTAACAGTGCTTCAATGATGCCTTCAATATCGCCTTCGATCACTTTGTCGAGATTGAAATTTTTGTTATCGCCTTCGAGACGGTGGTCGGTTACGCGGTTCTGTGGCCAGTTGTAAGTGCGGATTTTTTCCGAGCGGTCGCCGGTTCCTACAAGGCTTCTGCGTTGGGACGCCACAGCATTTTGGGCTTGCTGGATTTCGGCATTGCGAATTACCTGAATAAGGCGACCCATGGCGATATCGCGGTTTTTGTGTTGGGAGCGGCTCTCAGTACTTTCGGCCACTGCACCTGTGGGTAAGTGTGTAAAGCGCACTCCGGATTCCGTCTTGTTGACGTGCTGACCACCTGCACCGCTGGCACGGAATACATCAGTACGGATATCTTCTTTACGGATATTCATTTCTTCGAGCTCAAATTTAGGCATTACCACAACAGTCGCGGCAGAAGTATGTACCCGGCCTTTGGCTTCTGTTTCCGGAACCCGCTGTACACGGTGAGCGCCCGATTCAAACTTCAGTTTTTTGTATACATTTTCGCCGGTGACTTCCAATACGATTTTGGAATAACCGCCAGCCGTGCCGGGATTCTCGTCCACTACTTCCACCTGCCAGCCCTGGTCGGAGAAATAACGCTGATACATGCGATAAAGGTCACCTGCAAACAAAGCAGCTTCATCGCCGCCAGTGCCCGATCGGATTTCAAAAATCACATCTTTCTCATCTTCCGGATCTACCGGCGTGAGGAGTACTTTTATTTCTTCTTCCAGAGCAGCTTCTTTGTCCTGGAGGTCTTCAATTTCCTCTTTGGCCATATCGCGCATCTCCAGATCGGTTTCCGTTTCGAGGATTTTTTTTGCACTCATTTTATCGGAGAGCACCCGTTCGTAACGGGAAAATGCATCAATAACAGGCTGGAGTGCTTTATATTCCTTATTGACTTTTCTCATTCTATCCTGATCCGATGCCACAGAAGGATCGGACAGTTGCTCCTCTAAATATTGGTATTTATCGCGGATAGCGCTTAATTTCTCTATCATAATGGTCGTTTTTGATGAAACGCTCTAAAAAAGAGCGCAAAATTACAGTAAAAAAACGATTTAAACGTTATAAGGAATGCTGTCAGCATAAAGTATAGCAGCAATTCAATTTGATTTCTTTTTTTATTACTTTTGTCTCCTGTTTTACAAAGATGATGTGGACTTATTTTTTGGGCAGTTTTGTTGCCGGATTAGTTGCTCCTTCCAAACCCATGACGGTTGTGATTAGTAATATCCAACCGGGCAAAGGATCTGTGATGGTAGCGGTATTTAATAAGGAAAAAGGTTTTTTGGATCCTGAGAGCGCACTGTATAAACAAAGTTATGGTGTGAAATCTGTTGGCGCTATGTCGGTTGTTATTCCTGACTTGCCAGAGGGAACTTATGCATTGTCCTGTTTTCAGGATATTAATGGAAATAAGTATTTAGATAAAAATATTTTTGGTGTTCCAACTGAACCTTACGGATTTTCGGGAGGATCCCGACCCAAATTTCGTGCGCCAACCTGGACAGAAACCAAATTTTGGTTCAATGGCGATGCCGTTCAACTAAAGTTAGAGACCTGGTAGGTTGAATAAGAGACCGGTTGAATCCCTACGCAGGAGAGGGACAGCCGTTGTTCCATCCGTTTTTTGTAACGGATGTCCATATACAGGGGCGTGCATACTATTGGTATGCCGCCCCGCTTTTTGTCGGTGCCTAAATAAAAAAGCGGTAGTCGGGTATGCCCGAGTACCGCCCGTTTCATGGGACTATATGGAAAAGTAATAATTTTTGAGTTGATTGTGGTGAGGAGGCCGGCCCTACCCCCCAGTGGAACCGGCCCCTCCCCACGGATTTAGAACCACATTTGGTCCTATTTCTTTAGATAAATGTGTTAAAAAGAAAACCATTAACTCATTCAATTGAACGATTACCTAAAGACAACTACCATGCCAAAAAAAATAATGGTGGCTTTTTTTGAAAAAAAACGGTATCTTTTTTTCAAAAAAAGTAATTTTTTTCGAGCAAACGGAAAATGTGCACTTGTGCCTCGACCACTAGGAGGGTGTGTGGGAAATCGGCAGAAAAAATCCCAGGCATGCGCTAAGATGATTGTTGGTGTACAGCAATTGATTTTTTTCGAATCAGTACCCATTGACTCAATAAAATATTGATGGAAATAGTCAGGAAGATCAAAAAACACAAAAGCTTATTAATACCCACGTACTGAAATCCAATGCAGGTGAGTACGAGTAAAATATTTACGCACAGCAAAATGGTAGTGGATTGAATATGTGAAAAACCGCCATCCAGCAGCAAGTGGTGCAAATGGTTCTTGTCTGCGTGAAAAGGCGAATGCCCATTTTTCATCCTGAGGATGAAGACCCTCAAAGTATCATATATTGGAATAAAAAGGGCACTCAATGCTACAACGGGCGCGCCCTTAAAGAATACGGGGTCATCTGTTGGCAGTAATTGATTGAGGGTGATAAATTCAATGGCCATTACGGCGCAGATGAGACCTATCAGTAGAGAACCAGTATCTCCCATAAAAATCTTTGCAGGGGTAAGGTTAAATTTAAGGAAAGCAGTCAATGCACCAGCGAGGGAGAATGCCACCACGGACCATTCAACATGTCCTGCATAAAAAAACCAGCTGCCAAAAAAAAGAGAACAAACCAGTCCAATGCTGCCAGCCAGGCCATCTATTCCGTCTGTGAGGTTAAATGCATTGATAATTCCTACAATCGCCACCAGTGAAAAGAAAAAAGCAGCAATATCAGGAAGGTGATAAATACCCAATAATCCCCAACAGTCGTCAATAACAATTCCTGCCTTGTATACCAGAATCAACGTCGCGAGTACCTGCACAAGCAGTTTTTTGAAAGGAGGAATGGGCACCAGATCATCGCGGGTTCCTACCAGGAACAGCAATATAATAGCAGCAATAATGTATTGAAGTTGTTCAAAATAAAGGGAAGGTGTCCAAAGAATAATGCCGCAAATTACGCCTCCAAAAATGCCAATTCCACCGAGGGAGGGGGTTGGAGTGCCGTGGGCACTTCGGTCATTGGGTTGGTCGAATAATTTTCGCACATTCGCCACTGTTATAATAGCAGGAATGGCTAAAAATGTAATGATAAACGAAGTGATAAATCCTAGTATAAGTACATGCATAGATACCGGGGCAGTTTTAATAAGTTGGATTAAGTAATAAAAAAAACATTTCTAAAAAGGTAAATAAATCAAATCCACAGCAAATAAACGGTGAATTTTTGCAAGGGTCACATTTTTAATGGATTGAAGCCTTGCTTGGGGGACTAAAATGCCTAAAATTAACCTTCGGTTCTCTACCTTTGTAGCCATCCGGTTACTATTCAATGATTTTTAACAGCGTTACTTTTCTTGTTTTTAGTATACTTTTTTTTGCACTGTATTTTCAGACAAAAGGACGTGCGCGTACTTGGCTCTGTCTGATTGCCAGTTATGTTTTTTATGGTTGGTGGGACTGGCGGTTCCTTTCGCTCATCCTTTTTTCAACGGTTATGGACTGGTGGTTTGGCGTTTGGTTGTCTTACCTGGATAAGCCGGCGGAAACCCGGCAATCAGTTGCGTCCGGAAGTAAAGTGTTACAATGGTTTGGCCGTTTAGCCGTATCTGCAGTCCGTACAGGCTGGTCGCCCCGAACCGTTCTTACTTTCAGTATGGTGATGAACCTGGGTTTTCTGGGTTTTTTTAAATATTCGCACTTTTTTATTGATTCTTTTGCGGTGCTGATCCGGTCAATGGGAATGGCGCCTTCATCAGTAACCCTTCATATTATCCTGCCGGTAGGTATATCATTTTACACCTTCCAAAGCATGTCGTATACGATCGATGTGTACAGAAAAGAAATCAATTGGGAGCCTTCGTTGCTAAAATTTGCTACATTCATTGCTTTGTTCCCGCAATTGGTGGCGGGTCCCATCGTTCGGGCCTCCGATTTTTTGTTTCAAATGAACGAAGATAAGCGGTTGGAATGGGCAAGGGTTTATTCCGGTTTGGGGCGGGTCTTATGGGGCTTTTTTAAAAAGGTGGCCATTGCCGACTCCTTAGCGCCGTTTGTAGACCAGGTATTTCAGTCTCCACAATCTTTTTCAGCGGGGCACTTGTTTTTGGGTGTCCTGTTTTATTCGTTTCAAATTTATTGCGACTTTTCCGGATATTCAGATATTGCCATTGGGCTGGCCCGTATAATGGGGTACGATTTTCCAGAGAACTTCCGGACCCCCTATTTTTCTCGCAGTTTTTCGGCTTTCTGGACCCGCTGGCATATTTCACTATCTTCCTGGCTGCGTGATTACCTGTATATTCCTTTGGGAGGCAACAGAGGGGGCAAATGGCATACGTATAAAAATAACATGCTGACGATGGCGCTCGGTGGATTGTGGCACGGGGCCAACTGGGCATTTGTGTTTTGGGGTTTTCTGCATGGTGTATACCTTGTTTTGCAGCGATTGGTATCTCCAGTTTGGCGGTATTGGGCGCATTTGTTGAGGCTTCCTGACTGGATCAGTGCCGGGGTCAGTATCGCAGTTGTCTATTTACTGACGTTAATCGCTTGGATTTATTTCCGGGCGGGTAGTATAGGGCTGGCAGGCGGTGATAGTTTTGGTACTGCCAACACCATTTTGCGTCTTATTGCAGAAGGGCGGGACTTTAGTTTCGGGTCGGTAATCAATAAGTTTCAGGCGATAAAAGGGATGCTGCTGATTGTAGTGCTCCTTTCGGTGGAAATAAGCAATATGCAGGTACACTGGAATGCAATCCAGGTCAAATCTCCCCTGCTTCGACTGGGCTTATTTGCCAGCTTACTCTGGTTGATCGCCTTCTTCGGAAGTTTCGGGGCCAATGCTTTCATTTATTTTCAGTTTTGAGGCAGTTATCAGTAGTTACCAGTCGTTGTGTCGACCGCGAGCAGGGCACTATTTTATGATGAATGTCCTCCTGCTTGCGGTCGATCTCACGACTGGTAACTGCTCAACTGCTGCCTGTCCTCATCTTGGCACCTCAATTTTTTTCAAAATATCATCGATTACTTCTTTTGGAGTATATCCCTCCATCTCGCGTTCGGGGGTAAGAATGATCCTGTGGTTGAGTACGGGGAAACAAACATAGCGAATATCATCGGGGGTAACAAAATTACGGCCTGCCATGGCTGCGGTGACCTTAGCCGTTTTCATGATGGCTAAAGAGGCCCGTGGGCTGGCACCAAGGAATAAGTCGTTGTTTTCGCGGGTATTATGCACAATCGCTGCGATATAATCGAGTAGTTCTTCCCGGATAAACACTTGTTCGGCCAGTTTGCGGCAGTCGGCAATTGCATTGGGTGTGAGCACTGCGCCCACAGTTTGACGGAGCGATGTACCAAAATCATTGACAAAACGCCTGAGAATTTGCTGTTCCTCCGTGAGGGAGGGATAATTCATGATAATTTTAAACATGAAGCGGTCCAGCTGCGCCTCGGGCAGTTTATAGGTGCCTTCCTGTTCGATAGGATTTTGGGTGGAGAGTACAAAAAACGGCGATTCCAATTTGTAGGTCACTCCGTCAACCGTTACCTGTTGTTCTTCCATTACTTCAAACAGGGCCGACTGTGTTTTGGCAGGAGCGCGGTTGATTTCGTCGATGAGGACGATATTGGAAAAAATGGGCCCGGGTTTAAATTTAAACTCCGATGTTTTCATGTTAAACACTGGCGTTCCCACCACATCGGCAGGCATCAGATCGGGTGTAAACTGAATACGGCTGAATCCTGCTGCAATGGTTTGGGACAGCAGCTTAGCACTCAGTGTTTTTGCGATACCCGGAACACCTTCCAGTAATACATGCCCGCCAGCAAAAAGGGCCGTCAACATCATGTCGAGCAGTTCTTCCTGTCCAACGATGACTTTTCCAATTTCCGCCCGAACACGTTCGGCACAAGATTGTACAGATGACATATCGGGTCCGGGGTTTACCACCGGAATATTTTCCTGATGCTCTTCAGCAGGTTCCTGCTCAAATGGTTCGAGTTGCTCTGTCATATTGATTTACGAATTAAGATTTACAATTTTTTACGATTTTGGGAGTTATTTGGCCCTTTTCCAGAAGTCTTCCATAGCGAGGTAAAAGTCTACCATGTGTTGTTCTGTGGGTTCAAACCGGGCAATGGCTGAATATTGCTCGATGATGTCTTTGAGATATTGCTCCGGGACTTCGCTGCGGGCAGCCACTTTCTGGTACAGGGAATCGTCTATTTTTGGGAGTGCTGAGCGAGAGTCCAGTCCTATTGATAAGCCATATTTTTCCCTGATTTGCGATAAAAACAGCTTCATTGCCTGCATGCTGATGCCTTTGTAGTTTTTTTGGCGGAAATGCAGGTGTGCAATGGTATTGATAAACTCAAAAGAGGAATTTTCATTTTTAGCCAATACAGGTATAGGCCGTTGCCGCCGAAGGGTGCGGAACAACAAGTACAGCACTGACAAACCAATTAATAAATACCAGGCCCAGGCCAATGGCTCCTGTTTCAAAATGTAGGTCAGGGCATGTTCTTCCGGCAATTCGTTAGCGTTGCGGTTGTTGCGGCGGCGGGCAACCGATTCGGGTACACGGCTGAATGCATCCCACCAAATAGGCCCTTCCGGGATATGCGACAGGACTGCTGCAGCATATTGCTGGAATTCAGGCTGTAGCAGGTGGTAATTGGTAAAAGCAATAGGCGTGGTATGCAACAAAAAGCGGCCTTTCCCGTGTGGAAAGACAGCAAAATTGATGAGGGAATCATTTTGATACCCTAATGCTTTTTGGGGAAGGTAGTTGCAAAAAGTATATTCAGGAATATAGGACCACGCATAACTTTCCGGTTGATTTTGTACTGCCAAAAAAGCCTTCGGAGCGGTGGTATTCCCGGGAGAAACGAGGTGGAGATAATTGAAGGTGTCGGGATGCGACTGGTAGTCATCCCACGGACTATCTTCGCATTCTTTGTAATAAATATAATTCATCAGGTCAAACGGGATAGTTTTGCTGATAATCAGCGCGGTATTGCCCATTTCCACAAAATCCATAAGGTGCCGGGTATCAACAGAATCCAGGTACATTCCGCCTCCAACAAAAATATAGGTTCCTTTTTGCGCAGTACTATCGGCAGGCAGTTCTTTTGCCAATGCGCCCTTCATGTCTTTTAAAGCTTGGTTTTGAAAATAATTACTGGCGAAACCGTGAAATATTTTGGCACCGTAAGGTTGGTCATTTTGTTCACTGTAGGCCTGTTTTTGCCAGTCGGACTCATCCCAGTCGTACCGGGATTTGTTATTACTTGCTCCCCAAAAGTAAAAGAGAGCAATTAATGCTAAAAATGCGCCACCAATCAGCAGGGTTTGTCTTTGGTTCATTTAGTTGTCCATTTTCTCCAGTTCGGCCATAATGAGGTGTACTCCTTGCTCCGACATGGGTGTAAGGGGCAACCGCACTTCACGGCTGCAAATATTTTGGAGTTCCATTGCTGCTTTTACCCCAATTGGATTACCTTCGAGGAACAGGAGGCGGTAAAATTCGAGTAATTTCATATTCCCTTTTTGTGCGGCAGTCATATCCTGCCGCAAAGCGGCACGGGTCATATCGGTGAAAGGACGAGGCAGGGTATTGGCGATTACAGAGATGACCCCTTCTCCGCCGCAAGCGATAACCGGGAGTGTCATCATGTCGTCGCCACTGAGGACCAGAAAATCTTTGGGTTTATCTTTCACAATTTTCATTACCTGGTAAATATCGTTCGATGCTTCCTTAATACCCATAAATTTATCGCTGGCATTCGCCAGTCGCAAGGTTGTTTCGGCATTAATATTCGAACCCGTACGGGTGGGTACATTGTATATAATGATGGGGAGCGGCGACACTTCAGCCAGCGCCATATAATGCAGAAAAATACCTTCCTGCCCGGGTCGGTTGTAAGAGGGGTTGCTGCTCAGAATGGCATCAATTCCTTCAAAATTGAATCCCATTATTTTTTCCACCATCGCCGCAGTATTGTTGCTGCCGAATACGCCAGCCACCAGCGGTAGCCGTCCGCGGTTTATTTTGATTGTGAAATCAAGTATTTGGCGCTGTTCTTCTTCCGAGAGGGTCACCGATTCACCAGTAGTGCCCAGGCTTACCAAGAACTCCACTCCGCCAGCGATCACATGTTCGATCAATTTTTCCAGGTCTGCCCAATCGATTTTTCCATTTTTTTCAAAAGGCGTCACCAATGCGACGCCGGTACCTCTGAAACGCTGGTGCAACATATTTAATGAGTTTTTATTTTTCCAAGGTAAAAATGCAATTGTTCTGCAAAAAAGTGCACTCCTTTTTCTGTGGGAGTATCAATTTGCAGGTCGTAATCATTGTGGTGGTGGGTGGCCATTCCTATTTTCATCGATGCGGTACATTTTGCAGCAACCCAACTGATGGCGGGGAGTTCTCCGGGGTTCACGCACAACAATATATCATTTTTTGCAGCGATAAATGCTGTTGCTTTTTCGCCATTCGGGACAAAAGTCCAGGAAGTTTCTTTGGCGGTAAAAAAGTCAAATTCAGGTGTTGGGGCTGGTGGTTTTTTCTCATTAAAGAAGCCCAGTACCTGCACTTTTTTTCCGCTTTTCTGCAACGTTTTTATCCAGGCCAAGGATTCGTTTCGGGTCTTTTCAATAGTGGCATCGAATAGTACAGCGACCGTAGCCGCTGTTTCGAGCGTATATGTCTTTCGGGTACGGGTATGTACAGTCAGCCATTTGCGGATTGCATCATAAGCCATCCGGGTGCGAATTGATTCAAACATAAGGGACAAAAGTACAACTTAGTAACAAGTTATTATTAAACAGATTGTTCGCTGCTTTTCTTCAACCAATGCGAGACCCCAAAGGGCAGGTAAACCACCGAAAAAAATACGATCATCAAGCCCTCAATAGCCAGCAGATATTGCGGCCAAGGCCCAAGCCATTCCATAACAGAACCCGGAGCCGGACTCCGAAGGTATAAAAAATTAGTGTCCATTAAAAGGTTGACAGGTGTGACAGCGAGTGCATACAGGTTGAGTGCCACCACACATTTAAAAATACCTTTGACCGTAGGGCGGAAATCGTATACAAAAATGGCAAATAAAAGGTTTTGCACCAATGCCGTATGGACCAGCCAATACCGCACGCTGTAATAGTGCGGGAACGACTGACTCAGATCAGGCGTGAACAAGGCTTGCAAACAACCCGCCATAACGATCGGATAAATCCAGTCTAACCAGTGAAACCATTTCTTCCATAAAATAATGGGTAACAACAGGTTGAGAAAATAACACAGGTGGAGCGGTATCACTGACTGCGCCTTGGCCTGGTCGGTTGCCACCATCACTATCACCGACCAAGTCCACGCAGTTACCCCGATAAGGCCCATGGTCAAACCGATTTTTCGTTTTTGGTGCTCCGTCGCTTTTCGGCCGAAATAAATCCAGAATACCGCGCTGATGAGGCCATAAAACAACCAGAACCAATGCTCGTGATTCCCGGTGGAGAAATTAGTATTATTGATGTAAAGAGACTCCATGGTTCGATTTACGATTAATTCGATTTATGATTTACGAATA
This sequence comes from Saprospiraceae bacterium, assembly GCA_044350415.1. Taxonomy (GTDB): domain Bacteria; phylum Bacteroidota; class Bacteroidia; order Chitinophagales; family Saprospiraceae; genus M3007. The sequence continues at coordinate 29,660 of JBILHQ010000019.1, read as the reverse complement.
ATACAAGATTCCGGTTAATTACCTGATGCCGGCAATGTTCCCCCTCAAAGCATTTTTTTTGGTACAAAATAAGAAAATAATGCACCTTTGGGCATTGGCAGGTGCAAAGTTATTCAAAATGACATATATCTTTCTGTTCAGATTCTACGGTAGTCAAAAGGAAATTAGCCGGAGCACGATTTTTTAACTGACTCAACGATATGAATTTTCCAAAAGATTTTATTTGGGGAAGTGCCACCTCTTCTTACCAAATCGAAGGTGCGTGGAAAGAAGACGGAAAAGGCCCGTCTATTTGGGATGCTTTTTGCCATATTCCCGGTAAAGTATGGGCAGGCGATCATGGCGACATCGCCTGTGATCATTATCACCGCTGGAAGGCAGATGTGGAATGGAGTATAGTGCCCTGGGGCTACCAGAAACTACTGGAATGGATTGATGCACGGTACGATCATCCCGAAATCATCATTACCGAAAACGGCTGCGCATTTGATGACGGTCCGGAGAACGGTGTGGTGAACGACCAACGCCGCCTCGATTTTATCAAAAGTTACCTGGAAGCGTGCCACGAAGCCATTCAAAATGGCGTGAAGCTCAAAGGGTATTTCGTTTGGTCCCTGTTCTCCAGATGCCTCCGGCCAATACCGTGGTTTCTAACCACTGATTATACCTAATATGGCATAACTGAAGGTTAATGCAGCACGGAAACTACATTTTTACTTCTTCCCAACCCAAAAAACGCCCATAATAAGGAATGCAATTCCCATCATGCGTTGCGGGTTAATTTTGAAAACCGGTACGCCGAAAAATCCAAAATGTTCGATCAATGATGCGGCAAATAACTGGGCAACAACAACGATTGCGCAGGTGGTTCCATTGCCAAACTTTGCAGAGGCAGTAGTAACAAAAATAAGATAAGTAACCCGTGCTACACCACCCAAATAGTGATACCACTTCGTTTCGCTTAGTTGCTGAATAGATGGTAGTGCATTGGTACCTGTCCACCAAGCCCAAATTAGGCTTGCCAAAAAAGCCATTCCGAATGCCACTACCGATACCGGGATGAAGTGGCCAAAGATTGCCCGAGTCTTCATTTCGACGGCGATTTGCGAAGAAAGCAAAATGCCTGCAATTGCTGGGAGAAGGAGGTATGCGGAATTATTCATTTTAAAAGTATTGATGTGGTTAATAATTTGATGAATTTAAGTTGCAAAGTTGACCTTTGGTGACATAGCCTTGCAGGTTGTGGCAGATAACTGGCAATTTGTGGCTAGTACAAATCCAGAATGGTCAATTCAAATTTTAGGTTTCAATTTTTGATTTAAGCCAGAAGCCTACGGCCGCACTGATGAGCACATTAATTAAACTGACTTTTTCAAAATATTGAGAAATCAACCGCTGAATAATGTGGGGAGGAATAAAATCTTTAAAGACCTTTCCGAAGTCAAAAATATTATAGGAATCGATTAGTAAACCATTTGTTACTACAGCAGAAATAAGAAACGCAAACCCAGTCCAACCAAGTCCCGCTAAATAGCCTTGTGCTGCCCATTCATCAAAAGTAAGCACGGAAATAATAAATGCGGCAGAAAAAGGAGCAATGGCAGCGATGTAATCATAAAGCCCCGCATCTGGTGGGAAATCTACAAGATCGAAGAATTCATTGAATATCACTTGGGCACCAATAGCAAAAAGTGCGTATTTAAGAGGTCGAGCTGAACTGGCTGAAGAATTCATAGCATTGAATTTTAATATGGCTGATGTTTGATTAAGAGCGGGAACAATGATGCTCCCGCCCCTGATTAAGGGCAATAATCTGCCTGGCGGCAAAATGCCGCAGTCTTATTGCCACTATTATTTAAGACTTTTTAAAGGTGTTTTCAGCCGCCACCGCAGCCACCGCCACCGCAATTACCGCAATCACTGCTTGTGCTTTGACTAAGAAACGGAGTGTGTTCTGCAAGGCTGTTGTCCCATGAGTGATCTGGAAAATTCCAATAAAATAATTGAGCACTGGCGTAAGCAACTGCTAAATAAGAGGCAAAAGGAAATTCCATGAATAATGCCGCTGCGGAGATTATGAACCAACCGAAAAAAAACTTTGAACGGCAATTCTTGACATAAACTCCGTTTTTTAAGGTGTTGATACGAACAAATGCGCTTGCGGGGGTTCCGAAACGAGTGAATACATTTTCCCAGATATCCTTCGGAGCATCGCCGAAAATGAGCTGGTATCGACCAAGTGTTATCTGGTATTGCTCCCAGAATTTTACCGCTTCTTCTATGCCGCCTTGGCTTGGTTCATGGTGGAGAAACAGGCCATTGGGCATCACTTTCGCGCAAAAAGATGCGTAATTCTTGGTGTAGGTGATATGGAGGTGCCATGCCTGATCAACGGCATTGGAGGGCGTAAGCGGTCGGTCGCTTTTGAGCATGAGGTATAGGAAACGGCGGTATTCAGCCACAACTCGTTCTGCGTAATGGATGTCCCATCCATTTTCCATAGCAAGCCTTTGGGCAAAGGTTTGCTCCGTACCAGATTGATCGAAGGTGTAGTGCATGATGCACTCAAAAGTGGTGTCGAGAATATGTGTGGTTGGCAACATCGTTGAAATTTTAGAAATGATGTAATGTTTAGAAATTGCATATCAAATAATCACCCCGTACCTGTCTTCGAACGACCCTTTGGCAGGCTTGTGATCAAAAGGCTCGTCTGTGCATTGCTTTTGAGGTATAGGGTTTTCTTCCTTCTGGACGGAGTAGGGAATAATCGTGGCTTTTTGACTTTGGGTGAGCGGGCTGCGCTTCACCAAGCGAATACCCAATAGGCATATCAATAAACAAATTAGGAGGTAAATCATACGTTGTTGAGTTTAAAAAAATGAATAATAGTATGTTGATGTTACTTGAATTTATGCTCTATGAAATCGTAAACTTGTTGTAAATCTATGCTTTTTACTTCCGTAGATATTTTTGGTGGCACGTTTCTGCCATGAGTTGGCATGTTTGGTATCTATTAGTAGATCCAAATAAAAAATCGGGTCAGTTTTTGCAAACTGACCCGATTGAAAAATATCAATAAAGAATGGTAATTATTCTTAGTGCCCCTTAATATATTCATATAAAACCAAATTCCTTTCTTTTAAATCTGCAAGAAAATGGCGCACAAAATGATTGGGATTCATAGCCTGTTTCGCGGATTCAACAGGTATGTCAATGGGATTATCCCTAAAATCAATTGCAAAAGCGAGCCTATTAACATCTCGAAAAGAGCATGCAGCCGTACCTCCGTTTGGAGGTCGACTACCTTGGACTATTGTGTAATCACGAATTCGTGCTTGGGGAAAAGTCATGTGTACATCAAAATATACTGGATTGATGAAAAAATATGGCGTAACAGCGATAAACGACAAAGCAAATAAATTTCTATTTTCTAAAAAACTATGATAATGCTTTTCTATGTCCTGTTGCCGATCCATTCGCAGGAAAAAATTGGGATTATTATTAATGAAATTTGTCAGAACCATATTTCCAATCACAGGTCTAAGTACGTCAGTATGATGTCCTCCGTTTCTTGGATAAATCGCAAAGTATCCCTCTCTTGGATCTAATTGTATCCCCATAATTTCATAAAGATTTATTTCTAAGTCTTGTCCATTTAGTTTCAGGCTCATACTAGATTGAGCCAGAATATCGTGGAGATCGGTACGCCTTCTCCAACATCCGTCAAATTCGACATAATCACGGCAGAATATGCCAATTGCATTGTTAAGTTGATCTTGAACTGAGAGGCCCAGACCTTCATCTTTGTAAACAGGAGGCTCTATTTTTTCCCCTTGCCAAATTTCAGGTGTTTGTAGGGTTTTGTACATCTGTTCATGAAACACAGTTGTGATGCAAATACCATATGGCAATTGATCTAATTTAAGTTCATTTTTTACCTGTCGTATTAATTCTGTTCCAAAAAAAGAAATATCTCGGGAATCTACTCCGCCTAATGAAAGGTCTTGCAGCACAAAGCCTCCATTCCTAAGATTATCAACATTTCTTAATAATTCTTTCCCTTCATCAAAAGTTGATGCTGTGAAAATCTTTAAGGAATAGTTTACATCACCGATGGTGATTATATCATCTTCATATAATTCGGCGAGAAGGTTCTCAAAACGAACGCGATCGTTTTCATTATCATCAATTATGTAAAAATTAATAAATTTATCCATGTTGTTCTATATTGAAAGTGATTGGTATTTCAAATTTTACTACGACGAAATTTCGTCCGTTGCGAACTATTTTTTGTGGCTCAAAGAGCCTTCCTCCTTCTTGCTGCAAGGTTTTTTTAATAATATCCATGGATCGTTCACTTTTCCCATCAGTTCCTGAAGGGATATGAGATGCTGTTATACTTGGATTCCATGTACCATTGTTTATTACCGAAATTATTGCTAAGTGTTTATGATCTTTTTTATCGAAGTGATATTCATACCGTATTTTTAAGACTCTATTGTCTGTTTCACCATAATTTCTAACATTTTCCACCAAAGGCTGAACTAGGAGAAATGGTATTTCGCAATTCTTAAAATTTTCAATACCATTCGAAACAATTTCGATTACTCCACCTTCTGAAAAATCATTATTTTGACCTTCATATTTTATCCATTTATAGTCCGGATTTTTAGTGTAAAGTTTGCAAACAGATTCAATCAAAGTAGCATCCTTTAAAATTGTAGTTCTCGTACTGGTTGAGACAAGATGCTTATAGTATCCAATAAATAAATCTTTACTTTTTGTAGCATTTTTTATGTCTATATTAAGGCGTTCAAGAAGTTGTGCATACTCTTCCAATAAAGACAATCTGCCTTTTTTTTCGGGCTCTAATTTTTCAACATAGTTTATAATTAAATTAGGTATTTTAATCATAAATCCTTTGCTTCTGTTCATCCCTTTCTCAATTTTCTCGATTAAAACTTTATGTTCTGGGAAAATAGCAAATATTTCTTTTAATAATGATAGGTTATAACGTTCATTTAAATAGGCTTGCTTTGGTTCTACCAGTTCAATATTATTTTTAAAAAAATGTTGTCCAAGAGCTTTATTAGATAGAGATAATCTATAATTTAATGATTGGGCTTCTATATTTGCTTTTGCCGCTTCCGCTTCCGCCTGTTTTGCCTTTGCTTTTGCCTTTTCTGCTTGCGCCTCAGTGTCTTTTGCTTGTATTTTCGCTATCCGCTCTTCTGCTTCTGCTTTTTCCCTCGCTGCTTTTTCTTCTGCTATCCTTTTGTCGGACTCTGCTTTTTCCCTCGCTGCTTTTTCCTCAGTTACCTGTTTTTCAGACTGTGCTTTTTCCTTCGCGGCCTGTTCTTCGATTATCCTTATATCGGACTCTGCTTTTTCCCTCGCGGCCTGTTCTTTGATTATCCGTTTTTCGTCTTCTGCTTTTTCTCTCGCCGCTTTTTCCTTTGTTACTTTTTTTTGTAATAATGTTTTAACTAAAAGTACTAATGCTCCACCGAATAAAATCAATCCAAATAGGGCCATCCACGACTTGGTTTCTTCATGAAACGGTATTAGATATTTACTATTCTCAAAAAAGTATGTATTTGAACCCCAACCAACAAAACCTAAAATATAAGAAAAACTATCCGGCATAATTAGGAAATCTTGGCCACTTGACAAGGTATATGTCTTTTTTGTGGTGTCCCCATTTGCATAATAATCAACGAGCAATGGTCTTGCCCCTCCAAACACATTCTCCAAATCAAAAGACACTAAATCAATCGAACTAAAATTTTTATTCATGGAAAAATCATCTCCGCTATCTTTGACTTGGTAATTACCATCAGAAAGTCGTTCAAGCATAATTATTTTACGTTTAATTTTATAATTATGGAATTCTTCCGTATTTATTAAAACACAACCAGTTCTAAAACCCATAATCAAATCGCTGCCTAATCTGCAAAATGCGCCTGTATTGCCATCGGGATTATCGGGCAATCCCAAAATTTCGGGTGTGAACCGATAAAAATAATCGTCATGTTCCCGTTTGCAAAATAAACCTTTGTCGGTCAATGCCCAAAGTGTATTATGGCTATCAAAGTAACCACCATAGATTACATTAGCAGGTGCCCCATCCACACCAATCAAACCATTTTTTTCAGTAAAGCCTTTTATAGGTGTAACCTTATTACCTTTAATGGTAACTATTTGAAGAAAGTCACCACGAGTGAATATACAGAAGGTACTGTCATCGAAATGAGTAATGTATGTTATGTCATTCCTTGTAATGCTGTTCAACCGTTTAAATTTTCCACTACTATCCTTTTTCCACAAATTACCATCATTCCCGGTTGCATAAATTTGACCATTCAATTTGACAATACTTCTTATTGTCGAATCTTGGATTTCTGTGACTGTATTTTTAACATTATTTTTTATATCAAAAGAAAAAAGGCCTTTTGGCGTTCCTACATACATCCGACTTCCGTCTAGCCAAAGTGATGAAATCTGCTTTTCGAATGTCTTAATAGCTTTCCGGTCGTTTTCTATCGTTCCATTTCGTGCGTACTGGTATATTTCTGCCGCATCTACTCCTGTTCCAACATAAATATGGTCTTTTGTAACCCAAAGACTCCTTACTTGTGTGCGGGATTTTCCTTGGGGAAGTTTAATTCCTGTATCTTTCGTTATCTTTTTGCCATTTTTGCCACGTAAAAAAAGAAACACTCGCCCTTCATCTGTTCCGAAGAAGACAGAATTTGTATCTACTGCGAATGTACTTCGGATAGAAAAATCATGAAAATCAGTAACTTTTTTGTCTTCAATCTGTGGGAAAAAAGGAGTGAAAATCCTTTCTCGCTCAGGTGAATACGATAGCATACCGCCACCCCTGGTGCCAATAAAAAGTACGTTGTCCTCTGTCGCTTCAAGGGAAAGAATGTATTTAAGCGGCCTTCCGCTTTCGGTTTTGATATGCACCGGAGTTGGAGTGCTGCGGCTCTTTTCGTAAAAGAACAGACCATGATATAAGGTTGCTATGTAAATCCGATCCTCTAATATCTTTATACTTTGCACCTTCCAAGTCGTATCAAGTTTGATGGAAGTCGGCAGGCTTTGAGGACTGGAACCGCTGGGAGAAAATAAAATTAGCCTGTTTTGATTTGTTAATATAACAACTGTGTTTTCGTCTGCTTTGAATAAATTGACGATTTTCTCGTTTGGGGTTAATTGGCAACTAATTATCTTTTTTTGTTGATTCTCTTTTATCTCAAACAGATTTGCACCATCACTTCCTAATAATATAGTGTCTATGCTGACAATAGCGCACCAGTTTTTAGCCTCTGTAACAACACTTAACTTACTTCCATTGTATTTGAGTAAGATATCTTTTTTGAGTATAAATGCTTCATTATGTTTGACTGAGGCAATATGAGTAACATTGATTTTGGTTTCGATTATATCTGCTCTAAATGTTTTTCCATCTACCTTTCCGAGACCACCCTTGTCAGCAGCCAATAAAAAATCGCCTGTATTGCATAGAATAACGCATTCATTGAATGCGTTTTGACTGCCATTGGTTATACTGTCCCACGCTATTTGTTGAATTCTATTTTTTTGAGCAAAAACGTACAATGCTCCTTGCCCCCCAACATACATTAAGTCCTTAGGTCCAACTGCAATAGCATTGGAGTTCGCCTCCGAGATTTGGTCTCTAATGTACCCGAGATTTAATGGTGTAAACTCATTTTGCTGCCCCCAAAGGCTTGGTGACAAGAAGAATAATGTTGCTATTCGAAGGATGTGCGATTTCATACTAGCAAATTTTATTTTTGTTTATAAAGGTAGTTAGAATTTAGGTTTATGAATTTTTTAAATGTGTTTTTAGCAAATTCAAGCTGATGCGGAGTTGGTTGGTTGCGAATTTTAAAAACCCGCTACCAACCAAACCAATAGAATCACCATTTCGTCAAATAAAACTTTTGATGTGCGCCTTGATACTCACGCTCTAAAATGTATTTCCCTGGTGAGGTTCTTGAAAATGGCATATATAAAGAATCAAGGTCTAAGACGGTAATGTCAGTATAATATGTTGTTGAATACTCTCCACCAGATTCATATGAAGTAGTTTCTGTATGAGAACCCGTAATAATTTGCAAGAAAAGTGAATCTTTTGTTGGGTTGAGGTTCCAATCGTGAATATCCAGTGTGACCGAGTTCGTTGTACCCGTTGATGGATTTATTTCTTTGTATAAAAACTGGCTGGGCGTACCTGAAACTTGAAGGTCAATCGCTAAGTTAACAAAATTGCTGGCATTAACGCCGTTTGAGATGACTTGATCTGCCTCATAGTGCCCAATGAATTCAGTACCGTAGAATATGTAGGGAACAGGCAGGGGCGCAGGGGTTGGCATGGCATCTTTTGTACATGATGCGAATGAAGTTGCAAGAAATAAAATGCTGAAAAATTTAAACATAAGATTTGAATTTTAAAGTGAAGAGAAAATTTGATCGGGTTACGATACAAAAGTGTAGAGTTGCAAAAGCAGAAAGATTGCTGTGGCACCTTTATTCATATTTATAGCGTTTTTTCTTCCAATTCGCCCTCCCATTTAGCCACAACAACGCTCGCCAGACAGTTGCCAACCAAGTTGACCCCAGTACGCCCCATGTCCATCAACGCATCAATGCCAAGAATAATGGCTATGGGCCATTCTGGGATATTGAATTGCGCCACTGTCGCGGCCAAAATCACTAATGAAGCACGTGGTATACCCGCAACACCTTTACTGGTGAGCATTAAGGTTAGGCAAATCAATATTTGCGTACCCCAACTCAATTCTATTCCTGCTGCTTGTGCACAAAACACTGATGCAAGCGCGAGATAAAGCGTAGAACCATCCAAGTTAAAACTATAACCTGTGGGAATAACAAAAGAAACGATCTTGCTGGGCACCCCAAAGGCTTCCATCGCAGCCATTGCTTGGGGTAAAGCAGCCTCCGAACTCGCTGTGGCAAAGGCTAATGAAGCAGGCTCGTAAACCGCTTGAAAAAATCGCTTTACTGAAACCCGGCATACCCAGAGAACAGGTACAAAAACAAGCAGCATAAAGGTGATAAGTGCACCGTAAAGCGTGCCGAGCAATGCAAGCAGATTGCCTACTATACCAAGTCCCATTGTGCCAATAGTATAGGCGATAGAGCCACCTACTGCAAAGGGGGCCAGATACATGATTAAACCTGTGAATTTGAACATTACTTCAGTCAACGCTTCTGTCCAGGTGAGCATCGTTTTTCGGTGCTGTTCAGGGACTTGCGACAATCCAAATCCAAATAGCAGACTGAAAATAACGACCTGCAAAACGGCCCCATCGTATATCATCTTGGAAACGTTTTCAGGAAACGTGTGCAGCACAATCTTCTTCCAATCTTGTTTAATGGAGGGCGTTTCTAACGAGAGGTCTTTGCCATGCAAGGCCAGTTTGTAAGTACCTTTTGTGGAGTCCACAACTGCGGTTAGTTCGGCCGCAGGCAGGGTGGCTTTGGCAATGCTGTTTTTTTCGGGAACATGAATACCTTGTCCGGCTTTTGTGATGTTGATGGCCGCCAAACCAACGAACAAGGCAACGGTTGTGGCCAACTCAAAGTAGAGGATCGCTTTCAGACCCATACGACCAACTTGTTTCATGTTGCTATGTCCGGCAACCCCGATGACCAAGGTGCCAAACAAAAGCGGAGCAATGACCGTTTTGATAAGTTGTATGAATACCTTTGAGAAAATATCGAGGTTAGCAGCAATGCCGGGAAAATCGAAACCTATCATGGCTCCGATAGGCAATGCAGCCAAAATCCATCCCGAGAGTGTATTGTAGCGCCAAGCCAGTGCAGCGACAAGGCAGGTGGCGGTCAACCGCAAAGCAAATAACAACGTTGCGTATACTTCAATAAGATGGATAAATTGCAGAAGGTGTACACCAACAATCCCGAAAATGACGGGGATAACGAGTTTTAAAACTTGATTCAGATTCATGTGAAAAATTCTTTTGTTTAATTTTGACACGAAGTTCTGAGTTTACTATTCATGATACAGGCCTGTGGCGTTTTATCCCTCTGTTGTGGCACACAAGTGGTTATTCCACTACACCGTTTCCTTCTCACAACCCTTATCTTTCCCAAGTCCATAGCCAACCTTGGTCTTTGGGTCAGTAAAAATAAGAATATCGCAAACGGGCATGCCGAACTGAATCAGCAATGCAAGAATTGATGTAAGGCTTAGCGGTGAGCTGCCTGAGTCGCGCGTCATATTGCCGTGAAACAGGATTACCGTTATCAGTTTTTAACTACCGGGAAGAGCGATTGGGGCCCAATGGTTGTGAGTGCCGGACAGGTGGCGCCGGCTGGAAAATTTGTAAAAGTGGTGGAATGATACTTCATCGATCTTTTTCTTCACACTTATACAATAAACCTGCATACTTATTAGGTTTCAGCGCCCTGTAGGCATCTATTTGTCGGATGAAAGTATCTTAAAACCATTAAATTTATCTATTATGGCAAAATCACTACAACTTTTTTCCTTTTTTGTATTCCTATGCATTGCTTCCGGTACTCTTAGTGCGCAATCTGTTCCGGTATGTTCCAATTCCTCGCAACTGGCTGCCGACTTTTGCGCAGATGCCTGTTATGGTTGCCAGATAAACGGCTATCAGGGGTCGACTTCAGGTTTTACTTCTGAAGGCAATTCTTTTTGCAGCGGTTTGATTGCGGAGTCCAACAGTGTATGGCATGGATTTATCGCAGGCACTTCTCCCATGACGATTGGCGTGTCCAATACCAATTGCACGCAGGGCGACGGCCTCCAGATTGCTGTTTTTACGGGTTGTGGCGGCACTGAAATAGCCTGTGACCCAGGAACTTCCGGTGGTGCATCATCCTCGAGGTCCGTTACTTTTGCCGCAGTGATCGGGGAGGTCTACCTGCTTATGGTGAATGGTAACAACGGCGATATATGCAATTACCAAATCACGGCTAATGGTGCGCAATTGTTGCCGCCACCACTTGGTACAGGATCGATTAATGGGCTGTCACAGGTATGTCCCGGCGCATTAACCCACTACAGCGTGTCTCCTTTTTCTAATGTTTTTGATTATGAGTGGCGCGCTCCGGCAGGCGCATCGATCAACGAAAGCGGGCAAAATGTGTTGGTGGTACCTTCACCTGGGGGGCAGGTAGTGAATATCACATTTGGCAATACTACTGGCACCGGCCAGGTTACGGTCAAAGGACTTGGCGGTTGCGGTGCAGCCACTTCGACTATCAGCAAAATTGTAAATGTAATTTCCCTTCCTCCAACTATACTCCCAACACTAACATTATATCCGGAAGATTTACCTTATTCCTGGGAAATTGAACCGTTTACACCGGTAACTAATATCGGCACGCATCTACTTACTTCAGTGCTGACTTCCTGGCTGGGCTGCGACAGCATTGTTCGCCAGACTATTATTGTGCAGCCACATCCGTCTGGAAGGGTGTTTTGGGACCTGAATGGCAACAATGTGTACAATGCAGGTACAGATATTCCTGTAGAAGGGCAAAATGTCGTCACTTCCACAGGACAAATGAGCGTGACGGATGAAGAGGGCATGTATTTGCTCAATTCATTACCAGCGGGTGCTCAGATCAACTTAAATGGCTTGCCCAACTTTACAGCAACGGTTAATCCTGCTTCTCACATCTTTCAGACAGGCGTTTATAATACTTATCACTTTGCTTTGCGACCACAAAGAGGTCCCGCATCGGGCAGGGTATATATTGACAATGATCAAAATGGCGCATTCAATGCTGGCGATACGCCTGTCAATAATGTCGCTGTGAATAGTGTATTGGGAGCCCAGACGGTTACAGATGTCAATGGGAATTACCAATTTACGGATATGCCTTATTTAGACCATATTGCTATTACAGCACCGCAGGATCTGGAATTGGCGAGTGCCGGCGAGCTGGAATTTATACCGACCGTCAATACCGGGTACGATTTCCGGCTGCGCCCAAAATCCGCATTTGGCAAAGTGTGGTGGGATATCGATCAAAGTAATACCATTTCTCCAGGCGATATTCCGGCGGCCAATATTTCACTGACCTCCGCTTCAGGCAGCACAGCATTGACCAACAGCACTGGTGCGTTTTATTTTTCCGGCCTGGTGGCTGGCGACACTATTCGGGTGACTTCGCCAGGTGTACCGGTATTGCCGGGGTTTCAGGTGACTGTTGCTGTTGCACCACCTGGCGGGTATGCCTTTTTATTAATACCTACTTCCAGCGCACCCGATTTGTCCATAGATATGACCAATCTTACCGTGTTTCGTCCGGGATTTAATACTAAAGTCATTATCACGGTCAAAAATGAACAGCCCGTATATGTGCCTGATGCGGCGGTGGCTTTTCATTTCCCGGGGATACCGGTTTCCTTCCTGTCGGCACTTCCCGCTCCCGGATATGTAGGAACAGATTCCCTGCATTGGAGCCTTGGCGGACTGTTGCCCTACGAAACGCGGCAATTGCAGGTTGTTTTGCGTACCCAGCCCGGTACAGCATTGAATTCCGTGCTTAATTTTTTCGGATGGGTATACCCGGTTGCGGGTGACATTTATCCACCGAACAATGCCGATATATTGATCACTCAGGTGTTGGGATCTTATGACCCCAACGACAAACAGGTTGATCCTGAATACATTACTCCGGCGATGCTTTCCAATGCGCCTCCATTTGAATATACGATCCGTTTTCAAAATACCGGAAATTACCCGGCCGATCATGTAATCATTACGGATACCTTGAGTCAATTGCTCGACTGGAATACTGTACGACTGCTTTCATCGAGTCACCCTTGTACCTGGACCGTGGGTGCTACAGGTGTATTAAAAGTCCAGTTTCCTAATATTATGCTGCCGGATTCTGTGAATAATGAACCGGCTAGTCACGGTTTTGTGAAATTTTCGGCCAATCCCAAACCAGGGCTTTCACTTGGGAATTCAGTGGAGAACAGTTGCGATATTTTCTTTGATTTCAATCCCCCGATTCGCACCAATACCGTAAAAACGCAAGTGGTATATTTCCTGCCGGGCACAAGTATTCCGCCTGGCAATAAAGTATTATCGGCACGTCCCAACCCTGCATCCTTCCGGATTACATTCAGTTGGCCCGATCTCACGGTCGCCGAAGGCCTGATCACGCTGTACAATATGAGCGGCATAGCGGCCACATCGGTTACGATACCGCAAGGTGTCAATATTGTACAGGTAAATACCGCTTTTTTGCCTGATGGACTTTACCAGGCGGTGTTTGAGGCTGGTGGATTATTTTATACTAAAAGGGTGGCAGTGGTTAAAGATGGATCGATCAGGCGGGAGTAAATGGTGAAGGGGAGGTTTGGATAGGGTGATTTTTATAGTGTAAACGCCGGGCGGTAAATTGCTGATGTCAATTTCGCCAGGTTGCGGAGACGGAGCGGAATATTTAGGGGAATGCTCTCCGATTGTGCAGAACAAACTAACCGTCATGTCGTTTTGGGCAACCGTCGTGTAAAATTACAATTAGATTTTCGCCAAAAGTTGCACCCGCCACTATTCCCCCACAAAGGCATCGATCCCTTAAAAACTTTTCCAAACCTTGCCGGTACGCCATATTCCCCCGGACAATACCCTGCAAAAATAAATACCGGGCGGAATACCTTCAAAACTGATATTCACGCGATCGGCGGCCTGGAATTGCCAGTTTTTAACGGCTCGCCCTGCTCCGTCGGTGAGTTGAATTGCTGTTACTGGGTTTTCGGCATCGGTGGTGATGGTGAGGATATCGGTTACCGGGTTAGGAGCGAGCGTGAATGGTTTAGGAGATACTGCCGGGATGGTTGAACTGATTGGTGCGCAGTCATAGGACTGTGGAGGGATATTAAAGTTGGGTAAGCTGTTAATACCGTCATTATTATAAGTTTCAAATGCAATATTATAGGGTTTAAAATCACATAGCGATCCGGGGCAGTTGGGCCTGTTGATGGTGCTGAGAAATTTATGGGAAAAAAGGCAAGCAATATAAATCACGCCATTAGGACCGATGCGCATGAGGTGCGGAACCCCTATATTGTTCAGGGAATCAGGGCCGATTTCAGCAATCAGTGTTTCCGTTGTTTTGGGATCGGCAACATTGGTATCATACTGGTGGATTTTATTAGTGGAAGTGATGTAGAGGTATTGTGAATTGCCGGAAAATGCAACACCCTGAGCGAACCCATAATCATGTGCGTAATCGAAAGTCCGCGGATTAGAGAAAATGCCGGTAGATGCATCGAAATCAAAAATGGCCAGACCGTTTTGTGCGCCATCCACATAACTGGGTTCAATACGGGCATATTTGGTGCGGTCTGGTGAAAATACTACCTGGCCGCCGCTTCCTTCATATCCATATTGAATACCAATACATTGCAACTGGGGGATACCAATACCTTCCGAAGTTACGGGAATAATATAATAGCAATTGGAGTTGTCTTTTGGGACAACTACCCACCAGTCTTTATTGTTGACATGACGAACGGCAGTGACAAACCCTCTAGATAAAGAGTCGTGAACGACTATATTGAGTTTTTCGGTGACGCGTCCCAATCCATTATTCAAACTCATATCCACTTTATGGGAATAAAGATATTGAGGGACGTAGTTATTGTCATCCATGCCCATATTAAGAACGAAATACTGGTTGGAATCAGCAGGATTGGTAAGAATTGTATTGCTCATTGAAATAGTTTGAAACCCAAAATGGCACTGACTCCACAAAATAAACCAGGAGTTGATACTGTCTCCATTTTCCATCACCTGGTCATTCTTATTATAAATGGAGCAACCAGAGGTGTAAAATTGTAATGCGCCGAATTTGTCACTAATGGAAGAAAGCGCATTTCCCGGACCCAGATAAACCGGCGGTACATTTCGTGTTACTGTAGGCGGTTCTGTAGCAAAGTCGAGCATAAGATAGTTGTCGAACATCCATTTTTGTTCATAGCGTTCCTGGGCGGAAAGGGTGGCGGTGAACAAAATAAGGAGTAAGCAATGGGTGATGAAAGAATGCATAATCATGAAAATAAAGATATGGAGAAGGCAGTAAATTCAGTGGATAGTGGAAGAAGTGGCGTAAAAAGGTTTGTAAGGTTTTTTTGAATATTTACGGGAATGCTCTTCTCAGCCCCAATACGATATATTGGTACGAACCTTTGTTTGTCATGGTACCAGAATCGAATCCGCCAAGCCCTGCATAGTTATAACTACCCTTGGCTAATGACCAAAAACCCTGTGTATAGCCGTATCCAAAGTATAAATGGAGGTTTCTGTACAGTCTGTAATCCACTTTTGCCATACCATCCAACGAAATGGATGCCTTTACCTGATTGACATCCTTATTTTTGTAGGTCTCACTAAATGTATAAATAATATTCCCATTGCCATCCTCTAATACCTTGTAATCATCCATAATTAAGGAATGTGCCATCTTGTTGATCAAAATACCTCCATTAAAATCTAATGAAAACCTGTTTAACAAACGCGATTTACCCAAATCCTTTCGCCAGGATATTTTTAAGGGTAAGGAATGTGCCGTCTCCACCCGCAGGTTACTTTTAGTTAACCCGGAAGCCCAGGTAATCCAGTGCTCCTTCCAACGGTAGCCCGCACCGAACCAAAGATTGTTTTTTATCGGAAATTCAAACATGATACCCAACGCGGGCTCAATGCCGGAAGAACGCAGATGGAATGATTGCCCAACATCGGGAGACTGAACTGAAAAATCCCTCGTGATTAAAAATTCAGCAGAAATAGAAAATGGGTGCTTAGTGGTTTGACCAAAGAGGGTGAAAGATAACACTGTTGCCAAAATGAGAGTGGATAACCTTTTTTTGTTACGGTTTTGCATAGTTAAGCAGTTTTGTATTTTTTGAAAATGGTTTAGAGATTAATTTTATTCGTTATCCGGACCACTGCTGACAAAACGCAGGCAGTGGTCCGGATAACGAACCTGCTAATAGCCTATTCTAAAAGGAAAAGTTACAGGATTTGTGATACCAGGAGGAAGAGGAACGCCCGTGACGGTTTCTCTAATAATACATTCACAGGCCAAATCTGCTTTTCTTATTGTTGAGTTATCGTTGAGTTTTCGTTCAAGTATAAGCTTTTTTACAGATAATTGATCTCCAATGGCAATTTCTTCAGTACCTGTGCATCCTCCATTTGAAACCGGCGAAAAATACCGTAAATCACCCAAAGAGTTATTGCCGGAAGCGTCCAAAAAGGCAGCCAACCTGTCTGCTTTTTCTTTGATCCAGACTATGCCGTGAACATTGTAGTGCTTAAGTTTGAGAAAAATTCTTGATTTAGAGAACAGCGGGTTTTTTAATCCAAATCTTGCTTTATATCCTTGTACACCCACAAAGTACTCTCTTTTTTGTCTAAATTTTTTATTCTCAATTCCACAGCCAACAGCACCGATGTTTTTACAAACGGTATTCGTACATTCCTCAGTTTGGACAGTTGCACAAATTGTGTACTCTGTAAGGCCGTCATCGTCAGGGTAGGTGTGTGACACATTACCACTGCTATTTCCTGTTGGAAGTGTTGTTAAATCAGTAATTCCGTTTCCGTCAAAATCCCAATACACTGTTGGGGTATTGGCGGGTATAGTAATGTTAATTACAAGTTGGGAACTGTTGCCGGAAAACGCATAATCAAATGTGAATGTATTGCAGTTGTAACCCGCGTTAGGTGGGCTTTGCGCTATTATTTCAACATGAGGCGTACATCCTTCCGATTCAATCGACACGGATACAGGGTACGTTGTATTAGTTGGAATTAAGTAATTGAATGTGGAAAAACCAGATTGGGTTTGGATTACTGTACCATTTCCGTCAATTATTTTCCAAACAACATTCCCGCCTGTTGGGAAGAATCCTATTGAATGGAAGAAGAATTGATTGCCGTCATTTGACCAGACAATATCAAACATACAATCACCGCTACGATTGGCGGCTTCAATTTTTTTGTATAATTCTAACTCTTCGGGTTTTCGTGCATCAATTTTAAACAAGTTGAACTGACCTGGAATATTGTAAAGGTCAGGTGAATTGCGAATCGTGTTGATCAATTGCTCATCTGCCCGAAAAACAAGGGTTTGGTTGTCGTCAAGGAACCTGTAAACTAAATTGCCGATCTGAATCTCATTGTTCTGATTAATGATACTACCCAAAACCGGGTCCCAGATAATTACCTTATCTATTTCCGCTTCACCAACCAAACCCAAATCTTCTGATCGATCGATTTCATCAATTTTTTGACGAAGTGTGCTTACACTAAACCTTCGGTTGAATATTTCAAGCACGGGTTCATCAGAGGCATCATTCTCTGTTTCACTGGAAAAGCCTAATGCATCTAATGAAAGGTTATAAATTTCTTCATCCTTCGTCAGGGCATCCAAAGATTCAATCACTTTGTCCAATTCTTCATACGTGGGAAAAAAATACATCCCGTTTTTTATTTCAACAGCAGTAGTCGTTAATCCATAATCATCAGTTCCATTTCTGGAAATAACTTCACTTGTTGCAGGTTTTTGGTTGTCTGGCTTCGGAAGAATATCTTTCTTGCAACTGTTGAGCGATAAAGATAAAAAAATGATTAACCAGGTAAAGAGATTCTGGCGAACATTTGAGTCTGGAATTAATTTGTTTTTCATAAATTTGTAAAAATTTTTCGATTCCCGGGCAGTAGCGTGACGTCCAAACCAGCGCTATTGCCCGTTTTTACCTGCCGTTGACGCTGAGCGGGTGTCGCGCTGCTTTTTGAAGAAGCAGTTAACTTAATTTGGTACAAGAAAACGAAAATCGCTTTGGCCCTTTTTTAATTCTTGTGGGGTTCAGCTTTTACTCCTGTAAGATAATGGCAAACCGTTCATATTTGATTGTTAAATGGGACAATTGTGCAGAACAAACTAACCGTTATGTCGTTTTGGGCAACCGTCGTGTAAAAAAGCCTGAAAGTGTATTTTTACACGATTATTCGCTAAAACGACATGACGGTTGCCAAAAATGGCATGGCGGTTAGCTTTTTATCATTAATGGCCCGATCTCACGGTCGCCGAAGGCCTGATCACGCTGTACAATATGAACGGCATAGCGGCCACATCGGTTACGATACCGCAAGGTGTCAATATTGTACAGGTAAATACCGCTTTTTTGCCCGATGGACTTTACCAGGCAGTGTTTGAGGCTGGTGGATTATTTTATACTAAAAGGGGGGCGGTGCTGAAAGATGGATCGATCAGGCGGGAGTAACGGTGAAGGGGAGGTTTGGATAGGGTGATTGTTCCTGCAGACCAGCGCGCCTCACTTCAACAACACTTTGCGCAATTGCATCATCCCCATTGCCCCAAAAAACGCACCTAAGAGCCATTGAACGGCCACTTGCCATTCCATAATCAGGTCCTGGGCAATAAGGCCGCCCACTACGTAACAAAAGTGGGCAGAAAAGGTGCCCAGTCCGAGTCCAATCACAAACCGGTTGTAACACGAGGCTTTGCGTACCAGCGTTCCATTGGAAAACAGGAGCACACAGATACCCAGCCAGTAAGGAATGAGTGTAGGGATAGCAGCACGCAGCGCTATGCCGAAAACGAAAGGATGGAGGTTGTTGTTGAGTAAAATTTGACTTTCTGTATCAGGGTATATGGCGGCCCGAAAGCTGCCGAAAGCGAGCAGGAGCAGGACTATTCCGCTAATACCATCGAGCAGGCGCAACAATTTTTTTTGGCCTTCCAGCCAGCCGAGCCCCACCAGCAGCAGGCGCACAAAGAGCATTTCAATCACCAGATCGCCCAATGAAAAAAAAATGCCTGCCCAAAAACCCTTTACAGCCGCTATCTGAAGGATGGTTAATGCAATACTGCCACCTGGCAGCGATCCCAGAAAACTAATCGCCCAGCCCGTACCGATCACGCCGGGCATTTTGATCTTGGCGAGGGTGCTGTTCAAAACGTCGTGTCTGTTTTTTGGAGGAATTTAAACTGCCGGCGGGCTGCCAACAGGAATCGAATACCTTTCATCAACGGCCAGTAAGGTACGCCCGCCTGGTGATTGTAGCGGCTGATCGCCAGTAAATATTTCCAGTGCCGGGATACTTCCCGCCAGGCCTCCACAAGTGTTAGCCCGCGATGATAAACATGGTTGGGTCCGGCGCCAGCGCCATTGTATTCCAAAATGGTGTAGTTTTTGTTGGTTTTGAGATCGTCAAGCGAGGTACACTTGATATCGTACCTGCCATAAAAAAAGACTTTGTTGTGGTCAAAAAGGTGGTCAAAAAAGCGCAGAAGTGCAGCATCAGATTCATCGAGCAGGTTGACCAAATGAGCGCCTCTATTGCGGTTGGCAGCATGGAATAATAAAAAAGGCTCGTTGTGCGGAACCACCCAGTTGATCAGTTCGGCGTATTTTTTTTTCAATTCCACTAAATACGGTTGTGCGAATGGATTTTCCTGTGTCAATTCCCAAAGGGTGGACCGGCCATTGCCTGTCACCTGTAGTAAGTCGCGGCGGGTGATGCCGGTAATTTCACCAGATGGAGCATCGGGTATTCTGCAATAAAAAACACTGATTTCCATGGGGTAGTCGACCCATTGCTGCACCAGGTACATTACGGGAATGATACTGTGGTACTCCATAAATTGGGCAGCATTGTCAATTTTGCGGAAGAAAACACCACTCATGCCTACATCGGGTTTTACGGCGAAAGGAAACGTAAAGCCTGCTGATTGTACCTTATCCAGCAGCTGCGAAAAATCCTCTCCCGGCTGCACATACATGGTGTGCGGGTAAGATCCTTCCGGCAGCTGCTCATAAATTTCTCTTTTGCCTTCTCCTTCGAAACCACCGAAAGTAATAGTGGGGTTGGAGGCCGTGAAAAACCAAAGTGAACGTGCTCTGAGGCAATGGAAGGCCCATTTCAAAGACAATGGTGCATAAAATATATACCACGGGTATTTTTCCCAGTTGGCCCAATCTCTTATTTTCATAGATCACGCTGGCACCTGTTGTGCTACAAAGCTGGCCCAATCAGCAAGTGTTTCCCCTTTCATCACCCGTGGAATTTTGGCCTGTCCATTGAATTTTCCTTTGCGGTGCAGCCATTGTAGAAATAATTCGTTCGGAACAATAGTGGCCCGCACGGTCTTCAGGGCGTATTCGCGTTCGACGGGATAATCGTCGTTAATTACCCGCAAGGCCGCATCCACAGCCGACATTAATACTTCAGGGGTTATGGATTTGTTGGTGGTACTGAACCACCATTGGTGTGCCCAGCCCGATCCTTCCCGGTAACCGCCCACCGCAAATTCCCGGATACCAGCTCCCAGGGCCACGTCAGCGCGGCGAACGGCTTCATTGATATTGTCAAGCGACAGATGCTCTCCACAAACCGAGAGAAATTGTTTGGTACGTCCGGTAATATGGAAGGTAAGTTTTTGAATATCAGTGAATTGTATGGTATCACCCAATAGGTAGCGCCAGGCACCTGCAGAAGTGGACAGCAGTAGCGCATAATGGATATTTTTCTCCACGTTATACAGTGGAACTGCTTTTGCGCCAGGTGTCAGATTGCCATCTTCATCAAAATTTGCTGGTGTAAAAGGAATAAATTCATAGTACACACCGCAATCGGTGACCAATTGCATATCGCGGCAACCGGGGGTATTTTGGTATGCAAAAAAACCTTCTGAGGCCATGTAGGTCTCGATATAGTGAACTTTTTGAGAAAAAAGTTGCTCCAATCCGGCCCGGTACGGTTCGAAAAATACGCCACCGTGCACCTGCAAACTATAGTTGGGCCATATCTCGTGGATAGATTGCAATTTGTGTTTTTCCAGAATACGCTCCAGGATCAACTGCATCCACATCGGATTCGAAACGGCAAAACCAATATCCCACCTGGGTGCTTCTTCGGCAATCATTTCAATACGAGTGCGCCATTCCGGCTGATCAGTAATGTGTTTACCCGGGCGGTAGTAGGCTTCCATCCAAAGCGGTCGGTTGAGGCCGATAATGCCACTCAGATCGCCGGTCAAATGGCTGCCTTCGTTGCGCAGGCTAGTGCAACTGCCCACCATGAGCATTTGGCGGGTGAATTGTTGGGCCGGGAGATTGTACTTGGCCAAATCGAAAAACATGCGCCGGGACAACCTTTTCATGTCGCGGAGCATATCCGCGGTTACCGGTATATATTTACTGGAGGCGCCGGAAGTGCCACTACTCAGGGCGAAATAAGGGATTTTACCCGGCCAGGTAACATCGGGCTCATCGGCAAGCGCATATCGCCACCACTTTTCGTAAAAAGTATCGTAATCTACAGGGGGAACAGCAGCAGCAAACGACCGCATGGTATGGCCATTCCGAAGGATATCGTCGAACCTGTAATGCCTTCCAAAAGCTGTTTTTCGGGCTTTGGAAAGGAGCTTTCGAAGTTGCTGTTCCTGCTGGCCAATGGGATCTGTGGGGTATTCGGGGGTTTGTCCCAATTTGATGCCGTGTTGAACAAGGGTGCCTATTAGTTTCATATTTTGCGGAGGTATGGTGGTTTTAAGAGCGCGCAAAAATCCGTCAGGAAATTTACGAATGGGTTAATTGCAGGTTAATTTTGGTGGGTATTTAAAAGTAGGTCTGGGATTTTCACGACTAAATTTACGACTGTATTGTCAAATTATCAAATTCCTTTTTCAGTAGAAAAATAGGTTTGATTGCTCAATTTTCAGCACCTTTAGAGCGCGGAATGGGTTTTGAATAGTGTCATTTGAAGTTGATCGATTACTTACCTTCATCCAAAATTAACCTACATTCCACGCATCTTCTCCCGGCCCCCGCATTACATTTGCTCGCCACAATTTTTGTGAAGCAATTTAAAACGAGTTTATCATGATGGTCCGAATTCTTATCCCCTTGTTGTGTTGTATACTTTTTGCGGGACAAAATGTTGCTTTTTCCCAGCAATTGCCCGGAAAAACTAAAGAAAATAATGGAATGCTCCTCCCCAACGGCTGGTCCCTCACCCCGGCAGGTACCTCCTTGCCACTTGGCGATTTGCCATTGAATATAGCCGTTTCGCCTAATCACCAATATATGGCGGTCACTAATAATGGCCAGGGGCGACACTCCCTTCAACTCCTCAACGCCAAAAAAGGAACCATGCTGCATTCTTTTGAAATCCCGATTGGTTGGCTGGGACTCGCTTTTGGGGACGATAATAAAACGTTGTATGTCTCCGGCGGAAATATCAACCAGATATATAAATACCAAATCGAAAAACAACAACTGATCCTGAAAGATTCGATCGTGCTGGGCCAACGCTGGCCGGTGCGGATTTCTCCGGCAGGTATGTGTACCGACGATAAAAAAGGGGTGTTGTATGTCGTAACGAAAGAGAATAACAGCCTTTATGTGATTGATACGCATACCAAAATGATTTTGCAGCGCGATTCATTAGGCAAGGAGCTGTATACTTGTGTGTTGTCGCCCGATCGGAAACAATTGTACATTACCCAATGGGGCGGTAATGAATTGACGGTTTGGGATACCGGCAAACGCCGCCTGGTGTCGCATATTCCTGTCGGCGACAATCCCAATGACCTCGCATTGAGTAAAAATGGACAGTACGCTTACGTGGCTTGTGCTGACGATAATTCTGTGAGTGTCGTGGATCTGAAGCGCCAAAAAGTAGTGGAAACGCTGGTCTCGTCGCTTTATCCGGATGCACCCACCGGCTCCACTTCCAATGGGGTAGCCCTTTCGTCCGATCAAAAAACGCTGTATATCGCTAATGCCGACAACAACTGTCTGGCAGTATTCAATGTCGCCGAACCCGGTCATAGCCGGTCGCTCGGATTCATCCCCACAGGTTGGTATCCCACTTGCGTCCGTACTGTTGGCAAGAAGATTTTTGTATCTAATGGCAAAGGATTTACGTCCTTCGCCAATCCTAATGGCCCCAATCCGGTACGAAAAGCGGAGAAAGTGGTTTATCAGCAGGGCGATACCAAAGCCACAAAAGAGGAATATATTGGCGGACTGATGAAAGGAACGATGAGTATTATCCAGGCACCGGGTGAAAAGGAACTGGCGATGTATTCCCAACAGGTGTACCGCAATTCGCCCTATACCAAAGAGCGCGAACTATTGGCAGAAGGGGAGGCGGGCAACCCAATTCCGCGGCGCGTGGGGGATTCATCACCGATCAAATATGTGTTTTATATCGTCAAAGAAAATCGCACCTACGACCAGGTATTGGGCGATATGAAAGAAGGCAATGGCGATCCGTCCCTCTGTCTTTTTCCTGAAAAGATCACCCCTAATCAGCACGCTATATCCCGCGATTTTGTGTTGCTGGACAATTTTTACGTAACGGCAGAAGTCAGCGCGGACGGTCACAACTGGAGTATGGCGGGTTATGCGAATGATTACACAGAAAAAACCTGGGTGACCAGTTACGGCGGCCGCGGCGGCGAATATGTGTATGAAGGTCAAAATAAAGTGGCCTGGCCAAAGAATGGTTTTATCTGGGATCACTGCCAAAAAGCGGGCATTTCTTACCGTACCTATGGTGAATTTGCTGATGATTATAAACCGAATATTCCGGCATTGGAAGGCCATTTTTGCCCTTATTTCACATCCTGGGATACCAGCGTGAAGGATACTACCCGCGTCACCCAATGGAAGCGCGATTTTGATTCGCTGGTTACCATTGGAGCCTTACCACATTTGAATACGCTGCGATTGATCAATGACCATACCGAGGGGTTGCGTAAAGGCGCACATACGCCCTACGCACAGGTTGCCGACAATGACTTGTCTGTGGGCTTATTCATTGAATATTTATCTAAAAGTCCGGTGTGGAAGGAATCGGCAGTATTTATACTGGAAGACGATGCCCAAAACGGTGCCGATCACGTGGATGCCCACCGCTCTATTGCTTTTGTGGCAAGTCCGTATTGCAAGCGCCAATATGTGGACCACACGATGTACAGTACCAATTCTATGCTGCGTACCATGGAACTTATTCTCGGATTGCCCCCGATGAGCCAGCAAAATGCCGCAGCGACGCCAATGTGGCGTTGTTTTACCGAAAAACCTGATTTTTCTCCCTGGAAAGCACGCCCCTGCCAGATCAATCTCGACGAGCGCAATATTGTCATGAATGACCTGCAACGCCGTTCTGAAAAATTCGATATGAGTAAAGAGGATAAAGTGGCCGACTTGGAATTCAATGAAGTGCTGTGGAAGGCGATCAAAGGGGAAGATTCGGAAATGCCCGCGCCAAGAAGAGCGGCGTTTTTGAAGGAAAGCGAGGAGGAGTGATGATTTACGATTGAATCGATTTACGGTTTACGATTATGGACAAGATTGAAAACTGTAAATCGATTCAATTGTAAATTGACTAAATTCTAATTCGCTCCAAATCCACAAATCACACCGCCCATCAGCGCGAAGGTGATCACCCAGTAGCCGAGGTGGATAGCGGTATATTTCCAGCCGCGGCGCTCGAACAGTGCATTAATACCGATGACCGGCCAAATACCGAATAAGGCAGCTATAACACCGTGTAAAGCGCCGTGTCTGAAGGAAAGGAATTTCCTGCCGTATTTGGCTAAAAAGTCAGCTGCACCCACAACCACAGAGTAGTTGACCTGGGGGGCGTTTTTAAAAGTGATCGAAGGTGCAGTTAAAATGCTGGCCGACAGGCGGGTTTTCAAAGAACTCCCCGATCAATGCCCGCCATTCTTTGAATAGCTCCGATGTGCGAAATCCGATGGTATGCGCTTCCAGGGTTTCCCAACGAATCAACAAAACATAACGGTTTTCCTGTTCGATACAATGCTGAAACTGGTGCCCCAAATACCCTTCGGCGCGGCTGATAACTGCCTTGGCGGCCTCAATGTTTACTTCAAATTGGGCATTGGTGCCTGGTTTAATATCGATTGTGGCGATTTCTAATATCATATCAATTTGTTTATTTTACTAAAAATTGTGGAAAATCGCCCACTTTTTCGCAGCAAATTTGCTCCATTACTTGTTTTAACTGCATTTTTAAAATAGCAATGGTGTGGTTGCCGCCTTCTTTGCCCAAAGCGGCTACGCCATACATGAATGACCTGCCGAGGAATGCAAATTCTGCGCCACTGGCTAATGCCCGCGCCACGTCAGGGCCGGCACGCAGGCCACTGTCGAGCATGATTTTAATTTGCCCGGCGTATTTTTCGACAATCGGATCGAGCGCTTTGATAGACGACTGTCCGGCATCCAATTGTCGTCCGCCGTGATTGGAGACAATAATGCCATCAAGACCGATCCGGATAGCCATGGCCGTATCTTCTTCAGAGGCGACCCCTTTGAGAATTATTTTTCCTTTCCAGCGGTCCCGGATCGGCGCTATTTTGGCTTCATTGACCCGGCCCGAAAAAGTCTGGTTCATGTATACGCCTAATTGTTTCATATCGAGTCCTTTAGGCATGTATTTTTTCATTATTGCAAAATTGGGCTGCCCGTGCAAGAGGGTATTGATGGCCCAATTGGGTTTGCCCATGATTTGCAGGATATTGCGCAGGGTCATTTTAGGCGGCATCGCCAGTCCGTTTCTGATGTCCTTGGGGCGGAAACCGAAGGTAGGTACGTCACAAAGCACCACCAGGACTTTACAACCTGCGGCTTCCGCCCGGTCGAGGATATCGTCGCGCAGGGCGTTGTCGGCAGGGTGGTACAATTGGAACCAGAATTTGCCTTCAGTCAATTCGCCAATCCGCTCTATACTCGCAGTAGTAACGGTGCTCAGCACAAACGGAATATTGTGGTCGAAAGCCGCTTTGGCCAGGATTTCCGGCGAACCTGGCCACATCAGTCCTTGCAAACCCACCGGCGCAATACCGAATGGCGCATCGTATACATGCCCGAAAAGTTCCGTTTTGAGGTCTGCATTTCCGTATTTGGTCAGGTAATACGGCTTCAATTCCACCTCCCGGAGTTCAGCGGTATTTTTGTGCAAATTCACCTCTTCGTTACAACCCCCATCGAGGTACTCAAAAGCAAATCGTGGGATGCGCTTCATAGCACGGGTGCGCAGATCGTCGATAGCGGGATAATTTGGATTGTATGTTAGTGGCATCATCATATTTTTTTTAAAGAAATTAGGTGGTCGGGTGTTGGTTTTTCATTCCATGAAGGGTGAACAGCGAGTGCAGCGCCAAGAGCAGTTGCTTGTGCTACTTCTGCGCTGTACACTTCCATTTTTGGGAAATGTTTAGCGAGCAGTTGCATGTAGCACTCATTTTTAGAAAAGCCACCATCCACAAAAATACGACTTGTTTTTTCGGTCAGGACTAATTTTGTGGAGCGGTATTGTTTATCAACGATTCTTTTCATTATTTCATAATAACCTGTTTCATAATCTTCCGTTGGATCCCAACCGCTTTTTCGCGCTTTTTTGGCCTCATGCAGTCTTTCCAAAATGGAATAATCAAAAGTGATGGTCTTGTAAAAATCGATTGGTTTATGAAAAGCTTTCGCTAACAGTTTAACCATTTCTTCGTGTTCATTTCCGCCAAAGTACCGCGCCGCTTTTACCGGGTTTCCCTCGTCACTCAAATAGCAAAGGCAATCTTGCGCCAGTTCTTCGGGGGTAAGTGGCGAATCGTTAAACGGATTGAGCGAAATACACCAGGTGCCGGTGGAAATCAGCACAAATGGCTCCTTAAACGCTGTAAAGTAAGGAATTAAAGCGGATGAACTGTCGTGGAGGCCAATGCCTGTTTGAATCGCTGGCGATTTGGCAGATTGAGGGCGTGGCGTGGTGGTGTTTCCGGGGCGGACAGGCGGGAATTTGTCGGCGATACCTTCCTGTTTTACCCAATGATGGTAGTCGTTTTGTTGAAAATGCCAGAGCATGGTGTGGCAGCCGATACTGGTCATTTCGCTGGCGGCGTAGTCAGGCGGTGACTCCAAGTCACCGCCTGATTTTGGCATTGCCGCCCGAATTACCATCGAAACATATTGCGGTAAATGCAATGACCATTTTATTTGATTAAAAACCAGTGGTTGGCGGTGTTTTAGCCAATATAGTTGCATTCCGGAATTTAGGTGACCTAAAACGGGGGATGCCGTTTCTAATGCCATTTTCTGTGCGCTTCCATAAGTTTCATAAAACTGCTTTTTAAGGTCGTCCGGGAAAGGTTTCAGGTAATTGTATAAGGGCGTGAGAGGCTTTCCTTCGGCATCTATATGCACCCAACTCGCACCGTAGGTGGTGCAATTGATGGCTGTGATATGGAACCGCTTATCCCCCAATATGTCCCGGGTGGACTTCAAAATCCAGTTGGTCAATAAGGCCAAATCCTCACACGGATCGCCCTCTTCATCGGTGGTTTCCGGCAACGCTTCTGTCTGCTCTAAGACAACCTGATAGTCTTCATCGAAGACGAAGTACTTTTTGTTGGTCTTGCCGATGTCGAGGATGGCGATGTGGGGCATGTGGTGGAAAAACCTTAGTTTTACAAAAAAAATAATTGATTATGCCTGAAATATTAAGTTTGTCGCAATTGGATATGAATGGCGTGTATTCATATGCGGATTATTTGAATTGGAAATTGGAGGAAAATTTAGAGATTATCAAAGGTAAAATAATGCTGATGTCGGCTCCCAGCCGCAAACATCAGGATATTTCACGGGAGATAAACGGCGTTTTTTACAATCATTTTAAAAAGCATTTCTGCAAGTTCTACGCCGCACCCTTTGATGTTCGGCTTTTTGATAAACACAAGACTGTAAAAGCCAATAAGGATGTTTTTTCTGTTGTTCAACCCGGCGTTTGTGTTATATGTGACGAATCAAAATTAGACGAAAAAGGTTGTTTAGGCGCTCCCGATCTGGTGGTTGAAATCCTTTCTCCCGGCAATTCTTCCAAAGAAATGCGGGTAAAAAAACAGTTGTACGAAGAAAATGGCGTGCGGGAATACTGGATTTTTGATCCGGAACACGAAACCGTTCATCAATTTTACTTAACCGAAGAAGGTGTGTACAGCCCCGCAACGATCTATATCAACGAAGGTACGCTCAACTGTTTTATTTTCAATGATTTAAACATAGACTTGAAATAAATATTTGTTGAGGATAAAAAGTAGCCAGTCTCTTATAAACCAGTTGCCACGCTTCCTTTTCCCCGTTTTTCTATCAATGTTTCCCGGATTTTTGAAGACCGGTATACGCCTATCGGATCGATAGCACCACCCATTTGACGGGCTGCTTCAGCAACCAGTGCCCTGGTATCAGTGGCAAATACATCGCGCAACAGTTCCTCTGCCCGAACCACATCATTTTGCTCCTGTACATCATTCAGTTTCAAGCGGTCCACGAGCAATGCCTTGGCATAAGTAGACATGATATTTTGCACCGACTGCATCAAATCCTCGAGCGGATCTTTGGAGTTGTGACTGGCATCGATCATCCACGCGAGTGGTGGATTTTTTACTGTTGGGTCGTCAATAGCATCTACTAGTTCATTGAAAATCAGGAAAAACTGATAAGGTTTGATACTGCCAGTAGTAAGGTCGTCGTCGCCGTACATGGAGCCATTGAAATGGAATCCGCCCAAGCGGCCGAAGTGCATGAGTCGTGCCACGATTTGTTCAATATTGGTATTGGGCAAATGGTGGCCGAGATCGACCAAAACCTGCGCCTTTTTACCCAAATGCTGGCAAAAAGAATACGATGTGCCCCAATCGGGAATCACCATCGAATAGAAATGCGGCTCATAAGGCTTGTATTCAATCAGCATGGTCCAGTCGTCCGGAAGTGCCGCGTAGATATCAGTTAAAGCATCGGCCGTGCGTTGCCATGCCCGTCGGAAATGTTGTTGCCCCGGGAAATTGGAGCCATCGGAGAGCCAAACGGTGAGCACTTTCGAATCCAGTCCTTTGCCGTGGTTGATACAGGCGATATTGTGCTCCACGGCCTGTCGGCGCACTGTGGGATCGGTATGGCACAGCGAACCGAATTTGTACGACAACGCCTGACCGGGTTGATCCTGAAAGGTGTTGGAATTGACCGAATCGATGGTGAGCCCCTGCGACTGAAGGAGCGTTTGGAGCGCCGCCGGGTTTTCGGGGATATCCCAGGGAATGTGGAGGGAAATGGAATTGGCGGATGGGTGGAGCTGGTGGAGTAAACCGACATCTTCGATCTTTTCTTCCAGATTGCGCGGTTCGCCGCCGCCGGGAAAACGGCCGAAACGGGTGCCGCCCGTACCGAGCGCCCAAGATGGGATGGCGATTTGAAACGCTTTTATTCTTTCAATAACAGCTTGAACATCAATGCCTTTTCGGGAAAGCAGTTCGGCGGTGTATTGCAAATGGAAATCGTGCGTGGGGCGCGATTGGTGGTTGTGCTGTTGGATATGTGCTGACAGGCTCATTTTTTTTGTTGTTTATGCGTGATGTCGACACGTGATGTCGACACGTGATGTCGACACGTGATGTCGACACGTGATGTCGACACGTGATGTCGACACGTGATGTCGACACGTGATGTCGACACGTGATGTCGACACGTGATGTCG
>JBILHQ010000016.1:0-49858 GCA_044350415.1 Saprospiraceae bacterium | reverse complement strand
CCGGTCCCATTTTTTCTACGAATATGAAAAAAACACTGCTTTTTATCGGTCTCTTCGCCTTTTCAATAAAGTTGAGCGCACAGGTGGTGGATTCCACATTCGGCGTACTGGGGTCTATGTTTCCCAACCCCAATAATTATTACGGGACGACTGCCTGCGATTTCGACGGCAGACATGATCAGGCCTTCTCCACATTACATCTGCCTGATGGACGAATCATATTGGCTGGCAATAGCCGTGGGATTGACGGGAATGATATTGCGCTCGCCCGATTGATGTCTGATGGAAACTATGATCAAACAATGGGACCGGACGGGCAACTCCGCCTTGATCTTGGCCCCGTCGGTGATACCTGTCTCACTGCCATACTGTATGGTGACAACCACCTGCTGCTTGGGGGCGCCATTAGACCTTTAGGTACGGATATTTATGCCGGTTTGATCCTCCGAACCGACCTGAATGGGCAACCAGATTCCACATTTGGTACCGGCGGCCAAGTAATTATAGATCTACCTTCCTCCCGGGAACTGGTGGCCAAAGTGAGACCCCTCTCAGATGGGAAGATACTGATAGCAGGTAGCGCACTTGGAGAAGGTGAGCAAATCTGGGCTTCGGTTAGCGGATTGGCATTCGTCGGGAGGCTGCTGGCAAATGGTCAGGTGGACAGCACTTTCGGCAAAGACGGATTTACCTACAAGCATTGGGAGGAAATCTGTGCGATATCACTTTTGGGTGATATCTCGCTGGACATGGAGGGACGCATCGTCATTACCGGTTCGACCTACGATCCATATATCGGTGAATATGATGGGAACGACTTCTGTACGCAGAATGTGGTAGTATGCCGCTATCTGCCAGACGGACAAGTGGACTCCACGTTCGGTACGAATGGTGTAGTGATATTGAATACCGGCAACGGCCGTGGAACTACGTTGTTACATTATGAGGATGGACGAATACTGGTTGTCGGCGTATCGGGCTTTCCGAGTTTTGATCCTGTTTTTGCCTATTTCGCCCGGCTCCTGCCGGACGGCAGTTTGGACAGCAGTTTCAGTGGTGACGGCAGTGTGTGGACTCAGACTAACATCGCCAGCGCGTTCAATGGTGACGCAGGGGAACCATTTGGTGTGGTACGGTTACCAGGAAGGATCGTAGTGGGTGCATCAATGGGTATTAGTTATGATCATATCGGTTTTGGAGCGATAGCCTTGACAGAAAATGGAAGAATTGACTCGGTCTTCGCTAAGAATGGTGGATTCTCCTTTTTTGAGGAGCTGACACCCATCAGTTTTATTAACGAAATCACCAGCACTGGTCCTGACAATTTTTTCCTGAGCGGGTTTTACCGCACCCTCTGGCCCAATAATATGTTTATTGGTAAAGTTAAGACACTTGCGACATCCGGCGTGGGGGAGGGATCTGTCAATGGAGGGCTCACCATTTTTCCCAACCCTGTGGCAGCAAATAAGCATCTGTACATTGACATGGGCAATCTGAGTTCAGGAGGTAATGAAACAAGACTCCTTATTTTCAGAGATTTGAATGGTAAGATCGTTTATCAACAAGCATGTGCAGATCAGACGGATATAGCTGTCATCAGTACTGCCAGCCTACTGCCTGGGATATACCTTGTGGAGCTTTGTGGAAAAACAGGGCGATATTTAGGTTGCCTTGTGGTAATCGGCAGGTAAATCTGCCATCAATGCATGGCGGTCAACCGCTTGCTAAACGCTGCGGTTTGGCAGCCATGCCCCAGATGGCGGCAACTAAAAAAAATAATGATAGCGAAAGCCCTTTCTGAAAACCGAAGAAAAAGCCGTATTTTTGCCTTGAAATGACCACGATATGAGTACCGCAGAAAAATATATCAATCCCTTTACTGATTTTGGATTTAAGAAATTGTTCGGTACTGAGCTGAATAAGGACTTGTTGATTGATTTTCTTAACCAGGTACTACCCGAAAAGCATCAAATCCAGGATTTAACCTACGCCCGAACGGAACATTTGGGGAATAGCGAAGCCGACAGAAAAGCGGTATTCGACCTCTACTGCATCGGTGCCAACGGTGATCGGTTCATCGTGGAGATGCAAAAAGCCAAGCAGAATTTTTTCAAGGACAGGAGTGTCTATTACGCCTCATTCCCGATTCAGGAACAGGCGAAAAAAGGTGACTGGAACTACCAATTGTCTGCCGTTTATATGGTAGGTATTCTTGATTTTGTTTTTTCTGAGGATGAAGATGAACACTTGGTGTGCCATCAGGTGCAGTTAAAAGATCAGATAAACCGGGTATTTTACGACAAACTGACCTTTATTTACTTGGAAATGCCAAATTTCAATAAAAATGAGGCAGAGTTAGAAACAAACTTTGACCGCTGGATGTATGTGTTACAGCAGTTACCCAGCTTAGAAAACCGCCCTGCAGCCTTAAAAGACCGGATATTTCAAAAAGTGTTTGAAACTGCCGAGATTGCGAAGTTTTCCACTGACGATAAGGTGAAGTACGAAGAAAGTTTAAAATATTACCGCGACCTGAAAAATGTGGTGGATACCTCTTACGAAGAAGGGAAAGCAGAGGGGAAAGAGGAGGGGAAAGAGGAGCGGAATATTGAAATCGCCCGGCAAATGAAATCTGACGGAGAGTCAATAGAGAAAATTATTCGTTATACCGGGTTATCCGCGCAGGATATTGAAAATATATAACAAGGGAAGCCGCCATCAAAGCATGGTCGGCCAGCCTTTCTCATACGGGCAGCCCGGCGTCCACGCCCCAGTTCTACCCAAAAACATAAACAATAAATATCCTAAAAATAATCGCCTGTCGATTTATCCCATCCCAAGACCAGGTATTGCTGAAAATAACCAGTTTGAAAATAGCCCTGAATAAAACGGGGCTGAAATATTAACAGGCCCAAAATCAGGAAGTTATTTTTTCATCGTTACTTGCGATAGATTTTGTTTTCATCAATAGGTGCGGTGGGAGGCCACCGCAACGCTAATTAAAATCCTCGCAAAATGAACTGCCAACGCATCCAATGGCCTTTAGCCTTTTTGTTATTCTTCGGGTCTTTTTCGGTATTCTCCCAATCTTTTGTAGATGATGTGGATTCATTGTCCAGGATGTTGCGCAATTCATCTGTCAAAAAAACGAATAAAGCCATCTCCTACCACCTCGCCAAGGGGTATCCCGTGGTATTTGCGCCTGTAATTTTAAGAAAGACGCCTTATGTGAAAATTGCTACCAATTTTGACTTGAATTATTTGGTGGAAAATAAGAATGGAAATGATACCCTTGAATTGCGTACCCTACCTGCTGCCGACAGCGCCGGAGATAGTATCCTGATGCGAATACCGCTGAAATACGATTATTATTTTTTAACCAATTACGATTACTGGGATGATGAACACCCTTTGGTTTTAAGCAATCCGAAAGGGGAATTTGTGGAGAACATCAGCAATTATGCAGGGAATACAGGGAAAACATATTTAAGAACCTCCCGGGGGGATACCGTTTTTGCCAAAATGCGGGGACTTAAAACACCTCAGGAAACGCAATATTTTAATAAGAACAGGTTTGCACTAGAAAAGCCGGGCAGTTATATGATACCAACCGACCTTGGCAGGGACACTATCGTGTTGAAAAACGGGACAATGGAGTTTATCCGGATTTTCTCCAATGATACTTCAGGTGCTATGTCCTATCAGGTGCGGGATACGGTTGAAGTCAGGCTTCCCGGCAATGAGCGCATAAAAATAGCGGATACCATCATCACGCTGCTGCCATCCGCTATTTCTATTTTTTGCAATAATCGATTGATCGATTTCCGGTTTCCTCTGGGATCACCGATTGGGTCCATTAGTAAGGTATTTCAAAAAATGCCTCCCACCGGCTGGTACCTGGAAGTGTTGCCCTATGCAGAACTGGCGGATATGACGGATAAAATAGGCCCCACACCCAAGAGCCTGGATTTGAGTTTGTACCCGGCTGAAATGCCCTTCAACCAAATATATTTTTCAAAAGGCGATGACATCCTGGGATCTTATCAATTGGACAATCTTCAGTTCATTCGACAGTTAAAATATGAACCCAGAATCAATAAAGTCAGTTTTACGGCAGAACGCACCACCAATTATGATGACTCCAACAGTTTGAACAACCATAATCTGGTAACCACCAGTGTTCCCGAAGACGGCCTTGTCTTCTCTCAAATAGAACCCGATTTAAATACAACGTTCTTTGGCACCCGATATTACAGGGCAACAATGGAGGCCGATATGCGCAACTTGTTAGATAGTTTCCTGGTGTTTCAGGTGTCGAAAGACAGTATTAATGGAATACAAAAATCCAGGCAGGTATTAAAATTAGATGAATTGAAGGAATTGCAGTTTAAGGATGGGTATTATTATGAAATAAAATTAGATTTACAAAGTGTATCAGATTCGATGCAGGGTTTTGCACTCAATGATTTAAATATTACCATTTTTACAAATTCAGAAACATTGGAATGGTATCCCATTTTTGATGACAAATTATTAATCTCCGTGGAAAGTGGGGTAGCCAAAATGCTGTATTCGCCCATTACCGTCCGGGAAAACTATGATTTTTCCGCTGAATCTGGTCAAAATGAAGATATTTCGGTTTTGTTGGGATCGCATGCTTTATGGAAGGAAGAAGACCGGACTTCGGCCAATGTATGGGGCGACATTTCCGAACGATACCGGGATAATCCTTTTTTGGGTAGTTTGTTATATAACCGCTTGTCTAAAAGTTCGTTTGAACCCCTTCCGGGTGTATCCAATGACACCTTGACGGCCAGGATATCGCGGCGAATTCCCGGACTGTTTACCTGGCAAAATTTTAGTGAAAAAAATGTCGCTGTGCCTGGCAATAATATCATTTCTTATGAAGACCTGGTGAAGTCCTACCGAACGCGCATTACGGCATTGGACAACCTTAATCTGGCATCCGACCGGTTCGGCACAGAGAGCAATAAACTGCGGCGTTCCGTCAGTACTGCGGATGTTGCTGCGGGGCTTTCCGACTTTATTGTTGATCGGGCCCAAGAGGAGTTAAATATCACTTTTCTCGACCGCATGCACGCCAAATTGGTCAAAGACACGGCCGAAATGCTCCTGCTGTTCCCGTATACAACGGCGATGATGTCGCAGTTTCAAATTATTCAATACCGGACATTGCTAGATTTTGCCAAAACTTCTTTCCACAAAGATTTGCAAAACCTGGGTGTTACTTTTCCCAAACTGTTTGCCCTGCCGAAGTATAAAAAATACCTCCAAAACGACCCCAAAGTGTATAACCTGTTCCTGCTCTACGACGTTGCGAATAAGGTGTATGAAGGAATGTCAGTAGATACCGTTTTATTGCATTTGCATACCCGAATGGTAGAGCGCCGGACGGAATTGGAAAAAAGTATTAGTGAATCTGTTGCCCAAAAGATATTGTCCTGCGATTCCTGTATTCAAATGCTGGACACCCTCGCGCTGGCCTATTCCCGCACTTTTAACCGGGTCAACAATAAAAGCTTTTTCCTGTCGGCCCGGTACGGAGAAGACCATCACGAACTGGAAAGTTCCTTTAATAATCAACCTGGCAATATGCCGGAGATGGAGTTGCGGGCCAAAATAGCGGCTTTATCTATACCACTTTTCCAGCCTTTCGATATCACCCAATACGATTACATGCGCAACAATCTGAAGGGCGATCCGGACTATAATTACCTGAAAAACAATTTGCCTTTTTATCAGTTCCAGGAATATTTTAATAGCGAACCGAAGACAGCGGAGGTAATAGGCGCTGGTTTGCTGCAATCTAAAAATCTACTGACCACCAGCCGCGCATGGTGGTTCTCGCAGCTGGCCGACAAGATGGAACACGGTCAGAAGAACATCGAAAACCTGGAACTGGAACTCAGCCAAAGCATGGGCAGTAATTATGGTTCCCTTGACGGATACCTTTCCTTTTTGTTTACTTATAACCAACTGATGGCCAAAAGGCTTAGCCTGGAACTGGCGCTGAAAGCGGAACAATCGTATTTAGCAGACCATAAAATACACCAGGAAGCGTCCTTTGACTACCTGGGTGATGTGCTCCAGTCTCCGGAGAAACACCAATTGCCGCCTTATTGGGAAAAGATCGATTTTTTTACCAACCAAGCCAATCAATTGGGCCTTGATACCATCGCGGTAGATTTTGACCATAAGCATTTCCTGAGGCTGGCTTTTTTTGGTCCGGGAGGCCCCATTTCTGAATATGAAAAATTCCATATTCTATCTGTATTAAGCGTTCAGTCGGACAGCCTAAAACAGGATTTCGCAAAGGCCCAGGTGTTCTTAGACACTATCGCCAGCAGTATGGCGGCACAAATCACCCGGTTCCCGGCAGCCCGGTCGGCAGATCAACAATTGCTGGATTCTTTGTCGTTTTCTTATTTCCGAACCTGTAAAGAATTGTGGAGCAACACGTTGATTTTTAATTACAATGCAGTCAGGGATGAGATGCAGGAGAGGATAACAGCAGTTAAAAACAAATCACCGCTTCCTGAAATCGATACCGTTCCATCCACGAACCTCAATCTGGATAGTAAAGACCCCAATAAAAAACTATCGAACAACCAGTTTTTGGATAATTACAGCCAGTGGAACCGGGGATTTAACCTCATTCAATATGATACTGAATTCAATGATTCTATTTCGGACTTGAGAAAAGATATTGCCATACTCGATTCCTTATCCAGGCGTTATAATTCCTGGCTGGGCGATATCAGAAAACAGACGGCACCCAAATTGCTGGAAGCACTGGAGCAAACCGAGCAATTTGATACCCTCACCGGCGTAACATTGATCTGGCTGTACTCCCTCAAATCGCCCAAACACGACCAGCAGGTGATCTCTATCAATGACACCACGATCCAAAGAGTCCGGACTATTTCTGAAGAGAATAACGAGGATATTAGTTTTGACCGGTTGGTCGTCAATCAAAAAAAAGTGGTGGAACGGGAATGGCTCACCCAGCAGCAATTCAACCGGATGATGGAGGATTCCATGTCGCGCAAGGTATATCTGGGGCTGCTATACCAGCAATTGCAGTCTATCGGCACCACCAACCAGTTTGTACCGCAAAATCTGGCACTATCAGCGGCGAAGTTCATGTCGGCCATTTACGAAGTAGATGATGCGCGGGCCCGGTTTGCCCTCAAAAAAGAAGCAGGCACGCCACTTGGGTTCCAGGATTATTTCCCATTTATCAGAGCGACCGTCGACTTGCTGAATATTACGCTACAAACACCCCTGCAACGCGGCGTTCCTTCCATGCAGGAGCGTTACAGACAATT
The DNA here is from genome assembly GCA_044350415.1 of Saprospiraceae bacterium. Classification (GTDB taxonomy): domain Bacteria; phylum Bacteroidota; class Bacteroidia; order Chitinophagales; family Saprospiraceae; genus M3007. The sequence continues at coordinate 42,509 of JBILHQ010000016.1, read as the reverse complement.
GTCTGAATTGCCACAATTGTCTGATCAAACCTTGTCGTTGTTTGAAAATGTATTCGCCGAAAACTACCCCAATGCGATCCGGAATGTGGCTAATCTCTTAGATATCGCTTGGGCAACATCACCCGACAAAAATAATGACAAAGCAAAATCTGCCCTTTTGTTATACGGTTCTTTTATGGCCAGTATGGTTCAGGCTCAAACCCCCAATCAGGTAAAAGCTGCAATTCAAACTGTGGCAGTACCACCCGGCTACTCTTCCGTCAAAAGAAATACACGGGTTAATGTGGCGGTCAATGGATACTTAGGCGGCAGTTTTGCGAATGAATTTTTACAGTCCGACTCCATCAGTGCGGGCGATGCCAGAAGCAGAACGGTTGCGCTGACCGTGCCTGTGGGGATCACGGCCACGCTTGGACAAACGGGCTATAAAGGCAGGCAGGCATTTAGTATTTTCTGTCCGATATTCGATCTTGCGGCCATTACCGCTTATCGACTCCAGCAAGACAATGTCCAGTCGGATCTCCCCAAAGTGACGATCAGCAATTTCATTTCGCCGGGGGCATATCTGCTGTATAATTTCCCTAAATCGCCTTTTTCGGTCGGTGTTGGCATGCAATATGGGCCACAGGTGCGCAAAATAACCGTGGATGGTGTACAAAAGCAAAGTGCTGCTTACCGGATCGGGGTTACCGCGTCTTTTGATGTTCCTTTGTTTAATATTTATACCAGGCAGTTTAAGAATAATTGAGGGATCTATCCGGAGTGTTTTTTTACACGGAGAACCACGGAGAAAAGGGCACGGAGAGACACGGAGGCGTAGAGTAGATTGTTATATCCTCTACAGTTACTGATCACTCACACTTCCCCATATAAAGCCCCTCTTCGCCTCCGTGTCTCTCCGTGCTTTTTTCTCCGTGGTTCTCCGTGCAAATACGCCATACCGAGGGACACAACATGGTGACTATCCAAGTAAATATCTCCGAGCTCACGTTAAATATCATAAGCTTGCTCTACAATATTATCCCCAAACAATTCCGCCGGCGTATGAAAACCCGGTTTGCCAGCACCATTCATCAACTGAGCAGTCAGCCAAAGAGCGGTATGTGCTGTTAAAGTGTAGCCATCGGCTGTTTTTTGCGTCAGGGCTTTGCTTTGCCCTTTGGCATTTTTGACTTCTCCCCACAGCATCGTGAAGGCTTTGGCGCGGCGTTCGGGTGATGGGCCGGCAGGGCGTTTGGCAATCTGTTTTTTCGCGTAAGCACGCACGAAGCCTAATCGCAGGAACCAGTTGAAGGCCCATTGCCAGCGGAGTTGGGCATGCGCGCGCGGACTGACGGCGGTCATTACTTCGATATTCGGAATCCCTGTCGTATAAAAGGCGGTAGATACATCGCCCCAGGGAATGGCCATACAAAACTGTTGTATTTCGCCAAAGTCAATCACTTCGCCGCGATGCCCCAACGGCACCCGTGTCAGTTTCCCATCCCTTCTGACCATTCCGCCTTCGCCGGCACCACTCGCCATGGTGATGGCAGTACCGTGTGACAAACTGCCTTTCACCGAGGCAAATGCGAGTGACAAATGCGTGGCATCGGGCATCAATTTTTTAAGGCGGAGCGCCAGACAATCGGTAGGCACCACATCAAAACCACTGCCGGGCAATAAGGTAATGCCCGCAGCCACGGCCTGTGCATTCATGGAATGCGCCAGTTCAAAGACCGAAATTTCGCCGGTGATATCTAAGTAATGCACTTTATTCCGGATACACGCTTCCATCATCGGGCGAGCAGTGGCAGAAAATGGGCCGGCACAATGCAAAACTGTACCGCAACCTTCCAGCCCTTTGTCGACATCCCCAGGATTCTCCAGGTCAAAGACGCGGTAATCAAAACCCCATTCCTTGGCAAGAGGGACAATTTTTTCTTCCGACCGACCAGCAAGAATGGGTTTTAAGCCATATTTTGACAGCAGTGGTAACATGAGCTGGGCGGTATAGCCATTGGCACCGTAGAGTAGAAAAGGCATATTTTTGATTTGCGATTAATTCGGTTTTATGACTGAGCGATGTCGAAGTACGATTATCAGATTAGGCTTGGGCAACTTATTATAATTTTAGCCCGGAGGCAATCACTATGATATTCAGCATATTGCGTTCCTTGGGATGTCATTTATTTTACACAAAAAACCACGGAGAAAACATACTAAAGTTCAAACCGAATCCAATCCAACGCACCAACCGGCTGTGACGGCGCATTTTCATTGCGCAGCACAATATACAAATCGTGGAATTTCTTATCTGTTAAATCCTGCCGGATCGGGATATTAATTTCAGTGATGGTCATTTTAGAAGCGGGTTTTGACGCCGGAACCGGAGCCGAACCGATCAGCAAACCTTTGGGGCGATCGAGGTGAATTTCAATTCTTCCGCCGCCGAAATTATTATTTTTATCACTTCCGCCTACCCCGGCACTCACCGCTGTCAGGCCGGTCAGGTCCGTGCGTTTGAAAAGAATAAATGCACCGTCTTTCATTTCGCGGAGCACCACGGTGTCTTTACCGGGTGAATATTGCAGCACCCCGACCGAAATACTGTCGGCTTTTTCTGCCTGTTGGTATGCCGGGCGCAGGGCGAGTGCCTCAGCACCTTCCTGCGATGGCTGGCTGTTATTACCCCGGTCCCGGTATGCCGCTTTGAATACATAAGTGCCCGGCCATGATGGTTCTTTTTGGGTCAGGTCGTTGGGCGTAATCAACGCGTATTGGCCTTTGACGGCCGTACTTTGACTTGGTTTTACCGGACTCCCCAGCGACATGATCCACAGGACTATCTCTGCAGCGTCTTCTTCGGAAAGTTGCGGGTGAGCACTCATGACTGTTTCGCCCCAAACGCCGCTACCGCCTTTGATAATTTTTGCAGAAAGGTTACGCACAGCAAATTCATTTCCTTTATAGCGTTGTGCAATATCCTGATAAGCGGGTCCATTTATTTTTCGGTCGATCGCATGACAGGTTTTACAATCAGAACGCTCCATCAGGATTTTTCCCCGGGCATTTTCACTGGCAGCCATAGCTGCTTGGTGGCCCTGCGCGATGAGGGTCATATCAAAGCCTTGTGCAAGGTAGTCGATGGTAGCCGAGACGAGTGCCGGATTGATTTGACCAGCGGATAAGGATCCATCTTCGCGGTCATTGACCTGTATAGCGTAATTGATCGTGGTGCCTGGCTTGTAAAAACTACGGTTGTGGCCGCCAAGATCCCAAAAAACGGCAGGCGGTTCATTGCCGACAAGAATTTTCCGTTTGATGACCGCTGATGCCCCGGAAGGATCTGTTACGCGCATATTCACTTCATAAGTTCCTGGCTTCCTGTAATAATGGTACAAATAGCCGTACCGATCCGTTGGACTGTTGCCGGTAGTGTCTTCATCAGTATGCATGGCGTCGCCAGCCATTGCATACATGGCAGGTGGAGCAGTTGATTTTTTCTTAAAGATCGTTTGGCTGAATTCTTTAGATGCCCCGTCGCCAAAATCCAGTTGATAAAGCAGTCGGTCGCCGTCGTAATCGCGGGTGTTGCTAAAATCAAAACGGACGGTACAAGGGGCTGCACCCGCCGTTTTGTCCAAGGCTAATTCCGGCATAGGCGGACGGTTGCCTTTGTAATAATCGATCCTGCTGAGGCGGGCATCGGGGTTGCGGCTGAACCACTGTGTACCGTATTCAAGCACCCAAACGGAACCGTTTTTGTCCACCAGCATATCCATCGGGCGACTGAGCTTAATGCTGTCGCCAAAAGGTTCCATCCGGCTGAAATTACCGACAGAATCCATGGTCACTGCCATCATCCAGTTGCGCATCCAATCGTAAGTGATGAGTTTTCCGTTAAAATAATCGGGGAAACGGGTCTTTTCAGGGTATTGGTCGCAATAATAAACCGGTCCGGCCATTGCATTTCGACCGCCGTTGCGCACCAGCGGAAATTCCGGAGAATTAGCGTAGGGGTACCAGATGAAGGCCGGTTGTGCTGGCGGAAGTTGTATGGAACCCGTATTATTTGGGGAATGATTTTCAGGATGTGCAGGATCGAAAAGCGGGCCTCGGGCACCCGAAGCAAAATCGTGGTGGTAATAAGGTTTATTATTCCCCACAAAATAAGGCCAGCCAAAGAACCCGGCAGACCGTGCGCGATTCACTTCATCATGGCCTTGCGGTCCGAGCATGGTATCCGGTTCTCCGGCATCGGGGCCCACTTCCCCCCAGAACAGGTATTTCCGGCGGTTGTCGATAGAAATCCGGAATGGGTTGCGGCAGCCCATTACATATATTTCTGGGCGACCGGTGAGGCCATTGTCGCCATTGAACAGGTTGCCTGGCGGGCAAGAATAGGAACCATCGTCATTGGGGTGAATCCGCAGGATTTTTCCGCGCAGGTCATTGGTATTGGCCGATGACTTTTGGGCATCCCATGGGCTGCGGCCGGTGCGCTCGTCTATGGGTGCGAAACCTTCGGAAGCAAAAGGATTGGTATTGTCGCCGGTGGATAAAAACAAGTTCCCTTCGGCATCAAATTCAACACTTCCGGCTGCGTGGCAGCATTCATCGCGCTGCGTCACTACTTCCAGAATCATTTTTTCAGAAGCCTTATCGAGCGAATCGCCCCGGAAAACAAACCGCGATAACCGGTTAACCGATTTTTCGTGGGGCGAATAGTACAAGTAAATCCAGTTATTATTGGCATAATTAGGGTCTATTGCCAGACCAATCAGGCCGTCCTCCAATTCTGAATGGACATCCATTTTATGCGCCACCGTGAGCAATCCCGAAGCAGGATCGAATATTTTAATGGCTCCCCTGCGTTCGATCAGGATAATTTTTCCATCGGGAAACATATCGAATTCCATTGGTTCGGTCAGGTCTTCGGCCAGCACCGTTTTGGTGAACCGGGTGGGATCAGGCATGGCCGGCGTGCGGCACTTGTCGTAATTGACGGTTTTGTTGTGGCCAATGGCATAGGTGATGCCGCCCAGTACATGTTGCAAAAATTCCGGTTCGCTGTACGATTCATTGGTATGTCCGCCAGCAGTATACCATGCACGGCCACCGTCGTATTCCTGGTACCAGCATGTGGGGTGATTTTCGCCATTTGCACCGCCTTTGTACGACTTTTCATCGATCGTGATTAGTACATGTACATTGGGATTGAGGTCTTTAAAATTATACAATTCATCTTTCCGTTCCCAGGTATCGCCTTTCAGGTGCGCCGTAGAGGGGTGGTTGTGGTCTTTTATGTTATAAGTGGCCGTCTGTTGTTCGGGGTGACTGAGAAAATAAGCACCTACCAATCCGCCATACCAGCGCCAGCCATATTCGGTATCAGTAGCCGCGTGAATGCCTACGAAACCGCCCCCGGCCTGAATATACCGCTCGAATGCTGTTTCCTGTTGGGGATTGAGCACATCGCCGGTCGTGGACAGAAAAACGACCGCAGCATACCGCTTGAGGTTTTTTTCGGTAAAATCTTCACTATTTTCAGTGGAGTCGACCATAATGCCATTTGCCGCACACAATTTCCGCAAGGCATCAACACCCGTTGGAATACTAGCATGGCGATATCCGGCAGTTTTAGAAAACACCAGCACGCGAGGAGGCGTGCTATAGCCGGGACGGTTGCAGGCGGCGAAAGCGAGAAAACACAAGAGCAGGGGGGAAAATCTGCAAAAAAGACGCATAGTTTAGTTCCGTTAATAAATTCAGCGGCAAGATACCATTTATGCAGGATTCCGGTCAAATGTTGTGTGATTTTATGGATTCGGGCAATAAGCATCCAACAACCCACAAATAACAACATCCGCAGGCCCTGTTATGCCCACAGGTGGACATGCCTGGATCGTAGCAGGATTGACCAAACTGTTAAAAACAACTTGCAAAGGGGGCAGCACATTTCCGCCTTGTTGTAATTGCCAGGAGTATGAAAACGGCGGTGTACCGCTCATGGTTAGTATCACTGTACCACAGTCATCTCCACAAATATTTCCGGTTGTCGTTGTCAGGGATATAATTGTCGGTTTAGGCCGCCACACTACTGTTGTCGCCTCAGAAATTGCGAGACAAGGATCGGCAGGGTCAATATTGCCGTTCAGCGGGTTGCCGATAATTTGGGCAACGTAATAGTTTATATTGGGTTGGATCGGCGGGGTATAGGTAAAAACAGGCATGGTATTGATTTGCAAAATACTACCCATCGGGTTGGCCGGATCGGTGTACAGGATATAGCGCACTACATCGTTAAAATCCGGACTGAAATTGCTGGAAAAACTGACGGTAACATTGGAGGGTACACAGACATGCATTTGTGTTTGAACCGGTGTCGAATTTTGCGCCAAACACAGACAGGGCAAATCAGGCGCGCCTGGAGGTGCCGCCATCATACTTCTAACGGAACCTAAGGCAAAGACATAAGGCGGCGGAACAGGTGGCACACAAGTGGGTGCCGTTGTACCGCTCGGCACTCCTACAGCGTAAAAACCGTAAGGCAGGTTACCACTTACAAAGCTGTTATATCCATAAAGCACACCGTCTGAGGCAGTAGTCACAGCCGTAAACCCGAACCAAGCACTTCCTACCACCGTGGAGGCGGCTGGATTGCTGATATTAATGGCTACAATAGACTGCGTACCGGCATTGGAGCAACAAAAACCGTGCAACTGCCCGTTTTGAAAATAGATATTCTCCATACTTTGCTGGCCTGCCGGATAATTCCCTACCAACGTTATGGTATTATTCGCCGGATTAAAGGTGTAAAGCCCGAAATCACCGGAAAGAAAAACCGTACCATCAGGGGCAACACAACCACCTGAGAAAAGCGGACCGGGAATATAATTGATTGGAGTGGTATTGGGTGGATCAAAACGAAGCAGCCCTCCCGATGGCCCACTATTTCCCAGGGTACGCAATATCAATATATTGCCATCAGGCAGTATTAATGAACCATTACCCCAATCATTGCTTTGGCTGGAAATGTTTGGAGAAAAAACCGGGCAAATAGTACAGGTGTTTACATCCAGTTTCCAAAAGCCTGGCGGATAAGGTGGCCCGTCTGTAAAAAAATAAACGCTTTGCGCGTTCGCACGTACGCACAGGAAAATGATGAAGGCAAGGATGGTACCACGGATTTCCATATTGCATGGAGTTTTTTTTTCTATATTTATCAACGTGACACGCTGCTAAATGTCGGAAAATTCCGTTGGGCAAATAAAATAACTGGTATTTTTGGATACATTGTTCATGTATTGGGGGTCTGCAATAAGTTTTTTCCATTCTGGCGCATTCCCAAATTCTTTCCAGTGTGCATCCCTTGAAGTTTTGTTGTCAAATGTCGTCATGTACATCAGGTTAGGCATATGGCTGCCCGAAATGACTTCCCCGTAAAACACGGCATTAAAACCAAGTCTTGAGAATAATTTCACTTCGCCTCCCTCATTGAACATTTTCACCTTGTTTTGATATATTTTTTCGGTATACCCTTCATAGCTCCGCAATTCATAAATCCTTTCGCTTTTAGGTCCATTGAGTTTCGGAAGCGTAAGTTTCGGGTTATCAGAAAATGCCTCTAAAACAATGGTTTCAAAGCGTGAATAAGGTGGATTTTTGTATTCCGCATCAATATAATCTTTACCAGCGGTTAGATAAGCCGCATCTTCATTGAGTTTCTTAGGAATGACTAATAATTGGTCCAAGTTTTTGACAGGCGTCAATACATAAATCAACTTTCCAAAAGATACCGTATCTGTAGCAACAGGTTTGAACACACCAATCGTTTTTATACCCATTCTGTGCAACCCGGGGATATAGGCATCTTTCAGATAACGCTCCAGGCGCATTTCTTGTTCTTTGCTATTGACATTGTAAATTTTGATTTGATAGAATTCTCTCTTGGGAGGGTTGACAAAAGGCGTGAATCCAATTAACAACAAAAGTAAAGTCCTGATAGCCATTATTTTATATTTTAAAATCCGGTGAATATATAATTTAACTGATACAATAGACATCTTGCGACGAGCCCAAACTAGGACACCTATCCTTATTCTTATTGCTTTTTCAATTGGCAAGAATGAGTGCTTGCCCGCCACTCCAGTTTCATACAAGACAATTATCAATGCCAAGCAAAACCAAATGAATACCAGATTTGTCGGGAATATTGGTCCGATAGCGGGAACGCAGCAGCAAATATATACAGATTCAACTTTTCTTTACAAATTACATGTCAACACCCCATTCCTTTTGGGGCAGTTCCGTTGAAATAGCGCGACATGTTGCTAAATATTCCAGCCCTTTTGCCCCTTTCACTCATGGATGTTGATTTCGGCATTTCGCAGGTCGAGGTCGTATTTTTCCCGGAACAAATTCCCCTGTTGTGCCAGCCGCTCATTTCCCCAAACCGACTGTAACCATAAAATCCATACATTGAAACAATCGAAAGGCCGGGCGCGGCGACTTTTGAGCGCAATGAGATGCTTACCTCGCAGCTTTTTTCGAGACTTAAGGCCACACCTTCGCGGGAAATGGCGATCGAAGCGTTGTTGTCTAAAGCGATTTTCAGACAATCAGACAGCGATTTTGTATTACTATTTGCTCCGTTCCGACCAACACAAAAGCGAGTACGAAAAGAATATTTTTTTCATAAAAAGTTTTTTTGCTGGAAAACCTATTGAACCAATATGCAATAAGCGTCGGTTTCAGCGGTCACCTGGTGGATCGTGTCTGGTGGAATGTCGGTGTAGGCCAGGGCACCGATCGGGCGCGAAATACCCTCTCCCGGCTGTTCGTACAGCACGGCACCTTCCAATACCAGCAGCATGGCTGGCACCGGGCTTTTGTGTTCTTTGATAACCTCGCCCTTACGCAGGCTAATGGCGGTCAAACGGCCATTTTGGGCCTTGAAAAGGGGACGGAATAGGGGCCCTGCCTGATCGGATACGAGTAACTCAGATATTGTCATTAGAAAAAAATTGGGCAATCAGTGAGGTATTGACTCAACGAATTGAAATGAGTGAAATAAGGTTTTCAATGTGTTGGTTTTCAGCATATTTTACGTCAGATTTAAAATCTTCTATCCGCCATTGAAGCAGGAGCAGACGGAACGAGCCCATGAAGATATGGGTCAGTTCTTCAGCGGAAATATGGTCAACGAAATCCTTATTTTTTTGCCCGTCCCGGATAACACGCATTACAGTACTGCGCATAATAGCCATGATTTGCAGCATACAGTCTTTAATCATCGGGCTGTATTTCAACAGTCCCTCGGAAAAGATCGTCAGCAGAAAATGCGGATATTCTGCGAGATACTCCAGTTGACTTCCGAATAGTTGGCGCAGGCGTTCGGCAGGTGCAACCGCCGTCATTGCTGCAATTGGCGGTAACCGGTCCTCCATATTGACATATAGGTATTGCAACAAGGCGGCAAGGATTTCTTCCTTACTTGAATAGTGCCGATACAAAGCCGACTCTGTAAAACCTACCCGCTTGGCTAAGTGCTTAGTGGTCAGGCCGCCGATGCCCTCTTCATTGAGGATGGTACCGGCGGCTTCCAGAATTTCTAATTGACGTGGTTTAAGTTTCATAAAACATATCGATGTAATCTCGTTAAAACGTCACCTCATTGGCGGTACCTACTACTTAATTAGCGGGTTTTTCACCTGCTCTATCGATAATTTTTTAGTGCAGAAAAACCAATCATAACACTTTACATTTTCGTCTTTACTATCCATCCGTTCTTTCGCAACGCCGCAGGAACCTGCTGTTGGAACGATTACATCATCACCTGGCTGCCAGTTTGCCGGTGTAGCAATACTGTATGCATCGGCAGTTTGTAAGGCAATAATGACACGTTTCAATTCATCAAAATTTCTTCCCAACGATAGCGGGTAATAGATCATAGCGCGCACCATCCCTTTGGGATCAATGAAAAATACTGCTCTTACTGCCTTGGTGCTGCTTTCGCCGGGCTGAATCATGCCGTATTGTTTAGCAACATTCATCGTGATATCTTCGATCAGCGGAAAAGTGACCTCGATATTCTTCAATCCATTAAATTCTATTTTTTCCTTGATCGTGCGGAGCCAGGCGATGTGGCTGTATAGCCCATCAATTGATAAACCCACCAGTTGTGTATTTAAGGCGGCAAAATCAGCCTGCATACTGGCAAACGTCATAAATTCTGCGGTGCACACCGGCGTAAAACCAGCAGGGTGACTGAATAATATCACCCATTTCCCTGAATAATCTGAAGGGAAGTTGATATTACCTTGTGTAGTTACGGCCTCAAAACTGGGCGCTTTATCGTCTCCACATGTGTGTCTGCTCGTATTGGAAATGTTGTTAAAAACAGGCTGACTCCACTTTTCAAACAACTGGATGTAGGCATCTCTTGCAACTTTCTCCTCCTCCCGCATGAACAGGATACTATTCCGCTCCTCATCGCTGAGAGGCTCAGAGGACAAATTATCGAGATTATACTGGTTATTCTCCAGGTCGATGTTGGTGTAACCATGTTCCTGATTCACATCAAGAATGCCCTTCGTTCGAAGGCATTGTCTTTTTCGCAACTGGTTGCTCCAAGGCTCAACAAAACAATGCTGACAGATATAAAAATGAAATTTTCATGATTTGGAAATTTTATAAAATAAAAAGTGTGTGAATACTTACTCACAAAAGTATAGGCTTATTTGTCCCACGGTTGGTGATGTTTCTCACGCAAGGGGATGACGATAGTTAACTACATAGCGACCTGTGGCCAATAACCAAAGTGATCACCATCGTCATATAGCAGAGTGAATAAAAAGACTTGTTGAGGTGACTGATTTTTAAGTTCCGGCTGAGGCTGTGAAAAAAGGCCGGAGAAATACCGCCCGCTTTTTTGCGGGGAAATTAAATATCACCAGTTCCTTACCTTCCCGAAGGCTTGAAACCTTCGGAAAGGTAATCCGCCCGGAAATCAGAATATTATTTGCTACCGTTTTTTATCTGTAGACTTATGCCCCTTTTTGCACATCCTCATTCAGTGCGTAATAAATTAGCCGCATTTTTTGCCGTTTATTACACCTCACCATCTTTCGGAGCCCCAATACAACATGCGGAAAGGCAGTTATTTTTTTATTTCATCGCCGCCGAAGGCGGCTGTATGGTTACCTATTAAATTATTCCTCAATTCCTTGATTAAATATTCCAGTCGTTTTACCGCTTTCATACCCTAACCACTCACCACTATACACTCACCCCGATTGTTTAGTAGGAATATCGAACACCGAATGTCGAAGTAGCGTGGAGAAGGCCTAAACAGGGAATATTTCAGGCTTTTACTTGATTTCAACTAATAATGTAGTGTACGCTAGGTTACTTCGGTGTTCGATATTCGATATTCCTTTAATTCTCCCCCTCATAATTAAACATATTCCCCCGCTCCTCTCTCTTCTTCAGTCCGAAATTATACCGCACATTCACCCCTACCCTGCGGGTATCGCCACGCCGCTCCCCATTGGCCTCGATATTGCCCTGGTTGATTTGGAAGGTATTTCGGTTGGTGTAAAAAATATCGTTGGCCGACAACGTAACAGTAAGTTTTTTGTCTAAAAATTGCCGGTTGAGGGTCATGGCTACTCCTCCAAAATTACTGAGTTCATAAAACTGTTGCTGCCCTTTCAACCGAAAAAAGCCATTGAGGGTCAGCATGGAGCGGTTGCCCAGTTTCAACTGGTGGTAGGTAAAAAATGACCAACTGCCTCTGTTAAAGGTCAATGGTTGGTTTTCATATAAACCATTGTATTTGTTATAATTATATTGCGCTCCGGCTACAAAAAAATACGCTCCCCCGGGAGGAAGTGCCCCCACTAATTTGAAATAGGTCTCTTCATTTTTACCCAGGTTATCGTAAGTCCGGTAAGCCACACCGGGCAAACCGGGGTCCTGGTAAATGACATTGGTAAAAATATCGGTGGTGTAATTGCGGCCCAAAGCCAGGATCGGCATCTCATCGAAACTGATATTGAACTCGTAGTTCTGCGTAAACTGTGGTCGCAGCGCCGGGTTACCCGACTCGTAGAGATATTGGTCCAGAAATCGCGGAAACGGATTGAGGTAACTGTAAGACGGCCGGGAAATAGACCGCCGGCATACCAAATATCCCCGCAATTCATAGCCCGCAATCGCCATCACCCGATGACTCAAATACACATACGGAAATAAGTCGGTGCGGTGAATTTGAAAAGCCGTATCGGAAGGCACGACCTGCCGGCCCTCCATATTGGTATTTTCCAGTCGGGTGCCCACTTTCAGTATAAATCCCGAAAACGGTTTGGAGGCCTGCAGGTATGCCGCATGAATCGATTCCCTGAAGTGAAACGTATTCGTTCTAAAAGGGTCAGGGCTGGATATGCCATTCACTTTTAACGTGAAGGCTGTCGCATTTTTAAAATCCTGTATCGCTGATTTTAACCCTGATTCGAGGGTAATTGAATGGTGCAGTTTGTACTTGAGGTCAATTTTTGCAGCCAAAAAATACCTGTTACTGCCAATATCACCCGCGCCGCCCAAAGCCGTTGTACTGGATGGAATCAGGGAGATCAAATCAAAATCCTGGTTGGTATGGTTGTCCTGGAAATTGTACGAAAGATCGCCGGTGAGTTCGGAGCCGATGGTATCTATTTTGAATTTGGCCGCCAGTCCCTGGTTTAGGGAAAAATTTCGACCGTCATTGAACAAATTATTCTGGTTGTCATTGAGGATTTCCGCGTTATTTTGGCGGACAATCTGGTTGTTAGTAGTAGTTTCAGTATTGCTCAAGCCATAGTTGACCCGGCCGTCCAGGTCTACTTCCCATTTATCAGCAGGCTCAAAACCGAGTCCATAACCCAAATACAGGTTTTGGCCGGGTAATACAGAATAAGCATCCTGCGTCAGACTCGAATCGGCGGTCAACTGGCGCGTGGTGATCAATTGATCATAAGAATTGCGGTGGCTGTAATTGACATTGAGATTGGACGTGCGGCCGCCATCGCTGTTATTCAGGGTAAATCCGACATTTTGATTGCCAAAACGGCCTTGATTCAGTCCGGCATTCGCACTGCCAGTCCGGCCGATTTTCACCCCCTTTTTCAGGACGACATTCACAATACCGCTACCGCCACTGGCATCATATTTCGCCGAAGGCGTGCGTATGATTTCTAATCGTTCTACACTGTTGGGGGGCAGGCTTTTGAGCATAGAAGCAATGTCGGACGCACTCATTTTTTGTTCACGGCCATTGATATAGATGGTGGCCGGCGTGGCGCTGTTAAGGTATACATTACCGTCCTGATCGATAAAAAGGCCCGGCGTTTTTTCGATAATTTCGTACACATTATTACTCGACTCCGCAAGTACCTCCGGATCAACGATGGTTTTATCGTCTTCCTGGCGCATCAATGGTTTTTTCGCTTTAATGGTGACTCCTTCGAGCGCCGTAGCATCTTCGGCCATGATAAAGCGAAATACCTTTTTTTGATCGGTAATGGTGATGCCTTTTTGAAGGGGCTTTAGTCCGGTGTACGTAGCATCTAAAGTATACTGTTGGTTCAGTTGCACCTCAAAAACGGATTTGCCAGCCTGGTCGGTAATGGCAAAAAGGATATGGATGGTATCAGACCGGTCGGTGAGTTTAACAGTAGCACCGACGATAGGCGTGGTTTTGTTTTCGGAGAGTTCAATTTGGATGGGAATGGTTTGGGCTGACAGGAGCTGCACCAGAAAAAGGAAGAAAAGCAGCAGATAACTTTTATGCATAACAGACTTGTATATAGTAATGAGGAAACATTTTTGAAATTTTACAACCGCCACACCACCCCGTTTTGCCACGTATACACCTGCAAGGGTGCCCCCTCCGGGAGACTCCGGTCGGTGCTCCAGGCGAAATCGGAAGAAAACCGCAGGTGTTTGCCCATGGGGAGTTCCAGTGTCCATTCTGTGGAAATCCGGGATTTTTTAATGAATCCAATGACAGGTTGCCAGTAAGTAGTGGCTTGTACTACTCCCCCGGTTTTTTTGTTGTGCAATGTAACGCTCACATAATTACTGATTCTATGCCAGTATTTCCGGCCAAAATCACCTGTATACTGGTTGCGTTCGTACAAATAGGCTGTTCCGAGATAAAGCCGGCTGTTTTGTGCTTCATTAATAAAAAGGCGCTGCCGCAAACCTGTACCGGCCAAAGAGCGGTTTTTGATCAGGAGCAATTTATTCGTTTGTTGCTGCACATATATTTCCCAGGAAAGCGGTGTTTTAATTTTGTAATTGTACCGCAGATGCCCAAAAGTAGCGTTAACGAAATCGCGGTCGCCTGCACTTACAAAGTTGGTGTTGAGCAGGAGCAACCAGATACTGCGGTCGTGTTTATACTGCACCTGCGACTCGCCATGTACCAACAACGATTGTTCTTTCACTTTAGACAGTTGACAGGCACCTTTCAGCGCGCCGTACCACCGCATGGAGTCATTGGTTCCCCTGATGCGCAATTCTTCGATATTGACGATTTGGGCGGAGAGCGGGCTGTACAGAAACAGGAACAGGAGTGTAAAATTCCGCATTAGCAAGAATTAATTCGATTTGCAGGTCGTGCTATCCAACCACTTGAGTGTCGTTTTTATTTTAGACGTAAGATTTCAGGAGGTCAACCGCTTGTGAGTTGTTTTTTGATTTCAGATTTCAGAAGTAAGATTTCAAATTTCAGATTTGGCCACAATACGCTGTTTCCTTCCATGAAAATGATGAATACGCCTGTCAAAACTTGGTATATTTCCCCTCACAAATCTGGTACTTGTCCCTCATCACAAAACGCAATCTGAAATCTGAAATCTTACATCTGAAATCAAAATTAAGCTCCAAGGAGTCGTTTTACCATTTCAGAAATGGCCCGGCCCTCGGCTTTACCGGCTAATTGTTTGTTAGCGGCACCCATTACTTTACCCATATCTTTAGCGGAAGTGGCACCTGATGCAGCGATGATTTGTCGCACCACATTTTCGAGGGCTTCCCCTTCCATCATTTCGGGCAAGTATTTGCGAATCACATCAATTTCTTCTTTTTCTTTGACCGCCAGTTCTTCGCGGCCATTTTTCATATAAATATCGTAAGATTCCTGGCGGGTCTTGACCAATTTTTGCAACATCTGCACTTCCCGTGTTTCGTCGATGACTTGTCCTGAGCCGTCAGTTTTTGCCAGCAGGATCGTGCTTTTGATCGCGCGCACGCCACGCAGGGACACATCGTCTTTCGCTTTCATGTAGGTGACGATGTCTTTGTTGATTCTTTCTTCGAGTGTCATAATAGAATATAGTTGAGTGGTGAATTGGGACAGGTAATAAATGCCGGTTCTGGTGAAATAGTTCCGGAAACGGGGGGCAAAGGTAAGAAAACCGATAGGAAGCCCCTACAACTGCGGCATTTTTAAACAATAGTAATGCACGGCATGCTGGTCTTCCGTGAAATGCCGGTATTTAAAATAAATATTGCCTGCTTTGTCCCAGCAGATATCGGAACATTGGATGTTCTGAAGGGTAATGAGGGCGAATTCAAAAACGCCTTCCGATATATTTTTATAGATCTGGATACCGCTTTCATCTTCATAAGGACTGTTGTCCCAGATACCAGCCAGCCACTGTGCATCAGGTGAAATCTGTGGGATTTTCGGGAAATTCTGTGAAACTATTTCACTCCCGGTGCGGATATCGTACATACGAATATCCGAACCTTCGTAATACTCGCCGGCAACCAGGTATTGGTGGGCTGCCGTGATTTGACCGAGATAGGCGAAGATCTGCCGGTTTTCTTCATAATCCGGCGGCGTGCTCACTATCTTCTTTTGTTGGCCATTATCAAATTTCAGCAGGATAGTGGAATCATTTAACTGGTGCTCCAAGGTATCGTATACCATGGCATTCTTAACTGTTGCGGCCACTACATTATAGACTGTCTGATTGACGGCATGGAGATCGAGAAAGTCGTAATGCCATTCGGGCGCCTTCGTGCCGGCTTCGGCATAGACAGCAGAAAGTACTACTGCGCCGCCATACACCCAGCCCGTTGTTGCACCATCCATGGTTTCCACCTTGTACCACCGCGCTTTATGTTTTTGGTTGCGGAGGGTGACTTCGTCCCAGGAGCCCGCTGTTTCGTTCAAATACTTTAATTGGGTATGCTCAGGCAGTTCGGTGACCACTTTTGCGTTTTTATCGGGTGCATTCCGCACGCGGAGGTTGTCGACGTTTACGCGGAAGGTGACCCAGGTTTGCTGGGCGGATAACCCGAGTGAAGTAAAAAATAGAAATGTGATGATTATAGGAGTTCTGAGCATAACTTTATTCTGTATATTGTTCACTTCTAATTGAATAAGCATACTCAGTTATTGACATACAAATATAAGGACATTTTACATTATCCACGCATTACTACACACCTCTGGCAGACATTCATCGCCTACTATACAAGAAAACGCTGCAACCAGAAACCCAAGCAACCAGAAACCCCGAAACCTCCCCCTAATTACATATTCCGCCGGTACTGCCCACCCACCTCATACAACGCATTCGTAATCTGCCCCAAAGAACAAACCTTTACTGCGTCCATCAATTCCGCAAAAATATTGCCGTTTTGAACGGCGGTTTGCTGCAATTTGCGTAAAGTTTGGTGTGCTTTATGGGCGCCCGCCTGGTGCAGGTTGCGGAGGGTCACGATCTGGTCTTCTTTTTCCGCTTCTGTGGCCCTGATTACCTCCAATGGAAGAATAGTGGGCGAACCGTCTTTGGAAAGAAAAGTATTGACGCCAATGAGCGGGAGTTCACCTGTGTGTTTGAGGGTTTCGTAATACAGGCTTTCTTCCTGGATTTTGCCGCGCTGGTACATGGTTTCCATCGCCCCTAATACACCGCCGCGCTCCGTAATACGGTCGAATTCCGTGAGGACGGCCTCTTCTACCAGGTCCGTGAGTTCTTCAATAATGAAAGATCCCTGCATCGGATTTTCGTTTTTGGCTAATCCTAGTTCGTGGTTGATAATCAACTGAATAGCCATTGCCCGGCGCACCGATTCTTCGGTAGGCGTGGTGATCGCCTCATCGTAGGCATTGGTATGCAAGGAGTTACAGTTGTCATAAATGGCATACAACGCCTGAAGGGTCGTTCGGATATCGTTGAAGGCAATCTCCTGTGCGTGCAAAGAACGGCCGGAGGTCTGAATATGATACTTCAGCATTTGGCTGCGCTCGTTGGCATCGTACAGGCGTTTCATGGCTTTCGCCCAGATACGACGGGCCACGCGCCCAATCACGGCGTATTCCGGATCGACCCCATTGGAGAAAAAGAAGGACAGATTGGGTGCAAAATCATCAATACGCATGCCGCGGCTGCGGTAATATTCCACGAAGGTGAATCCATTGGCCAGCGTGAAGGCCAACTGAGAAATTGGATTCGCGCCGGCTTCGGCAATATGGTAGCCAGAAATAGATACAGAGTAAAAATTGCGGATTTTATTCGTAATAAAGTACTCTTGCACATCGCCCATGACGCGCAGACTGAATTCTGTACTGAAAATACAGGTATTTTGGGCCTGGTCTTCTTTGAGAATATCAGCCTGAACGGTACCCCGAACAGATTGCAATGCTTTGTTTTTCAACTCACTATACACATCCGGAGGCAACACTTCATCGCCGGTGATACCGAGCAGCAGCAGGCCAAGTCCGTCGTTGCCTTCTGGTAGTTCTCCGCGGTAGGTGGACCGGGGGAGACTATTATTGTCGTATTTTTCCTGGAGTTTGGCTTCCACCAAATGTTCCAGTCCGTTGGCGCGGATGTACTTTTCACATTGCTGGTCAATGGCTGCATTCATGAAAAAAGCTGCCACAGTAGCCGCCGGACCGTTGATGGTCATCGATACCGATGTTTTCGGATCGCAAAGATCAAAACCGGAGTAGAGTTTTTTGGCATCGTCCAGGCAACAGACAGAAACACCGGAATTGCCGATTTTGCCATAGATATCGGGCCGGTAATCGGGGTCTTCGCCGTACAAGGTCACCGAATCGAAAGCGGTGGACAGGCGCGCTGCGGGCAATCCGAGCGATACATAGTGGAAGCGTTTGTTGGTGCGTTCCGGACCGCCTTCTCCAGCAAACATCCGGGTGGGATCTTCGCCCTGGCGTTTGAATGGAAAAACGCCGGCAGTGTAAGGAAATTCACCGGGCACATTTTCCAACAGCGACCAACGGAGGATTTCGCCCCAGTCCTTGAATTTGGGCAGTGAAACACGCGGAATACGGGTATGAGAAAGGCTTTCCGTGTAGGAATTGACCTTTACGTCTTTGCCCCGCACCTGGTAAATGTATTCCTCAGCGGCATAACGGGCGCGTTTGTGGTCCCAACCTTCCACGATCCGAAGGGAGTCCCCTGCGAGGTCTTTTTGGAGGTCGGTGTAATGTTGTTCGAGTGTTTCAGCAATAGGACTGCCTGCTGGTAATCCGTCGATGGTAAGGCGCAAACCGAACAATCTTCGCGCAATATTGACCTGTTTTTCGACCCATTTGTCGTACGCACGGTTGTTCTCCGAAATTTCGGAAAGATACCGGGTGCGGTTGGGCGGAATGATGTACACTTTTTCGCTGATCGCTTTTTCGGCCAGGTGTTTCACTTTGAAACCGGTGTCGCATTTTTCGTCGAGCAGGTCGAGCAGCCTGAAAAACACCTGATTGACACCGGGGTCGTTGAATTGAGAAGCGATACACCCAAAAACCGGCATATCGTCGACTGCTTTGTCCCAGGCATTGCGATTGCGTTGCACCTGTTTGCGCACATCGCGCAGGGCGTCGAGGGCACCGCGTTTGTCAAATTTATTGATGGCGATCACATCCGCGAAATCGAGCATGTCGATTTTTTCCAACTGTGTGGCGGCACCGAATTCAGGTGTCATCATATACAGGGAAATATTGGAGTGGTCGATGATTTCTGTATCTGACTGACCAATACCGCTTGTTTCGAGGATAATCAGGTCAAAATGAGCCGCTTGCAGGATATCGACAGCAGCATGTACATATTTGGACAAGGCCAGATTGCTTTGCCGGGTCGCGAGGGAGCGCATGTACACGCGACCGCCTGCGATGGACGGATTGAGGGCGTTCATCCGGATACGGTCGCCGAGGAGTGCGCCGCCGGTTTTGCGCTTAGAAGGGTCCACAGAAACAATAGCGATGGTTTTGTCGGGGAAATAAAATAAAAAACGGCGCACCAGTTCGTCCACCATCGAAGATTTTCCCGCGCCGCCAGTACCGGTAATACCGAGGACAGGTGTTTGCCTGTTTGCTCGTTGGGTAAGGTGAGGTGCTACGTCTTTTTCATAAAAATCCGGGTTGTTTTCCGCCACAGAAATGAGGCGGGCCACTATAGCATTGCGTTGATTGACGGAAGCGACATCCGTAAAATCTATTTTTTCGCCAAGGCTAAATTCGGCTAAATGCTTGACCTCGCCATTGAGGGAAAATCCGATAGGGTAATCGCATTTTTCTAAAACATCGTTGATCATTCCCTGCAATCCCATCGACCGGCCATCATCGGGATGGTAGATGCGGGTAATGCCGTAGCCTTGTAGTTCTGCGATCTCGGAGGGCAAAATAGTGCCGCCGCCGCCGCCGAAGATTTTAATATGTCCGGCGCCGCGTTCCTGGAGCAGGTCGTACATGTATTTAAAAAACTCTACGTGGCCACCTTGGTAAGAGGTAATGGCGATACCCTGCACATCCTCCTGAATGGCACAATCGACGATCTCTTGTACAGAGCGGTTGTGGCCGAGGTGAATAATCTCCGCGCCGCTCGACTGCATAATGCGGCGCATAATATTGATGGCAGCATCATGACCGTCGAAAAGACTGGCTGCAGTGACGATGCGGACTTTATGGTGTGGTTGGTATGGTGCGGGCTGCGTCATGTTCTTTCTACTGCTTTATTATCTTAAAAACCTAAGTTACCGTGTCCTGAAAACCCCTAACCGTCCTGTCACCTTCGCCAATCGCAAAACCGCCAGTTTATAACTAAAAACCTGTTGCCAGTAATTGGTTTCGGCTTCCGAGAGAGCCGTTTGAGCATTGAGCAGATCGGTGAGTGGAATTTCACCTTCTTTATACCGGAGTGCCAGTTTGTCCATGATTTCGCGGGCGAGGGCCACATTGTCTACCTGGGTTTTGAGGCTGCGCAATGACCCGGTGAATTGTGCGCGCGCCTGCCGGAATTCCAATGCTTTGGCGGAGGTCAACTGGCGCATATCTTCTCTGATTTTTTGCAAATCAATATGCAACAGGGCATTTTTATGCTTTTGCCGGAAACCATCGAAAAGCGACACTTGCGCTTTCACCCCCACAGCAGCCATACCGTACCAGCGTTTGGTCACAAAAAAAGCAGGATCATTGCCTTGGTTTTGCACCCAGCCTGTGGCATAAGCGCTGATCACCGGCCAATTGGCGGCCTTGCCGGAATGGGACTGGATCGTATTGATTTCAGCCTGACGGCCCAATAACCGCATCTCTTTCGTGTTTTCCACCTCCAACTCAACGGCTAACCACTCTGAAGAGTCCGCAGCCGGCGATTCGAGATCTTCCTTGGGATCGATAGCCTGTTCATAAGGTATGCCGCATACGAACTGAAGGGTTTCGCGCAGCGCATCAATACCATTGTCTAAGTTGAAACGCTGGGTTTCGAGGTTGGTAAGTGCTACTTTGATCCTTTTAACGTCGGTGGAGGTGATATAACCGTTGACAAATTGCAGGTCGGCGATTTTTTTTAGCGCGGCTAATTTCTCGTGGTTGGCATCGACTGTGCGGCGCAATTGTGCCGTTTGGAAATACTGGTACCATATTGTAATGGTTTGGTAAGTCACTTCATCTTCCGTCCGTTCAGTCAGCAGGTCGGTCAGGGCACGGGTGGCGTCTATCACGGGCGACATCCGGCGGCCTGCTTCGGAATAGAGGATCTGCTCGGCGGAGATGCTGCCAGTCAGTTGCCAGGGGCGACCGAATTGCACGGGCACAAATGAACCGTCGGGGCGACCAAGTACTTCTCCGGGAATCAATTGGGTTGGAAGCAGTGGAAATGCGTCAAAATTGACTCCCGCTTTTACCTGCGGCAAGGCGCTGCTGCGTTGTTCTTTGATCCGCTCGTCCAAAGCCGTTCGGTCGAGTTGTGCTTTTTT
This sequence comes from Saprospiraceae bacterium, assembly GCA_044350415.1. Classification (GTDB taxonomy): domain Bacteria; phylum Bacteroidota; class Bacteroidia; order Chitinophagales; family Saprospiraceae; genus M3007. Next base: position 21,257 of record JBILHQ010000016.1, on the reverse strand, counting down.
CAATTGGGCACTGTTGTCCAGCGACATCTGGATAGCGTCTTTCAGGTGCATTGTTCCAGGAGCCTCCTGTTGGGCGAATGCCTGGACAAACAACCCGATAACCATCGACACTACCAAAGCTGCTTTTTGAAAAGCCGCTTTGCCCGACAATATTTGGGCTTGTACAGCATCGCCGTCCAAAGACAGCGCCCCAAGACGAACTGGAGCAATCGTGTTGATCAATGCAGGCTGAAGTGGGGCTTCAATTTTTACATAATTGTCTGTAAAACCAGTCATGAGTACAGGATTTTTATGTTGTTCGAACAGAACAGGCCGTTCGTTACCTTCAAATTGTGCATAGAATGCACGCCGTTTCATATCTGAAAGCCCGCGAAGTGCCGCATTGCGGCGACGGCGTTCCACTATAGGTACCACGCCGGGCAGCTCCGCAGCCAGCGTATTAGCGCGTTCAGAATAAGTAAACACATGCAGGTAAGAGATGTTCAGGTCGCTGATAAACCGGTAGGTCTCTAAAAAATCTTCCTCAGTTTCGCCTGGAAAGCCCACAATCACATCACAACCAATGCAGGCATGCGGCATATATTGGTGAATAGCAGCCACACGGTCGGCGTACAATTCGCGTTTGTACCTGCGGCGCATATCGCGGAGTTGCTTGTCGTTACCCGATTGGAGCGGCACGTGAAAATGCGGCATAAAACGCTCACTTTCACTGACCATCTGTATAATTTCTTCCGTCAGCAAATTCGGTTCAATACTCGAAATCCGGAAACGGCTGATACCTTCCACTTGCTCTAATTCCTTCACTAAATCAGCAAAAAGCGCTTCTTTCCTGGGTTTTTCACCTTCAATAACAGCCGTTCCATTGCCAAAATCGCCCAAATTGACGCCTGTAAGTACAATTTCCCTGACGCCCATTTCGGCAATCTGCCGGGCATTATGCAGTACCTGCTCCACGGTATCGGAACGGCTTGCACCGCGTGCTTGCGGGATCGTGCAAAACGAACATTTATAATCGCACCCGTCCTGTACTTTCAGGAAAGACCGGGTACGGTCGCCAAATGAAAAGGAGGCATTAAACGTATTGACATCGCGCACTTCACCGGCGTGGATCATGCCTTTTCCCTGCGCTTTGGTCAGTTCGTCCACGTATTCGAGGATACGAAATTTTTCACCCGCACCGAGGACCAGATCAACACCGGGAATTTCGGCGATTTCCTGCGGTTTGAGCTGGGCATAACAGCCTGTTACCACCACAAAAGCATCGGGTTGGCGGCGCAGAGCCTGGCGCACGATTTTTTTACATTCCTTGTCGGCTTGCTCCGTGACAGAACAAGTATTGAGAACATAAATATCGGCTTCCTCTTCAAATTTTACGGGTAAATACCCGCTTTGTTCGAATAACCGGGCGAGTGCCGAGGTCTCCGAATAATTGAGTTTGCAGCCGAGGGTGTGGAATGCGACCGTGCGTGGTGTAGCCATTTTTACTTTATTGCCAAAAAGGCGCACAAAGATACTTATTTTAATACAGCCAGCAACCATTCTCTTTCTGCTAAATAGGTCGTTTTGGAAATATCCAACTTCAATTTTTCTCTTGCCGGCGTATTCCCTGGAGCCAATGCCGTCATCTTTTTCAAAAAGCGCACCATATTTTTATACATATCCCGGTGATACCCACCGCCTTTGTTGCGGCGCAGGTAGATTTCGAAGCTGTCAAGCAGAGAGGCCAGTGCCTGCCACTCGTTGTTTTCATAATAGATGCGCAGGAGCATCCGGCGGGAATCGAAGTTTTCCAGCATGTCTTTAAGATCAACTTGCCGGAGCAATTCAAGTGCTTGTTCGTAGTCTTTTTTCCGAAAATAGTACGTGGCGAGGTTGTACGTGAAGGTATTGTCGCGCTCTTTAGGAGGCAGGTATTCCCGGAATTCATGAAGATAGATCAATGACCATTCCCACGCGCCGATGGCCACGGCGAGGTTCAGCACGTTGCGGTAAGTAAACTTGGAAAGGTAACCGTTTTCAAGAAAAATGCGGCATTCCAGTCCGCTTTTATACAATTCAAATGCCTCATTGATGTATTTTTTGTCGGCAATATTAATCCGCTTGATACACACATTGATAGCGAGAATGTACAAATCGCGGAGGTCGGAATCGGGGAAACGGCGGGCATCCTGAACGATATGTTGCTTTAACCGTCGAAAATACCCTTCATTTTCGGTTTCGGTAAGTGCTTTGTAACTGCAAAACCAGGCTTCTACGGCGGGCAGTCCGGTGAATCCGCCTGATTCAATCAGGCGTATAGTTTCGGACAAATAAGGAATGTCCATCCGCAATTCGGCGACCGACTGCTGGGCTTGCGAGGAGCATCCCTGGCGAAGCGTATTGATGGCGACAAAAGCACCAAAGGAGATATTCATCGCCCGAAGATTGTCCGATCCGTCGCGTTGGCGTTGGCGAACAGTCTCCCAGTCTTCCAGTTCGAGGGTGAATTTCTGGAGATAATAGGCATCGTTGCGGAGTTCGGTCTTTTCGAGAGCCGTTTTGGCGCGGGCCATTTCCTTTTCAAACAGTTGATCGAGACCCTTCTTTTTCAGGGTGCGGCACAAATGAAGGTCGAGGTAATTCCCGTTGCTTTTCACATCGTCCCAGGCGAGGTACGCGCGGATGACATCCAGCAGGAAGGACATGAGGTGCCGCATTTTTCCGTCGTCGAACACTGGTTTTTTTGTGGATTTTGTAGCAAAAAGATACTGAAAAGCCACTTCTTTGGCCAAAGGGTCGGTGGTAGTACGTTTGAAAACCCGTTGTTTTGTGCCAGTATTGTTGACAATATAATCGAGCAGCAACACCACTTCATCGCGGGTATTAAACGCTGCTGACCGCACGGCTTTGGCGATTTGCCGCTTATCGTCTTCGGAAAGGGCGTTCCACGTTTTGATGAGTTGGCTGTTTTTCATGCAGATATTAAACACAAAATATTTTGCAAATATAATATAATCAGCTAGTTAGTGTGATTTTATTTCAAATAAAAATAGACAAAAGACGAAAAGTGTATTTGTTGGCATCACGATCAATGCTGCACCTTTGGAACATCAAACAAACTAATCCACTTTATTTTTCCAAAACATTTTCGAAAAACATGAGAAACTTATTATTCATTGCGGTTATTTTTTGGCTCAACGTTACAGTTTTATCATCTCAGGCCTGTTTGCCTAATGGGATCATATTTTCCAGACAAGGGCAGATTGATAGTTTCCCCCTGAATTATCCCGGGTGTAAAGTAATTGGTGGCATAAAAATCAGTAGCAGCGATCCGCTCACTAGTACTATTACTAATGTGGACAGTTTATATGTTATTGATTCGATCGTGGGTTCCTTGGAGATTAAAGCAACCGCTATTACCAATCTGGAAGGGTTTTCTAACCTGAAATCAGTCTCAAATTCCATATTTATCCACTATAATAATCGTATAAAAAACTTCTACGGTTTACACCAAATCAATCACCTGGGTGGCGGAATGCAGGTCCAATACAATGATTCCCTGACAACCCTTAATGCCTTTACCAATTTGACCGAAACAGGGTCTATAGAAATTTCTAACAATCCTCAACTCATTAACCTGGAGGGACCGAATCAGTTGGAAGTACTGGATGAATTATGGATTTATGTTAATGATCGTCTCGTGGATTTCAGCGCATTAAATTCATTAAAAATTATTAATAATCAAATCTCTATATATGCTAACCAATCAATAATTAATATCAACGGGTTTGAAAACCTTGAACACCTTGACGGTTATTTACAAATTTCCAATAATCCCTCTTTGCAACAACTTCCTGCCTTTAAGAAACTAAAATCGGTGGGCACATTGTCCATAGGCCAAAATAATGCGTTAACAACGCTTTCAGGGTTGGATAGCTTGCGTGAAGCAGGGATCCTTTATATTCAGGAAAACTCTGCTTTGGTCCAATTGACCGGGCTTGAGCAGCTCCGGCATGTAAGTGTCTCGCTTTTCCTTAGAGACCTCCCTATTCAATCTTTAGCAGCATTTAGTAGTTTGGATTCCATTCAGGGAAATTTTGAAATTTTGGGCTGCTACTCATTAACATCTCTGGAAGGCCTACAAAACCTGAAGTATATCGGGGGGTATTTATTTATCCATGAAAATCCATTATTGAGTAATTGCGCTGCCGCTGCCGTTTGCAGTTATCTGGCCAATCCACCAGATATAATCATTATCGAAGCAAATGCTCCAGGGTGCAATTCTGAAAATGAGGTGGTGCTCCAATGTGGTGGTTCTCACGTATTTGTTCATGTTGTGCTAGATGATGGTGATTGTAATCAAGATTCTATTCTTGTGCCCGCATCGGACATTGCAGTTCGTCTCACAAAAAATAATATATCATTGGTTCGGCCAACAGACACCAGTGGTGTAGCAACATTGGCTTATATTGGATTAACACCTTTTGCAATTACATTACCCCAATTCCCCAATTCGAACTGGGAGATTTGTCAGGATACATTTTGGATTTTCCCTGATTCAGTGACAGTTGATACAAATATTGTGTTTTTGCTGAAACCTCTCGGTAATTGCCCTCAGCTGCTTACTGATCTACATTTGCCATCTTTCTTCAGAGGTTGTTTGGTAAACTCTCCAATAAAAATTACTACCAAAAATGTAGGGACAGCTGCTGCTTCCAATACAAAAGTCGCGGTCGTAATCCCTAATACATTGTCTGTTGTCAGCACGATTCCCCCCATCTTCAATACGGTCGGTGACACGCTGTATTTTGATACGGGCGACCTTATTCCTTTCCAGTCAGCGACCGTGACAATTATGGTCCACACCAGCTGTGATACCTTTCTGTTAGGCAGTACATTATGCCTGGAAGCCCTGAGCTTTCTCGATAACCCCTGCCCACCCATACAGGAAACCTCCGATGTCCGGGTATATTCCGAGTGCCTGAGCGATACCACTGTGCGGTTTAACCTGAAAAATATTCTTAGCGGTGCCACCCAGAATCCGCATGAATACATCATCATCGAAGACGAAATCGTACTGATGGCCAATCCCTTCAACCTCGGCCCCTACGGCTCCATGACTGTCGATGTGCCTGCCAATGGTGCCACCTACCGCATGGAAGCGACACAATTGGAAGACGGCACTTTGACCGCCACAGCCAATGAAGGTTGCGGCGGATTCACACCCGGATTTGTAACAGCATTCTGGTTGAATTACCACCTGTCGGGTTATGATTACGATTGCCGGGAAGTAGTGTTGGCCTACGATCCCAATCAAAAAACGGCTATCCCTAAAGGCATTGGTGAGCAGCATTTACTGCCCGCGAACCGGCCGATTACCTATACCATTGATTTCCAAAATACCGGTACTGACACCGCGTTTCGGGTACTCCTTCGGGATGTTTTGTCGCAGCATTTGGATGTGACGACTTTCCGGCCGGGCGCATCCTCCAATCCATATACCTGGGAAATACGCGGTCTCGATACCCTGGAAGTACTCTTTCAGCCCATCATGCTGCCCGACAGTACCGTCAACGAAGCTGCATCGCACGGTTGGTTTAGTTTCACCATCGACCAGCAACCGGATCTCGCAGACGGCACCTACATCAAAAATACGGCCTCTATTATCTTTGACTACAATCCTCCCATTATTACGAATACCACTTTTCACACCATCGGCGAACTGACCGTGAGTGTTGATGAAGTATCACAACAACACGCCGGATTGTGGAAAGTGCTGGGCAACCCGACCATTACCCACGCGACGCTGCTGGCAGTAAAAGCGATACCCGGTGAGAAAAAATTTGAACTGGTGAATACTGCCGGGAGGGTCGTCCGCTCACAAGCCTTTAGTGGCCAACGGTTTAATTTTGAAAGGGAAAATCTGCCGGCAGGCTTGTATTATTTCACGATTACTGACCAGCAAGGGCGGGTGTTTAGTGGAAAAATTATGGTGAAATAATGAATATCGAATATCGAACACTGAATATCGAATATCGAAGTCTTAGAGTCATACTACTGGACATTTTTGTTTTACCCAGCACTCAGAGCGTATTTCGCACCAGGTTTTACACAGATTTGAAAATGTCCAGTAGTATGGCGTAGTTTATACCCCAAGCAGGTTGTTTTCATCTGGTTAACTTATTAGGAGACTTGTTGCGGTGGGAGCGACCCGCCCCCTGCTTTTCGGCCATTTTGGAGCCTATAGCGATGCTACGAACTACAAAATGAGCATCAATCAGGTAAATAATTCCTAAACGCTCCCACCTCAACAGGTCTCATCTAGGGTACGCTCTTTGCACTTCGATATTCGGTGTTCGATGTTCGATATTCGGTCTTCCCATTGAACTCTTCCACCCGTTTCTTGTTTGTGCTGAAAGATCGTTTAGACAAATTCTAAAAAGGAAAACGATTTCTCATACCTAACCACTACTTTTGCGCCAATTATGGCAACTATTACATTTTTATTCGAAGAACCCGGCATTCCCTCCAAAAAAGTGACGGGTGATTTTGAGGGAACATCTATTTTAGAAATTACGGAGGAGGTCGATGTGCACCTGAACCATAATTGCGGCGGTGTTTGTGCCTGCTCTACCTGCCACATCTACGTGGAAAAAGGAGAGCAATTCATTGAGGAAATTTCTGACAAAGAAGAAGACTTTATCGACCGCGCCAACAATCCGCGCATAGAAAGCCGGTTAGCCTGTCAGTGCATTATCCTCGATGAAAATGCCGATATCACCATCACCATTCCCGATCAATCGGGTATTATCGGACACGAACACTAAATGAGGTATGAAGTTTGAGGTATGAAGTAGTACAAGATTCAATGTTACTATCTCACACTTCATACCTCACACTTCATACCTCATACTTCATACTTCATACTTATAAAAATATGCCTTTTTCAGATATAGACAACCTGCCCATCAGTTGGGGCGACCACGAAGACATCGCAATGAAATTATACGAGCGGTTCGGCGAAGACTTCAATGAAGGAAAAATTTACAGGATCCGGTTTACAGACCTGCTCGAATGGATATTGGAAATACCCCATTTCGAAGGAAAACGCGACGATTCCAGCGAAGGACACCTGGAGCAGATTCAGGCGCAATGGGTGTATGAGTGGCGGTCGAATAATCGATAAAAAAAGTCCCAAGTCCGTTAGTCCCAAGTCCGTAGAGTTGACCGCAAGCATTCCGGTTTTAACGAATGGATGCCCTGCTTGGGGAACAATCTACGGACTTGGGACTAAAATAGACCCGTGACTAAAAAACAAAAGGCGCTACCTAATCCGGCGCGCCATTTGTACAAACAAAACCAACTAAAAACCTACTTTTCTGCTAAAGTTATACCACTTTTGGGACTGCTAAACCCAAAGTTAAATAAAAAACGCAAGGCGTTTTTCAAACGCTGCCAGTGAATTGATTTTTTTTTGTTTTTTTTGCAGCCGTATTTAATCAGGAATGCTGAACGCGTTCCTCAAATTTTCAAAACCATGACTATTAACCGGTTGGTGTATTTGGCAACTATTGTCCCGCTCCTATTTTTGGCGGCATGCAACAAAAAGACAGATAACGGCACTAACTACCAGCGCCCGCCGCTCCCTGTTGGCAATATTGAGGGCACTATTGTTGTGCAGTCTGTTTTGCAAAGTGATATTACTGCGTCAGGCTCGCTGTTGCCATTCGAGCAGACGGAATTGCATGCCGAAGTACCAGGCAGGGTTATCAGCATGAACCTGCCGGAAGGGAAAAAAGTCGCAGCAGGTACCCTCTTGCTCAAAATTTTTGATGAAGATCTCCAAACCCAACTCCGGAAACTCGATGCGCAATTGGCCATTGCCCGCACCACTGCCCAACGCCTCAAAGGGCTGTTGGACGTGAAAGGCACCAGCCAGCAGGAATATGACCTCGCTGAATTACAAATTAAAAATACGGAAGCTGAAATGGAACTGTTGCGGGTGAAGATCCGGCAAACGGAAATCCGCGCACCCTACAGCGGTGTGATCGGGTTGCGCCAAATCAGTCCGGGAGCATACATCACACCGGCAACGGCCATTGCAACTATCCGCGACGACAGCAAACTACGCTTAGATTTTTCTGTTCCGGAAAAATACGGCGTATTGATCCGCACTGGCCAAACCATTCATTTTAAAGTTGATGGCAGCGACAGAAGTTACGCTGCAGTGGTCAATGCCAGCGAACAAAATATAGATGTCAACACCCGTGACCTGCGCCTGCGCGCTATCGTGAATGAACAAAGTCCCGAACTCGCTCCCGGCCGCTTCGCCGAAGTCGACCTGACCTTATCCACCCGCCCCAAAGCGATCATGATCCCAACGGAGGCCGTTATTCCGCAGGCAAAAGATAAAAAAGTAGTGGTATCTAAAGATGGAAAAGCAAAATTTGTAACGGTAACTACCGGCATTCGACAAGCAGGAATGGTTGAAATTACCAGCGGACTCCTGCCCGGCGACACGATCGTTACCGCAGGCATGTTGTTTTTACGACCTGATGTGGCGATTTCGTTTTCAAAAGTACAGTGAGGTGAACTTACGAATGAATCGTAAATCGAATCATTCGTAAATCCCAATTCCCCTCACACTTCTCCTGCCAAAACCTCCCAGGTATGGTCGCCCAACAGCCTTACCGTCGCTAAATGCTCGTACGGTTTTTTGCGCCCCCATTCGTTCGGGCCGATCATGGACAGCAGGTGAACGCCATCCGACAGGCGCTCATATAAATGGTAGTGGTGGTGAATAACAGGCTGAAAAGGCACTTCTGACTGATAGATCATCTCCGAAATATCCATCCGGCTTTTCAGCGATTTGGCTTGTGTGACCAGCGTTTCCATTTGTTTGCGCAACTGCTCCATCTGCCGATCGGTCTGGTCGTACATCGCCGTCATCGCATTCCCCCGGATACGCCCTTTATCATCCGGGCGGATAACAGCCCCGCCTGCGCTGTGGGCATACGGAAGCAAACCGGGCGTTTCCGTTATTTTATCCTTGTCGATGGGGTTGACAAAAGCGGGCTCCTGTTCTTTTTTTTCAGACATACTACAGAGTAAAAGCGTTTTGGGCGTTAAATGCAGGCAATTATCACACTTAACCACAAACTTTTTGCTTTAAACACTTCTTACGAGGACATGGTTTGACAACACCCCAATATTTTAATTTTTTGTCTCCAGGAAACATAATATTTGGGTATTTTCAGCAGCAGTTATTATTGTTTTGATTTCGCAAACGCTTCGGGTGAAAGAAGTTTAGTTGGAGGAAGACAGATACCAGGATACTTTATTAAATAAAAATTAAATTATAAAAAATCGGGCCTGAATAATGGTGATTCCTTTACTTTTGCTGCCACATTTTTAAATTATTCTTAGCCTTACTTTTTTGCAAAGTTGAAACAACACACTTTCATTTTCGCAACTGCTCTAACCACAGTACCGTTCACCACTCATCAGGTTGTTGCGCATGCGACACCTCCAGCGCGTGCTATCTGTACTTTTCTCCGACGACCGTAGGAGGCGGGGTGGTTTGAAAGTGACGTAATACCTTCCACTTTTCATACCAGCTTATCCTCACCGGGCAGTTGAAAGGCTTAACTTCTCTCAACATTCATTTCTTTTATCACTGGGGTTATCGTTTCGCTTGAATGCGGGCGTACTCCCTTATCATTATTTTTCACCTTTTAAGGGACGAGGAAATGTACGACCAAATTATTGTGCGGGTAGCACAGGCCGCAGATGCTGGCTACGCACAACAAATCACCGATGAAATGGCACATTCTGCCCAGGCACGCGGAACAGGTATTGCCCGCAGGCCGCCGGAATATATTGTAGAAAAAATGCAGGAAGGAAAAGCCGTGATTTCCATCACTACTTCCGGGCGTTGGGTGGGATTTTGTTATATTGAAACCTGGAGCCACCATGCTTATGTCGCCAATTCGGGCCTCATTGTCAATCCTGAATTTCGCGGTTTTGGCGTGGCAACGGCTATTAAAAAACGTATTTTTCAACTCAGCCGGGACAAGTACCCGAATGCCAAAATATTCGGCCTCACCACCGGATTGGCGGTGATGAAAATTAACTCCGAACTGGGATATGAACCGGTTCCATATTCCGAGCTCACCGACGACCCCACCTTCTGGAACGGGTGCAAAAGCTGTGTAAATTACAGTATTCTCGAAAGTAAAAATTTTAAAAACTGCCTTTGTACAGCGATGCTGTATGATCCGGAACGCTTAGTGGAAGAAGAAGAGGCGGAATCGGCAATTATCGTCCATTTATAAACAAAACACATTGTCCTCCTGAGCGAAGCGAAGGAAGACATTTACAATGATGAAAAAAATAATATTAGGTTTTAGTGGTGGTTTGGACACCACTTTTTGCGCGATATGGCTGCGAAAAAATGAAGGATACGAAGTCGTATCGGTCACTGTCAATACAGGTGGTTTTTCGGAAGCCGAACTGGCTGATATCGAAAGTCGGGCCTATAGCCTTGGCGTAACGAAACATGTCACAGTGAATGCCGTGGAAGGCTATTACGACCGTATTATCAAGTACCTGATTTTTGGTAATGTATTGAAAAATAATACCTATCCATTATCGGTAAGCGCCGAGCGGCTCGTGCAGGCACTGGCCATTGCCAAAGTGGCCCGCGAAGAAAACGGCGATGCTATCGCACATGGCAGCACCGGCGCAGGCAATGACCAGGTGCGTTTCGATATGATTTTTCAAATTGAAACACCACAAATTCCGATCATTACGCCCATTCGCGACCTGCGCCTCAGCCGGGAGGCAGAAATTGCCTTTTTGCAGGAAAACGGTGTGGAAATCAATGCCGAAAAAGCCGCATACTCGGTCAACAAGGGACTTTGGGGCACTTCCGTCGGCGGACGGGAAACCCTGAAATCGTACGGCATTCTACCAGAGAGTGCCTGGCCCACACAGGCGACTAAAACGGCACCCGAACAAATCAGTATTCGTTTTGAAAAAGGAGAACCTGTCGCATTAAACGGACATTCTTTTCCCCACCCTTCCTTACTCATTCAGGCTTTGCACGAGATTGCCGCGCCGTTTGGCATCGGGCGGGATATTCATGTGGGCGATACAATTATTGGCATCAAAGGCCGGGTTGGTTTTGAAGCCGCCGCGCCAATGATCCTGATTAAAGCCCACCACACATTGGAAAAACATACGTTGACCAAGTGGCAATTGCAATGGAAAGACACCTTGTCGCAGTTCTACGGCAACTGGCTCCACGAGGGACAAATTCTCGACCCGGTAATGCGGGATATTGAGGCTTTTTTGAACAACAGCCAGGAAATGGTATGCGGAGAGGTTTTTGTGGAACTGTATCCCTACCGTTTTATGGTGGCTGGGGTAGAAACACCGCACGACCTGATGTCGAACAAATTCGGTGCTTATGGAGAAATGAACCAGGGCTGGAGTGGCGAAGATGTCAAAGGATTTACCAAAATTTTCGGGCAACAAACGCGGATTTGGCGAGCGGTGAATACACCCAACGGTGACCAGCATGATTAAAGCGGGCGTCATCGGCGGTGCTGGTTATGCCGGCAGTGAGGTAGTGCGCCTCTTGTTGGCTCACCCTGGCGTGGAACTCTGTTTTGTACAAAGCAGGAGCCAGGAAGGGAAATCCGTGGCTTCCGTTCATCGCGACCTGACAGGAGAAACTGATCTCGTTTTCACGAATGAAATATCAACAGAAACAGATGTTTGGATACTTTGTCTGGGACATGGTGAGGCCCAACAATGGCTGGCCAAGCAGGCTTATCAACCGCATATTAAGATCATTGACCTTAGCCACGATTTTCGGGCTGGTGGCGCATGGGGTGGCGCGCCGTTTGTCTACGGATTACCTGAGCTATTTCGGGCCCCTATTCAAACAGCCCAATGTGTGGCCAATCCGGGTTGTTTTGCCACAGCGCTGCAATTGGCCTTATTGCCATTGGCGGCAGCCGGGCAGTTGAATCCGGTTTATGCAACGGGGATTACAGGTGCTACCGGTGCAGGGCAGGCCTTATCACCTACTTCCCATTTCCCTTGGCGCCATGCCAATGTTTCTGCTTACAAAACATTGGAACACCAGCATATTAGCGAAATAAAACGGAGTTTATCAACGGCAGGCGCGACTGACCCGATGCTTCATTTCGTGCCCTGGCGCGGCGATTTTGCCAGAGGCATATTTATTTCCTGCACTACAGCGTGCACGTTGGACCAGGATACAGTATTCCAACTGTTTGACGATTTTTACCAATCCCATCTCTTTACCATTGTTTCAAGAGAAATGATTGACCTGAAAATGGCCGTGAATACCAATAAATGTTTCCTTTTCCCTGAAAAAGTGGGCGACCAGTTGGTCGTACATGCCACCATAGATAACTTGTTGAAAGGGGCTGCCGGCCAGGCCGTTCAGAACCTTAACCTGATGTGCGGGCTACCGGAAACGGCCGGACTTCAATTAAAATCTACTGCATTTTGATGACGAATTTCCATCTTTTTGATGTATATCCCTTATTACCCGTAAAAATTGTACGGGGCGCAGGTGCATGGGTATGGAGCGACACCGGCGACCAATATCTCGATATGTATGGCGGTCATGCGGTCATTTCCATTGGTCACAGTCACCCGCATTGGGTGGAACGCATAGAGCGGCAACTGCGGAGTTTAGCTTTTTATTCCAATTCGGTGCATTTGCCCTTGCAGGAAGAACTGGCTGCCTTGTTGGGCGAAGTGAGCGGCAAACCTGATTACCGGTTGTTTCTGAGTAATTCGGGCGCAGAAGCCAATGAAAACGCCCTTAAACTCGCTTCTTTTCACAATGGGAAACGAACGGTGTTGGCTTTTCAGCGCGCTTTTCACGGCCGCACCTCGCTCGCCGTTTCCGCCACCGATAATCCCGCAATCGTGGCCCCGGTCAACCATGGACACGATGTGATTTTTACGCCGCTGAATGATATCGTGGCATTAGAGCAAGCCTTTACGGAGCACGCCTTTACGGCGGTAATTGTCGAAGGCATACAAGGCGTGGGCGGAATCCGGGAGGCAGAAACAGCCTTTTTACAGGCTGTCCGCCGGTTGTGTGATGTCACGAATACCGTTTACATTGCCGACAGTGTGCAGTGCGGTTATGGCCGCACCGGTCAGTTTTTTGCACATGATATTGCAGGCGTGAACGCTGATATTTATACCATGGCGAAGGGAATGGGCAATGGATTTCCGGTAGCGGGGACGTTTGTTGCGCCATTTTTTGAGGCTAAACACGGCATGTTGGGGACTACTTTTGGAGGCAACCCGTTGGCATGCGCGGCAGCTTTGGCGGTACTGGAGGTGATACAGCGGGATCAGTTGATGCAGCACGCTGCGGAGACAGGTACTTACCTTTTGGATGCACTTCGGCAGGCACCTCAAATTACCGCCGTTCGCGGCCGTGGGCTGATGATTGGATTTGAAATGCAACCGGCATACGCCTCCTTGCGGAAAGACCTGCTGGAACGCACCCGCACATTTACAGGAGAGGCCAAAGGCGGTGTGATTCGGTTGCTGCCTGCATTGAATCTCACCCAGGCGGAAGCCGATTTTTTTCTGGCAAATTTGAAGGAGTGTTTGGCGTGAGGCTGCCGGTGTGGCAAGATGTCACTGTCGGCTCGTGCCTCGCGAGGTAACACCTTGCCACACCAGCAGCCTCACGCCAAACACTTTCACACCCCAAAACACGCCATCGCACACCTATTTCGACTATGCAACATTTCATCAATGCCACCGATGCCCGGGATATACACCATTTGATTCGCCGGGCGCTGGCTTTTAAGGCGCAACCCCGCCACAAAGAACACCTTGGGAAAGGGAAAGTAATCGGTTTGGTTTTTCTCAATCCGAGTACCCGCACCCGCATGAGTACCCAGATTGCTGCCCGCAATTTGGGGATGGAAGCCATTGTATTTAATGCAGCGACAGAGGGCTGGGCGCTCGAGTTTGAGCCTGATGCTATTATGAATGGCAATACCGTCGAACATATCCGCGAAGCAGCGGCTGTCATGGGCGAATATTGCGATATCGTGGCGGTGCGCAGTTTTCCTGCCTTGAAAAATGCGGAGGACGACCGGGCAGACCGGATCATCAAGGCGTATATGGCATATTCCAACAAGCCAGTTTTAAGTCTGGAAAGTGCCGTTTTTCACCCTTTACAAAGTCTGGCTGATCTGGTGACCATTGAGGAGAACCGGCCGAAAGGCCGAAAACCGAAAGTGGTCCTTACCTGGGCACCTCATATCAAAGCATTGCCGCATTGTGTGCCGAATTCTTTTGCGCAATGGGTGAATGCCTGGGGCGAAGCCGATTTTGTGATTGCGCATCCCGAAGGGCACGATCTTGATCCTTCTTTTGTGGAAGGAGCAGTGGTAACAGCCGATCAAGCCGCAGCACTTGAAGGAGCCGATTTTATTTATGTAAAAAATTGGAGTGCATCGCAGCCTTATGGGCAGGTCACCTGTACCGATACCAACTGGATGCTCACCCCTGAAAAACTGAACAATACACCCAACGCCAGGGTGATGCACTGCCTCCCGGTTCGCCGGAACGTAGAACTCAGCAGTGCTATCCTCGATAGTCCGCAGAGTATTGTCATCGAACAGGCTGGTAATCGCGTATGGGCCGCGCAGGCGGTACTGGAATCGATGTTGTTATGAAAGAAACACTTTTTATCATAAAAGCAGGCGGCAATGTGCTGGATGATGAACACCTGCTGGCGCAGTTTCTGGAGGATGTTGCGGCATTACCGGGACGAAAAATACTGGTGCACGGCGGCGGTAAAATCGCCTCCCGAATCGGTGCACAAATGGGGCTGGAACCGAAATACGTCGATGGTCGCCGCATTACCGACGACGCCACATTACAGTTGGTGACCATGGTATATGGCGGACTACTGAACAAACAGCTCGTGGCTGCACTACAGGTGCGGCATTGCAATGCATTAGGAGTTACTGGTGCTGATGGTAATCTTATGCCGGCCAAACGCCGGCCAGCAGGAAAAATTGATTTCGGCTGGGCAGGTGATCCCGATCCGGCAACGGTGCAAACCACCAGTATTCAGGCATTGCTGGAGGCGGGTTTTTGTCCGGTTTTTGCGCCACTGACCCACGATGGCAATGGTAACATGCTGAATACCAATGCCGATACGATAGCATCGGTGCTGGCACAGGCACTCGCTCGTTTTTATACGACAAAACTGTTGTTTTGTTTTGAGCAGGAAGGTATTCTTGAAAAAACGCAGGAAGGACAATCGCAGGTTGTTCCTGTTTTAACAATAGAAAAAAATGCTGCTTTGCAAGCAAAAGGCGACTTAAGCGACGGCATTTTACCTAAAATAGACAACGCATTTGCCGCGATCCGTGCTGGGGCTGCTATCGTTTGGATTGGTGCTTCCGAAAGACTAAGGGAGTTTGTCCAAACAGATGTTGTAGCCGGAACCCTGGTTCACATCGAACAGTGAACATCTTACGCTGACCCTTTGAATATTGAACATTACTTAATATTTTGCCCATGCTGCCCGTAGAATTACTTCAAAAACTCATTGCAACACCTTCCTTCAGTGGGGAGGAAGCCGAAACTGCTGTGTTAATTGGAAATTTTCTCAGTGAGCGGGGAATTCCCCATAAGCGGCATATCAACAATGTCTGGGCAATTAGTCGCCATTTCAATACCGATAAACCGACTGTTTTGCTCTGTTCCCACCATGATACGGTAAAACCCAATCAGGGATATACCCGCGATCCGTTTGCGCCCGATATTGTGGATGGAAAATTATACGGCCTTGGCAGTAATGATGCCGGCGGTTGTTTGGTGGCCTTAGTCGCTGCTTTTTGCCATTTTTATGACATGTCAGGGTTGCCATTCAACCTGGTATTGGCGGCTGTGGCAGAAGAAGAGCGCAGTGGCGAAAACGGACTGGAAGCATTACTACCCTTTTTGCCGGCTTTAGACTGCGCGATCATTGGCGAACCGACACAATTAAACCTGGCCGTAGCCGAAAAAGGACTGATGGTGCTGGATTGTATTGCAACAGGCAGGGCAGGACATGCCGCCCGCAATGAGGGCGACAATGCGCTGTACCGGGCAATGCGCGATATAGAATGGTTTTCCAATTATCGTTTTCCGCGACTCTCCGAATGGATTGGTCCGGTCAAAATGACGGTCACCAGCGTAGAAACCCCCAACAAAGCCCACAATGTAGTACCCGATATGTGCAGATTTATTGTGGATGTACGCCTGACGGATATGTACACGCCCGACGAATTGCTGCAGGTGATCCGGGACTATGTGGAAAGTTCGGTTTATCCCAGGTCAACCCGGCTCCGGTCGACTGCTATTGATCTGCAACATCCATTGGTGCAAGCGGGTCTTGCTTTGGGCAAGCGCCCTTATGCTTCTCCAACCACCAGCGATAAAGCCGTCACCCCAGTTCCTGCGCTCAAAGTGGGCCCGGGCGACAGCGCCCGCAGCCATACGCCCGATGAGTTCATTTATTTGACGGAATTAGAAGCAGGTATACAGTTCTACATTGACCTGTTGGAACAAACAACATTTATAGGCAATAACCCGGAAGACAATAATCGTACCCCAACATCGACCGGCACCCCCTCCAATCAATCGTAATTACACATGAAGCTCTGGCAAAAAAACACAACTGCCGCTAACGAGGCGGTAGAACGCTTTACCACCGGCCGCGACCGGGAAATGGACCTGTATCTGGCACCGTATGACGTTTTAGGCTCATTAGCGCATTTGGCGGTCATTGAAGCCGCTGATTTGATAACCACTGGAGAGGCTGCGCAATTGCGTATTGAATTGCGCCGGATTTATCAATTGGCCATATCCGGCGAATTTCGGCTGGAACCCGGCATGGAAGATGTGCATTCCCAAATTGAATGGATGTTGACACAAACCTGCGGCGATGCCGGCAAAAAAATCCATACTGGCCGCAGCCGGAATGACCAGGTTATCACGGCTATCAAGTTATTTTTGCGGACCGAACTGAAAGAAACCGTACAGGCGGTGGAAGGACTTTTTCAGCAAATGCAAACAAAAAGCGCTACGATGCACGGCGTAATTATGCCTGGATACACCCATTTTCAAGTGGCCATGCCGTCGTCTTTTGGACTTTGGCTGGAAGCGTATGCGGAATGTTTATGCGATGATCTTTCGATGGTTTTGCCTGCATGGGAATTGGCTAATAAAAACCCGTTGGGTTCGGCAGCGGGTTATGGCTCCTCCTTCCCGCTTGACCGCGACCTGAGCACGCGCCTGCTTGGTTTCCATGCGCCGCATATCAATGTAATCACCGCTCAAATGTCGCGCGGGAAGACAGAACGGGTGGTTGCCCAGGCACTCGCTGCGATTGCAGCCACACTCAGCCGTTGGGCCTATGATTGTTGTTTGTTCCTGTCGCAGAACTTCAGTTTTATTCGTTTCCCGGATCATCTCACGACCGGCAGCAGTATAATGCCGCACAAAAAGAACCCCGATGTTTTCGAACTTATCCGGGCGCGTTGCAATGCATTTCAGGGATTACCGCAAACCATCACACTGATTACCAATAATTTACCTTCGGGATATCATCGGGATATGCAATTGTTGAAAGAATACCTTTTTCCTGCATTTGCCTCACTCAGGGAATGCATCGAACTGGCAGGGATCATGGTGGAGGGAATGGAAATTAATCCGGAAGCGGCCAAACAGGACATGTATCGCTACATGTATACAGTAGAGGAAGTCAATCGGTTAGTCATGGAAGGAATTCCCTTTCGGGAGGCGTACCAAACAATTGGGGCAACAGTAGAAGCCGGGCAATTCACCACTTCCGGCAAACAACCGCACAGCCATTTAGGCAGTATAGACAACCCTGGTTCTGCGCGAATTACAGCAGCCATGCAAGCGGCAGTTGCCCGGTTTAATTTTGCATTATTGGAGCAGTGTGAAAAAGAATTGTCAGCCGAATAATTGGATTTACCATTTACAATTAATTCGATTTACGATCGGGTGAAACAACCGCCCGGTTATCCGATTATAAATCGTAAATCGAATTAATCGTAAATGGAATTAATCGTAATTCCGCGTATCTTTCCCTCATGAAATCGAAAACAAGGTTTTTTCTCCTGGTGTTGCCTTTTTTCTTATTGGGGAATTTTGTTCAGGCACAACGGGGGTTTTTCATGTTGACTGGTAGCAGGTCGATAGAAGTGCCTTTTGATTTTACGAATAACTTTATCATTATTCACCTGATAATCAATAACACTCTACCACTCAATTTTATTTTTGATACCGGTGCCGGGCAAACAATACTGACTAAAAAAGAGATTACAGATGTGTTGGGTATTCGGTATCAACGTACCTTTAAAGTGATGGGCTCCGATCTGACCAAGCCATTAACCGCCTACTTATGCCGGGGAATTAAACTGGAAATACCCGAAAAAATTATTGCGCCACAGGAAGATGTGCTGGTACTCGAGGAAGATTGTTTTCAGTTTGAAGAATATATCGGCATGTCTATTCACGGTATTTTATCGGCCAATGCATTCTCCAGATACCTCGTAAAAATCAATTACGACAGGAGAGTAATCACCCTTTATGAAAGAGAAGGATTTAATAAAAAAGAGCTGAAAGGGTTTGAAAAATTTGACATGGAAGTCATCCGGGAAAAACCATATTATTTTACGACACTTCAAATGACAAAGGATTCAATAGCGCGGGTAAAACTGTTGCTCGATACCGGTGCCGGAATGCCTTTGTTGTTATTCACCGATACGGATCCTTTGTTAAAACCGCCGGCCAATGCTATTGCTTCTAATATCGGAATGGGCCTTGGCGGGAATATTGAAGGCTTTATTGGTCGAATCGCTTCGGTCGGCTTGGGTCGGTTTGATGAAAAAAACGTGATCACTTATTTTCAACAACTAGATACCGCTCTTTATGATGCGGAAAGTACCAGTTCCAGAAATGGAGTAATTGGCAATGGAATGTTACTGCGGTTTACAGTGGTTCTGGACTATTATGAAAAGAGGGTATGGCTAAAACCAGGTAAGCAATATAAATCTGAATATACTTATGACCGCTCCGGATTGAGTATTATTTCTTCCGGGACCAATATGAATATCTACATTATCCAGGACGTGATCCCCAATTCACCCGCTATGAATGTGGATATTCGCAAAGGCGACCGCATCGTTAAAATAGGCCGAAAACCGGCCTTTATGGTTACGCTGACTTTTATTTTGAAAAAATTACAGGGAAAACCAGGCAAAAAAGTGAGGGTCACTATTGAACGGGACGAAGAGCGATTGATCAAATATATTGTACTGCGCGATCTTTTATAAAATATTTGTTAAGGTTGCACAAATATTTCGTGGATAAATAAAATTTTATATAATTTTGTCCTACTTTTATTCTCTCATTTTGTTATCACTTAAAATTATTTCCACCATGAAAAAGGTGTTATTTATCTTTGGTTTCCTGTTTTCTTTGGGCATCGCTGCAGTTAATGCTCAGTCGTGCCATGGTAGCACTGCTGCTGCCGGTGAAGGCAAAGCATGCTGCGCTGGAAAAGTAGCAAAAGCTGCTTCCGCTGATCCATCTATTGAAAAACGCGTTTCTGACACAGGCGAAGTTGCTTATGTACGGAAAGAAACTGATCAACAAGGCAGCGTAAAATTTGTCAGCGTAAAATTTGACGAAGGCACCAGCACATTCGTAAATGTTGCACCTAAAACACTTACTGCTGACGCTAAAACCGGCATGGTGAAAAAAGAAGGTAAAGCTTGCGCTGCAGGTGAAGGTAAAGCATGTTGCAAAGGCGGTGCTGCTGCAACAGAAGGTAAAGCATGCTGCAAAGGCGGTGCTGCTAAAACTGATGCGAACCAATAAATAGAATGGACAATAGGAACGTGTGAAGAATAACTTGTTCTTTAGTCCAACAAACAATAAATAGTCTGAAACGGGGAATATGGGTTAACGCTCATACTCCCCGTTTTTTTGAGGCCTTCAGCGCAACAAACACAAATCAACAATATGTACCTTTTGGGATATGATATCGGAAGTTCTTCCATTAAAGCTGCAGTAGTCGAGGTGGACACCGGCAATACTATTGGCGTGGTACAATACCCCGATGCAGAAATGCAGATGCTTGCTGTACACCCGGGTTGGGCCGAGCAAGACCCCGAAATGTGGTGGGATGGAGTGTGTAAAGCCACACAAAAACTATTGGCCAAAACCAATATACAACCTACTGATATTCATGGCATTGGCATTTCTTATCAAATGCATGGATTGGTATTGACCGACAAGAATGACCAGTCGTTGCGCCCTTCCATTATTTGGTGCGACAGCCGCGCCGTGGAAATCGGCAATGCCGCTTTCGGTGCCATCGGGCCTGAAAAATGCCTGCAACACCTGCTGAATTCGCCAGGTAATTTTACCGCCTCCAAATTGAAATGGGTCAAAGACAATGAACCGGATACCTTTAGTAACATTCATAAAATGATGTTACCAGGCGACTATATCGCCCTCCGGTTGACTGGCGAAACAATCACCACCCCGAGCGGACTTTCCGAAGGTATGTTGTGGGATTATCTGGAAAATGATGTGGCTGCCATCATTACTGACTATTATGGTTTTGACCACCAAATGATCCCCGAAATTCGTCCCAGTTGTTCCGAACAAGGAAAAGTGACGGCACAAGCAGCTGCCCAAACAGGATTACGCGCAGGAATACCTGTAACCTACCGTGCAGGTGACCAGCCCAACAACGCCTTGTCGCTCAATGTTTTAAAGCCCGGCGAAGTTGCAGCCACTGGTGGCACTTCAGGTGTTATTTATGGTGTGGTCGATCATCCCGCATATGACCTGGCATCGCGGGTGAATGGTTTTTTGCACGTCAATCACACCAATGAAGATCCGCGTATCGGTATTCTGTTATGCATCAATGGTGCTGGTATTCAATACAATTGGATCAGACAACATTTAGGCAGTACTGGTATTTCGTACCAGGAAATGGAACAGGCGGCATCGGCCATCCCGGTTGGAGCCGATGGCTTGCAGGTTATTCCATTTGGCAATGGTGCCGAACGAATGCTGGGCAACCGCAATCCCGGCGCACATTTTGGCAATTTACAGTTTAACCGCCACGGATCGGCTCATTTTTACCGGGCCGCTTTGGAAGG
>JBILHQ010000343.1:0-4337 GCA_044350415.1 Saprospiraceae bacterium | reverse complement strand
ACAAGCCGTTAAAATCCAATAAATATGCAACAACTGCCAATACCAAAAACAAGCAGGCAGGCAACACTTTTTCCCGGGATGGCATATCTAAATTAGGAATTGACCATTGCGGTAGATCGTTTCTCCGTCGGCAGTGATGATACCACCGCGGGTCATATCGGTAATCATGTCCCAATGGACCGGCGATTCATTTTTGCCGCCCGTCTGGAGGTAACTCTGGCCGATGGCGAGGTGGACTGTACCGCCGATTTTTTCATCGAACAGTATGTTTTTGGTCATTTTAGTAATGCCATAATTGGTGCCAATCGCTGCTTCCCCAAAACGTCGTGTTCCCGGAAGTATAAAAACCTGGTCGAGAAATTCCTTTCCCTGGCGCGCATCCCAGCGTTCAATCAGGCCATCTTTCACCCACAAGGTGACACCTTCCACCACCTGTCCCTGGTAAATACAGGGCAAAGTATAATGAATCCTCCCCTGTACGCTATCTTCCACCGGACTGGTGTATACTTCTCCGGAAGGCATATTCGTTTGTCCATCAGAGTTAATCCAGGTGCGGCCTTCGCACGAAAAAGAAAGGTCTGTGCCCTGCTCATTACTGTACCGCACTAATTTGGCCCGATTTAGCCGGTCGACAATGCTTTGTTGGTCGGCACGTACTTTCAGCCAGGCAGCCTGCGGATCGGTTTCTGTGAGTTTGCAAGCATTAAACACAAAATCGCTGTATTCGCTGAGCGACATTCCTGCTTCCTGTGCAGCGGCATCAGTAGGCCATTGGCAGAGATTGCGGCGAAGGCGGCGGTCGGCAGTGCGCTCAAAGTAGTTTTTTTGTTGGGTCTCGAGGGCTTGAGAGCGTATTTTAGAGCGGTTGGCCGGCACATTTTGCATTTCCCGCAGATTAAATGGCGCACGAATTGCCAGATAACAATCAAATGATTCCATAGCCAGACTGCTCAGCGTTCCCGGCGTCAGGAGTGCCGTATCGTGGGCATATTCAAGGAAAATTTTATCCCGTTCTCTAAATGCGAGATCAACTTCCACCAATGCGGCACCTGCTTCCAGCGCAGCTTTATAAAATGCACGCACCAAGGGTTCCGCCAAGGTGGTGGTACTAACAAAAACTTTATCGCCCGGTTTAATTTCGAGGCAGTAGTGGGCGAGTAATTGAGCGTATTTATCCTCCATGATATTGAGTTATCAGATTTTCAGTTGTAGTATTGGCAGCAAGCATGTCGTTTTCATCAATTGGTCAACCTGTTGGCGGTCAACACTTCCACTGATAACTAATACCTGCTGCTACATTTCCAAATTCCGCACCATTGTCAAATAACTCCGCGCAAAAAGCGGCAAGCTACTGTAATCAAGGCCCGTAGTATTGAGTTTCATTTTTGGAAACCGGGAGCGCCATTCGTCTGTGATATCCCGGATTTCCTGTTCGATACCATTTTTTTGAAGGCGGCCATCTGCACCAACCAATTTATTGGCGAAACCAAGATTGGTAAAAAAAACATGTTCAGAAATACGCAGCAGCAGGTGAAAAAAGGCGTTGTCGGGAGGCGGGGCAGTATAGTGAAACAAGGCATAGCCCACAATATATTTGGGAATAGCCATAGCGACCATTTCCGGATGCCGCTGTTCCAGGTGCCACTCCATTTTAGGCAATTCTCCATCGATCAATGCCTGAATCCGGTCGTGCCGTACAGCAGGATTGATGCCGAAGGTACTTCTGGTGCGGTACATTTCCTGCATCAGATCTTCCGGAGAGCGGTCAATCAATTTTTGGAAAAGTTTTTTCAGCGATTCTACTTTAGCCGCCGGTTGTTTATCGTCTTTGACAAAATAGGTCTGGTAAATTTTCTCCAGCGTATCCATCATAAAACCCTCAGGGCGCACTAAATAATCGAGCCGGAACGCTGTTCCCAACATTAGATAGACGTAGCCACCAGGATACCGGCTGGGATCGGGTTTGCTTTCCTTTAAGCACTGAAGAATGGTGCTGATTTCATTTTTTGTATATGCTGCTTTCGCCAATTTTTCACTTTCCGGCAACGCAGGATCCATCAGCGGCTCTTCCACAGGACGCAGGGAGCGAAACTCTTCCAACAACAAATCATCCTGTTTATCAGCATTAATGGCCAATTCCCGAAATGCCTGCAACAGCTTATATGGGGAGCCATCTTTGGTGGAACTATCGAAAACAATTGCAATACAATTGTCGGGAGTGAGTGCAAAACGCGCGTACCGCAACAAAAAATTGTGTTCAGAAAGTCTGCGCATAAAAGCCACATTGAGGTCATCGGCCCAGGCAATACGACTTTCTACTTTCACCCTGTCCCGATTGGCCTGACCCGTAATTTTTCGGGAACCTTGCCGGAATTCGAAATGCAACCCTTTTTCATCTTCCTGCCACTGCACATTGTTTTCTGCTTCATCCCGCATGAAGACCAATAGTTCGCGATAAGCATCCAGTGGACGTCCTTCTTCAAAAAGCAGCAACGACCGGTTCCAGGCTGCTTGCTGTGCCTCTGATTTATAAGCATCGGAATACCTGCCAAATACCACAGCAGGACCGGATGTTTTGGGTTTGCCGAATGAAAAAAGGGAACTTAAAAAGGCCATAACGCAGCAAAAATCAACGTACTACAAAGCATAAATATGTGGGCACTATAAAAAGATAGCATTCAGCGAAGTGTTTTTTGTGCCAAACGAGTCGTTTTGAAGAAAGATAACAGCGCTATCTGACGAGAAAACGGTGAAGTTTGGCGCAAAAAGGCCGGGTTGAAAATGTCGTTTAATGGTCTCCACGTATTTTTTATAATCTTTTCACAAAAAAAGAGCGTAAATGTAGAATTTTGCGGTGAAATCGAACCCATTATCACATGCCAGACTTTCGTATACCAGTAAATATTTCGCCGGGGCCTTTCAAGATTGCCCATTCAGACCACATTTTGCTGGTTGGATCCTGCTTTACGGCACATATTGGGGCGTATTTGCAACAACGCCAATTCCAGGTGCTTGTCAATCCTTCCGGTATCATTTACAATCCGGTTTCTTTGGCTAAAAGCATTACCGCCAAAGCGCATTTTCAGCCCACTGATTTTTTTGAACATGAGGGCCGGTGGCGGCATTGGGATTTACACTCCGAGCTGGCTGCTACCGACCAACCAGCGGCTGCTCAAAAGGCTAATTCTGCAGCGGCCAATACCACTGCGTTTTTGCAATCAGCCGATGTATTGATCATCACGCTGGGCACTGCCAGTGTTTTTACTTTAGAAAAAACACTGGCAATAGTGGCAAATTGCCATAAAATGCCTTCCAAATTATTTCAACGCAGCCGATTATCCGCAGCGGCCACTACTGATGCATTGTCGGAAGCCATCGCTGCGGTGAAAGCTATTCGCCCGGAAATCAAGGTCATTCTTACGGTAAGTCCCGTGCGCCATCTGCGGGAAGGAGCCGTGGAAAATCAACGCAGTAAAGCTGTTTTACTGCTCGCCTGTGAAGCACTGGAATTTCAACACGCCAATGTATTTTACTTCCCGGCCTATGAATTGCTGTTGGACGACTTGCGGGATTATCGTTTTTATGGGCCTGACATGGTGCACCCCTCTGAAACGGCTGTGGGTTATATTTGGGAACGGTTTTCGGAAACCTTCTTTTCGGAAGAAACGCAGTTGTTGAATGCAAGGATTGAAAAAATCAAAACTGCCGCACAACACCGGCCATTTAACCCGGAATCGGCACAGCATCAGGCGTTTATCAACAAGCAACTAAGTGATATTGCAGCCCTGAAGGCGGTATATCCTTTTTTTGATTTTCAAGAAGCAGCAGAAAGGTTTTCAGAAAACCGGAAATAATAGTTGCTGCGGTCGAAGACACCGCAACAACTTTAATAATGACTCTCTGTTCCTTCGTCGTAAATATCTTTCCGCTCATCTCCCGGAACCGCCGTTTCGTCTTAAGTACATGTGCCTGCTGTCACCCTACCGGCTTCCCAAGTGTCTTTTTAGCGCAATTCCGTTCATCGAAAGACCGCTTTCATTGGTAGATTATTATTATGCTTTGGAAGGTTCTATGCTTTGCATATTACCAAACTAATACAACTTTGTGGCAGATTTATTGGATTCCCAAAAAACAAAAACCACTCCTCAAGCGACTTTCAAAAACCGCATTACTGCTAAAAAAAGAATTAAGCTATGAAATCATTCACGTTAATCCTGATTGCCTTTTGGGGCTTTTCAGCAGCGCTCCAGGCGCAATCCATCTCCGGCCAAGCGCTCCAATCTAATGGGAAGCCAGCTGATTTTGCCACTGTTGTTCTCCTTAAATCTATTGATTCT
>JBILHQ010000178.1:0-13283 GCA_044350415.1 Saprospiraceae bacterium | reverse complement strand
GCCTGAAAATTGAAGGATTTTTGATCTCAGGCCTATGCGAATTGAATCAAAAAATACATTGCCATCTATTATTGTATTTTCTGCGGCATCGAAGATTATTACACCTGGGGAATTATTAAAATAATTGAAGGTGAAAGTTAATTGATTCTGATTGTTATAGTAATGTTCACTAAATACAATGTATCCGTTTAGTGCGCCAGGTTGATCAAAAAATTGATTATTGGTCATCCTTATTTTCCGAAGTTGAGAAAAGTTTCCTGACCCTTCAAAGTTCACAAATGTAGCACTGCTATTAGGAGACTCATTCCCGGGCACAAAATTTCCGGAGATGAAGCAGCTGTCAATACAAACATATTTTTCAGGTACGCTACACTCTACATTCAAAAAGCCTGCAATCCCTCTTGCACTGTTTTTAATCATTCTGCATTTGTTGAACTCTAAAGTGTCTGTTCCAAAAGTTTTCCAATAAAACACTCCACCTGCTAATGAACCCGGAATATTTCCTGCCGCATTGTTCAGAAATTCACAGGCATAAAATTCAATCCCTTTATCTATTGAACTACCACCCTTCATCCAAACAGCACCGCCATTATACCCACAACTGTTATTTTCAAATTTGCAATATCTGAATTGTGGAGAACAGCCTTTCGTAGTTTGCCCCCAGAGCATTACTGCACCACCATTTCCTCCTGCATAGTTTTTGCGAAATACGCAACGGTCGAATACCGGATAGGCTGTACTGTCTTTTGCCATTACATAAACGGCTCCTCCTGCCCGGTACGGAGATACATTACCAAAGGAAGTATCCGATTTAGCATAACCGTGTTCCAGTGTAAAGCCGCTCACATAGGTGTTTTCATCAGGATAGGCCATATAAAGTATCGTAAAAGCATTATCCGTACTGTCTGCCGGATTGCCAATATTGCCACTTAGTGTTGTTACATGGGTTTCCGGGATTCGTTCTTGCGCAGTTTGTTCTGTTCCTGCAAATCCACCTAATAACCGGACACCGGACGGCATCGTAAATGTCCTGTTTCGATTCGAAGCAGTGTCTGGCAGGTAAAAACCTTCTGCTACCCATATTTCATCACCTGCCTGTGCGGGTTGGAGTGCAAGGTGCAGGTCAGTGAAAGCATCTGTCCAGGATTGCCCTGTGTTTAGGCCCGTTGCATTATCGTTGACGTAGTAGCGCTGCTGGCCCCAAAGGGTAAAGGGTAGAAGAAAAGGAAAAAGGAGTGGAGTGAGTAAGAATTTTCTCATGAGAACTAATTGTTTTTTAATAAAAACCGGGAGTGCTTTTTGAAAGCACTCCCGGCGTAATTTAATTACAAACCAGATTTAATAACCTGACGGCGAATGATGTTTTTTCCATCGTAAATGGAAATATAATAACTGCCCGGAACTAAATTAGGCAATTGCAAACGGAGTACATTGCTGCCCTGTTGCAGGTGCGAATTTTGTTCAAACAAAATAAATCCGGTTAGCGTTTCCAACCGTACACTCGCATCCGCTTCATTTTGACTGTCGATGAAAAGGTCAGCAAAATCAATCAGAGGGTTGGGCTGCACAATAAATGCGAGGGAACGGTTATTATCAGCGTTGGTGGAAATTTTAACAAGTTGTTCTTCCCCAGAGGCGTTATATGCTCTTCCCGAAAGAACTTCGTTGGCAATAATTAATTCAGGCATTTCCATCGGGGAACTACCGTTGTTTTCCTTCCGCTCAAATACCAGGCTGAACAATAACTCATTGGCTTCAATCAACTCACTGCCATCAGGTGAGAACCACAGAAACCGAAGTATCCCTTCGTCTAAACCAGTCAACCCAAGCGAAGCGTCATTTATATTAACGCTATAGTTGGGTTTTACATCAACTACCTTAAAGTCCTGTGCCGAAAAACGAATGGCCCATTGTGCAGCCATACTGGAGGTATTACTGTTTCTAAAGTCTGCCCGAATGGTTCCGTCTGTATTTACAACATAACTGACTGTTACATTATCCGTAATATAAGCAGGTTTTTGGGAACATTTACAGGATTGATCTACGTCTCCCATTTTTACAGCAGTAAACCGACCATAACTGCTGGTAGGGTCATTCGGAACGGGAACATCAGAAATATCTGCGCCTGTATATGGATAATTTAACAGTGGATTTGTATTGTTGATCGTATAGGTATCTTTAAAATACCGCCAAGAGGGAGAACTTTTGGGGCCAAAGTTATTGATAGGTGCATTCAACCCCAATAAGCAGAATTGGATTTGATGTATATCAGAAAGCGATATTGTTTGACCTGTGTTTATATTCTCACTTTCATCTACATTGGCTGCGATAAAAGAATAAGGTTTTTGAAGGAGTTCTGTACCCATTCTATGTCTGTTAATGAGTACCAAATCATAAGCAGTCACTCCGCATGCACAGTGGTAAAGTCCCGAAATATCAACAGGTTGCAACGTAAACGGCAGGTAATTCTTATCAGGGCAGAAAGAATATGGACCAAAGCAATCGCTATCGGTATACAAATTGTAAGAGGGGGTTGACACACTTTTTAAGGTCATGCCTACCCACGGTGCTGGAAGGGCTGAGGGGCCGGGCAATACAACTTGATCTGATATTTCTAAGGGACAGGCAGGCCAGTTAGTTAGATCAATTTTGCTGGAGAATGAACATGGTGTGCTGTTTCCAAGTACGGTTCCTTCTGCATAATTAATAAAATACCTGACACATCCAGAACTTAGTGTAAAAGGAATACTAATAAAATCATTCTGACTAAGGGTAATTGGTGTATTGCGTTCATAAGTATATAACCATTTGTTGGTATTTAAATTTACCATTGATCCATAAGTACCTTCATCTGGTAAATTTGTATAAATATCACCAGGTGAACCACTTTGATACTGAAGAACAAATAATAAGACTATTTTAAGCGAACTAAAAGTTACCGGCCCACCACCAAGTGAAACCATGTTGAACTTATGATTAATGCTGAGCGAGCAATCTATTCCGAATTCAGGAGAGGCCACAATTTGCAACTTATTAGGCCACTGTGGGTAACCAGGAATTACGATTTCTGTATCAATCGCTGAAAATGAGCATAAGGAAGTTGGGCCGTTTGTATTGAAATAGGTTCGAGAGGTCAATAAATTACAATTGATAGAAGTTCCCTGTGAAAGGTTCGTCTGACCTAAAATTTCAATTACAAAAATTGGTTCAACTGTTTGGTCTGGTACCCATGTAATATTTTTTTTACTAAAATAGATATCAGCTGTACCATCACTATTTTTCTTTACATAAAAATCAAACTCTGGAGGACTTATTGATTGACTAACTGCCTGCGGCAGAAAACCAATATCTGGTATACCTGAGGTATTCACTGAAAGATGAATAATTCCGTCAATGCGGTTGAAATGCTGAGTTAATGGAATCAGATTTGAAAGATCAACCCGGATAAAATCTTGTCCAATGATATTCGTGAAATAATTGAAGATCATAGTCTGAGTTGGGTTGCAAATATTAAGGGTAGGGAATGTTACCAGCAGACCAGCTCCTCCTGCCGAACATGCGCTTACCGTTACATCTGAATTGCAATCAATGACGCAATCACTGTATGTACCGCCCTTTTCATTCCATTTGACCATATCACCGGATTCGCCATCAACCACAATTGTAAATAGTTTTACTGATGAGGGTGCTAAAGTACCCACCGGATATAACTCAAGTACATCATCGTCCTGATTAATAACATCGGAGCAGGATTCATAGGTGCCTAATGTCCAGGTTATCTCACCGTTTTCCGGGTCATACGCAAGCAATGGGAAAAAGGGGCTTGGGGCTCCACTGGGTAATGTTTGGGAATACTGGGTTGTAAATGGTTTATTTATCCGTGAAGAAAATCCGTTCACACTAATTTTTCCATGAAATTCAAGATAATTTAATGTCAGGGTCTGTGGAAGTGGAGCACCATCAATACGGCGAAGCAAAACGGTGTAGTAAGCATTAAATGCGCTTGGGGTTGTGGGAGAATTGGTTGCTACGTTTGAAGTCGGATCAACCTTGCAAATTTCGAACATATAGGGTGAACACTGGGCACTCAATGTGTTGTCGGAATAAAATACCCCCCCCCATGCCAAAATAAGGAATAAAATTTTGCAACTTTGAAAATTGTTTTTTAAATTTTTAAATGTAAAATTCATTATTTCAAATTAATTGGTTATTGTAAAAACACGACAGTCTTTCCGTCCGGTGGACTATGCCCGGAAAGTTGCAGCAAAGAATTATTGGTAAATGCATTTACCAATCTACTAACGTTTGATTAATCGAAACGGTTGGGTAAAATGAATAATTTAAAAAATAAATAAATATTTTGTAGGTTTCAACCACAATTCTGGCCACGTTCTTTAATCGGTTGAAATAAAGTTCTTTTCATCCTCAGGAGAAAAATTATTTTCAAGATATTCCTAAAATCGAATAGCTATCTTTGCAAGGTTCTAATGTCACCACAGTACTTATGAAAGTTAAACAACGCATTCGGCTCTCAGGGCTCGCCATCCGTGGCGAAGAGGTTTTATTGGTGGAACAAGTGAGTCCGCGCACGGGTTTAAAACGCTGGTCGTCGCCCGGCGGCGGATTAGAATTGAGTGATCCCGATATTTTCAGGGGGGTGGAGCGCGAAATGCTGGAAGAAACCGGGCTGCAGGTAAGGGCAGGGGAGGTACGGTTCATCAATGAATTTTTTGACCTCACCAACCAAACCCTGATGATCGATGTGTGGATAGAATGCCATCCGGCAGAAGGTGATGCCCATGGTGAAATTTCTATGGAGCTGAACCGGGAAGACGATTATATCAGCGATGTGCGGTGGTGGTCGCGGGAAGCGTTTCTGGGCGCAGGTCATCGCGCCAACGCCCCTTTGTTCAAACCAGAGTTCTGGGACAACCTGCACCAGCATCCTGGCACTGTGATTTATTTGGGCAGGTGGGAAGAGTAAGTATAGTGCCTATCTTTGCACCTGATTTTCAAGTCCCGACCATTTTATGCCATCAAAAATACTCTGGCAACCGTCACCAACGGTCAAGCAACAGGCTAATCTAACGCACTATTTCAACTGGTTGCGCAATCACCCGGATTTTGCCCTTCCTTTTTCTAATTACCAGGATGCCTGGGAATGGTCCGTTAGCGACCCTGCCCGTTTCTGGGAATCCATTGCTGCTTATTTTCAGGTAAAATTCCATACGCCATACACCAGCGTACTGGAAGGAAACATGCCGGATGCCGCATGGTTTCAAGGCGCTACCGTCAACTACGCGGAGCATGTTTTTGCGCAATACACCGACGATAGACCCGCTATTTTATATGGCAATGAATCCAGTTTGGTACAAACGCTTACGTGGTCGGAACTGCGGCAACAGGTCAGTGCAGTTGCCGCATGGCTGCAATTGCAAGGCGTTGGCGTTGGCGATAGGGTAGTGGGTTATCTGCCCAATATTCCGGAGGCAACGATCGCGTTTTTGGCTACGGCTTCTTTGGGGGCGATATGGTCGTCTGCTTCGCCCGATTTTGGGGCGGCCAGTGTTTTGGAGCGTTTTGGGCAAATTGAACCTAAAGTATTAATTGCCGTCAATGGCTACTCGTACGGTGGAAAGGCATTTGATAAAATGGAGGTCGTGCGCGAATTGCAGACCAATATGCCTTCGCTCAAAGGGACTTTGCTGTATCAATATGAAGCAAAGGGCTCCTTCGCTGATCTGGATAATACCGCAGATTGGTTTGCTGTAGCGCATCAGCCTGCGCCTGCGCTGGCTTTTACGCCCGTACCATTCAGCCATCCCCTGTGGGTTTTGTATTCTTCGGGGACCACGGGTATTCCCAAGGCCATCGTTCATTCTCAGGGTGGAATGCTGCTGGAACACCTGAAGTACAGCGCATTTCACAATGACGTTCATCCCGGCGAACGGTTTTTATGGTTTACCACCACAGGCTGGATGATGTGGAATTACCTGAATGCCATGTTATTGGGTGGAGCCACCATTGTTTTGTACGACGGCAGTCCGGGTTATCCCGATATGAGCAGGTTGTGGCATCTGGTGTCTCAATACCAGATGCATCATTTTGGCGTAAGTGCGGCATTCATTTTAGCCACCATGAAATCGGGGTATTCACCGAATAATCTTGATTTACGGACGCTCCGCAGCATTGGTTCTACGGGATCACCGCTGCCACCGGAGGCATTCGACTGGATTTACACCCACGTGAAACCTGATATTTGGCTCACGTCGATGAGTGGCGGGACTGATGTTTGTACCGCTTTTGTTGGCGGCAATCCGCTACTACCGGTATATGAAGGAGAGATTCAATGCCGTGCCCTCGGTTGTGCTATGTCGGCTTTCAATGAAAGTGGCGAGCCCGTTTTGGATGAGGTAGGTGAAATGGTAGTTACCCAACCGATGCCTTGTATGCCCATTCATTTTTGGAATGACCCGGAAGGTGCCAAATACCGCAGCAGTTATTTTGAAGATTTTCCTGGGGTATGGCGGCACGGCGATTGGTTGCGCATCACGCCCCATCAGTCGGTGGTCATTTATGGTCGCTCCGATGCCACGCTCAACCGGCAGGGCATCCGGATTGGCACCAGTGAGATTTACCGTTCGGTGGAGCAATTACCCGAAATTCGCGATAGTTTGATCATCAACATAGAAAAGGACAACGGTGAATCCTATATGCCGTTGTTCGTTGCCCTGAAGGAAGGATTTACGCTTACCGATGACCTGAAAAAACGCATTGCCCGGCAGTTGCGCACGGATTATTCCCCGCGCCATGTACCTGATGCAGTAATAGCAGTGCCCGATATTCCCTATACGATCAGTGGTAAAAAACTGGAGTTGCCGGTAAAAAAAATATTGATGGGGAAACCGGTTGCGTTGTCGGTGAATATAGGATCGGTGCGGAATCCGGGTGCTTTTGATGTATTTTTGGAGATGGTGGGGCAAGTGGGGTAGCCCCGCAAGGCGTTACCTTATTTTTCGAGGGACGAGAAAAATAACGGTGACATCTTGCGGGGCTACCACAACTCCTAAAACCTTGCAATTCAACATCCCTAAGCGAAATGTCATTGACTTAATTCTACGTTGCCACTTTAAAAAAGTTTATATTTGTCGTTAAAATCACCGTATCATGGTTCCGTTTTAAAAAAAAGTATATTCGAGTATTGCGACCGTTCCGTTTTAGTAAACTATTTACGCTACACTCCCTCGTTGTGCCTTATCTCAGCCCAATAGTCGCCTGATGGACAATTCAGCGCGTTTGCAATGTCTCCTGAAAACTAAACCCGCCATTTTACGTATATACTATTGGACATTGACCGATCTCCTGCGATAGCGACCATGCTCGTGCCTCGCAGGTAACAGGTCAGATCGCTATCGAAGGATACCCTAAACCTGATCACTTATTAATTGACAACAAAATAACATGAAAAATATCCTCATCTGGCTCATCACTTTATTACCCGGGACAGCGACTGTCCCGGCGCAAACACCCGTTACTGCTATAATTGCAGCACCAGTCTCCATTCACGACAGTTTTGATGCGTTGCTGCGGAAAAACGTATCCACCACCGGTAAGGTCAACTATAAAGGTTTTGGAGAAGATAAGGCCACGTTGGATACTTATTTACAGCTCTTATCCGACAATATGCCCCTGGATTCGGCTTCGTGGGAAGAAAAAATGGCGTTTTGGATCAATGCTTACAATGCGTCTACCATATCACTCATTACCCGCAATTATCCCACTACCAGTATTTTAAAATTGGACAACGGCAAAACCTGGGACGTAAAGCGCATTAAACTGGGTGGCAAAAAATACAGCCTCAACCAGATTGAGAATGAAATACTGCGCGCAAAATTCAAGGACGTCCGTATTCATTTTGCGGTCAACTGCGCTGCGCAATCCTGCCCGCCCTTGTATAACCATGCATTTACTGCCGCCAATCTTGAATCCCAGCTCGATGAGCGCACCCGGCTTTTTGTCAATGATAAAAAGTACAATACAATTACTGCTAAGTCGTTGAAAGTCAGCAAAATATTTGAATGGTATGCCGGTGATTTTGGCAATCTGGTTACTTTTTTGAATCAATATAGTACTGTGGAAATCAGCACAAAAGCGGCAGTAGTATACCACGAATACAACTGGGATCTCAATAATTGATCTTCATCGCTACTCTCCCCGCAGCGGCATATCGTAAACTTTGAGCCGCACTTTTTTGCCGCGGTCGGTCAGTTCGGCATCTTCCCAAAGCAGTCTGACTCCAGGTATTTTTTCCAGTTCCGGTCTTTTATGCGGGGTGATAATGGCTAACAGCGGTGCTGCGCTAAATAACGCCCAGGTTACAGGGAACAGGTCTTTTTCCGGGCATAAGTGCAGCGCAAAGGAACTGATAATCAATGCGTATTGGCCAGGATTGGCCCCCTTGATAATATCTTCAAAACTAAGTTGCAAGCAGGGGAAGCCGGTGTTTTTTTCATAGAGGTTATACGTAAAAGGGTCACTGCCTGTCAGGTGCTGGTGCCCGCATTCCTGCAGGGCAAGTGTGACCTCTCCGCCACCTGCACAGAAATCAAGTACAGCACCTTGCGGACAGTTCCACCGGGCGTAATTGCGCATCACAAGCGCCTTCACCTGTGGGTAGTGCGGATTTTCGTAAATATCACCATTTTGGCGGTAGTATTCCTCTGCTCCCAGTTTTTCATATTTAAGCCTGATATGGTCCATCCAATAAAAAAACGTCGCCATTCGTCTTTTTTAACAAATAATACAACGCACCTCAAAAGTAATGGTACTTTTGTTCTCTAATCAACTAATTAATTTATTTGCTTAATTATGAAAAAGTTACTTACCCTTTTTGTCGTTTTTGCAGGCTTTCTTTCTGCCTCGGCACAGATTGCGCCAGGTTCTACCGCGCCCGACTTCGTTGCTAAGGACATTAATGGCCGCACCTGGCATTTGTATGATATCCTGGAATCAGGTCGCCCTGTCATTATGGATGTTTCGGCTACCTGGTGTGGACCATGCTGGAGTTACCACAATGGTGGTGCCCTGGAAACTTATTATGCCGCCCATGGCCCTGAAGGTGATGGCAAATCGATGGTGTTTTTTGATGAGGGTGATGCCTCTACCAACCTGAATTGTTTATATGGTACTTCTGGCTGTGTAGGTGGAACCCAGGGTAACTGGGCCTTGAACACACCATATCCAATATTTGATAATGCAACTATTGCAAGTGATTATCAAATTGGCTATTACCCAACTGTTTACCTGATTTGCCCTGATAAAACAGTGCGTGAAGTTGGTCAATTGTCTGCTGCCAACCTGTGGGCACAAGCCAGCCCGTGTACAGTAAATATTCCGGCTAACTGGGGTAAAATCACCTCCATTAAAGCAGGTGCGCGGTCGCTTCAACTCTGCGGTTCCCAGCGTATCAAGCCTGAATTTGATATGGCTAATCTGGGTACCGATCCTATTACTTCCATGAAAGTGGAACTTCGTTGGAATGGTGCTGTGATTCAGTCAAAAGAATTCACCGATGAAATCAATGTACTCGATGGTTTCCATGTTGATTTTGACTCTTTGGACGTGGCCAGTGCGGGTGTACTTGCTGCGGAGATTGTAACCATCAATGGTCAACCCAACGGTGCTGTTTCGACACAGGAAATTAATGTTACAGATGCAGAACAGGAGTATACAGGTAATAAAATTGAGGTTCGTATTCGCGCAGATGTGAATGCTAAAGATATTTTCTGGTGCGTATATGATGAGAATGGTCAGATTTTTGACCAGGGTGGCAATCTTGCAGTAGGCCCAGGCGGCGGCGGACTTACCCCCAATGGATCTCCTGCCAGCCTATCGGCTTATGCCAATAATGCCAATATCCGTGACACTATTACAGTACCGGGCAGCTGCTTTACTTTTCAGTTAGTAGATGGTGCGGGTAACGGTCTGCTAGCTCCGGGCAACATCAAATTGTATACCCTTGGCGGTACCTCTTTTGAAGGTTTTTCCAATAATTTTGGTTCCTATCTTGGTAAAGCATTCGCGCAGTCTACGTCCGGCGTGAATACCATTAATCCAGTTAATGACCTGAGCATTTTCCCAAATCCGGTATCTGAATCCCTTACCATCACGTATGATCTCGGTGTAAGTTCAGCAGTAAATGTGCACGTATTGAATGCGCTTGGCCAAACTGTGATCAGCCGCGATGGCAAATTTGTTGCTGCTGGTCCGCAACAAACCGAAATCCCGGTAAATACCCTGAGCAATGGTTTGTATTTCCTTCAGATTCAAACTACTGATGGAAGCGTTCAAGCCAAACCGTTCGTAGTGGCACATTAATTGAACATTTAAAATTCAACACTTAAAATTCAACATTGATATTCAATATTGAAAATTACTTGTTGAACATTGAATATTGAAGGGGGGCGTTCCGATTGATTCGGAGCGCCCCCCCCTTTAATGCTAACGATTACCCACATTTTCTTCGAAGAGGAATATCGAAGAGGAATATCGAAGAGGAATATCGAAGAGGAATATCCAACATTCGGTGCTCGACATTCCTCCACGATATTCCTCTTAAAAGATGTGGGTAATCGTTAGTCCTTTAATTTTAAATGGTCAGCGTTCAATGGAAGTGACTTACCTGGCCCTCCCCTTTGAGCACTGAGCACTAAAATGAACATTGAGCATTCAAAAACGTTGAATAGTGACATTAAAACACTCATATTGAAAAAGAACACTTCTCGACTTTTATTGGCCATTGTCGCCATACTCGCTGCCTGGTATTTTTACCATTCCCGCCAGCCACGCTTTTCTTCGGGCGAGATGGCTCCCGAATGTGTTATTGCCGTTGCTGGTCAGGCACCATTAAAATTAAGCGATTTGCGGGGTCGACCTGTGCTTTTGCATTTTTGGGGTACGTGGTGCGGCCCTTGTCGCGCTGAAAATCCGGAATTAGTCAAATTGTATAATGAATTTCATAGCAAAGGGTTTGAAATCGTGAGTATTGCCATCGAACGCAATTCGGAAGCAGCCTGGAAATCGGTTATTCAATCCGAAGGGATGAAATGGCCTTATCATGCCATTGAAAGTGGTCGTTTCGATGGTCATATGGCAACATTATTTAATGTACATGCAATTCCTGCCACATTGCTAATTGATGCCAGTGGACAAATCATCGCCACTAATCCTTCGCCACTCGTCCTGGGTAAAATACTGAGCGAACAAACACTGACAAATTGACACCCACACCCGCAAAGGCATAATAATTGTTTAACGACATTAGATTGATTCGATTTTTGCGGGCGGTATTGAAAATACGCTGAGGTGTTTTTGTAAAATGCTAAGATACATACCTGAAAAATCGAATTTTTTGTTCAAATAAATGCGTTTTTCGTTCAAAAAAATATTTTCCATGCAGGAAAAAGAAGAATTGACACCGGATGAGTCCGCTGAAATAACTATGACAGATTCTACCAACGTGACAGAAGAACAGGCTGAGGGATCAACCGAACAGCTGGTTACTGACGAAACGACAGAATTAAAAAAGCAACTGGAAGAGGCGCGCAACAAATACCTGTATTTGGTAGCTGATTTTGAAAATTACAAGCGCCATGCAGCACGGGAGCGAATAGAGTTGATGCAAACTGCCGGGAAAGATATTCTCAGTGCATTACTGCCGATTCTCGATGATTTCGACCGCGCGCAGAAAAACAGTGCCATGACTGAAGGTGCCACTTTGATACAGCATAAACTTATTAATACCTTACGAGGGAAAGGGCTGGTAAGTTTGGAGGTAAAACCGGGCGATAATTTTAACCCCGATCAGCAGGAAGCCATTGTGGATGTTCCCGCTCCTTCGGAGGAATTGAAAGGTAAAATTGTCGATATAATTGAACCCGGCTATCAACTTGGCGACCGTATTATCCGGTTTGCGAAAGTGGTGGTGGGAAAATAGTTGTATCAGTTATTGGTTATCAGGGTAGCGTCGACCGCAAGTAGGTTGCCCTCATCTTATAATTGATAACAGGTCAACGCTACGCCAGGTAACTGATAACTAATAACAGGTTAACGCTACGCCTGATAACTGATAACTAATAATTAATAATTAATAATGTCAAAACGTGATTATTATGAGGTGCTGGGGGTGGGGAAAACAGCCAGTGCTGATGAAATAAAAAAAGCTTACCGTCAAAAAGCCATGGAATACCACCCCGATAAAAATCAGGGGGATAAAAAGGCCGAAGAAAAATTCAAAGAAGCGGCAACAGCATACGATATTCTCAGCGATGATCAAAAACGCGCCCTTTATGACCGTCAGGGTCATGCGGGGATAGACAGCATGAATAATGGCCGCGGTGGCGGCGGTTTTGATGGTATGGATTTTGATGATATCCTCCGGCGGGCTGGTTTTGACACAGAAGATATCTTCTCACAGTTTTTTGGTGGCGGTCGGCGCGGTGGCGGCGGTAGTCGTGGACAGGGCGAACGCGGTTCAAATCTGCGGATTAAAGTAAAAATGACCCTGGAAGAAATTGCTTCCGGAGTGGAGAAGAAAATAAAAGTTAAGAAACAGGTGGCTTGCAGTACCTGTAAAGGAAGCGGCGCACGCGATTCCGGCAGCGTCTCCTCTTGTGGTACCTGCCGTGGTTCTGGTATGGTAAGCAGGGTAGTGCAAACGCCTTTTGGTGCTATGCAAAGTGCTGCTACCTGCCCCACTTGCAGCGGAGCTGGACAGGTGATAAAAAATCCCTGTAATGTTTGTCGTGGCGACGGAAGGGTATTTGGCGAAGAAACGATCGATGTCAATATCCCTGCAGGCGTTACCGACCAGATTCAACTCTCTATGGCTGGTAAAGGCAATATGGGAGCCAAGGGTGGTCCCGCAGGTGACCTGATTATCAGTGTGGAAGAATTGCCACACGAAGAATTCACCCGCGAA
This sequence comes from Saprospiraceae bacterium, assembly GCA_044350415.1. Taxonomy (GTDB): domain Bacteria; phylum Bacteroidota; class Bacteroidia; order Chitinophagales; family Saprospiraceae; genus M3007. The sequence goes on along the minus strand of JBILHQ010000178.1, from coordinate 304 downwards.
GGCCAGAATCTTATTCACGAAATGTTCATCAATATTGCAGATGCAGCATTAGGAGCTCAGGTGGAAGTACCCACGCTCGACGGAAAGGCACGCATCAAAATACCGGAAGGCACGCAGTCGGGTAAAGTATTACGGCTCCGTGAAAAAGGTCTTCCCAGTGTGCAGAATTATAAGCGCGGCGACCAACTGATCCACATTAATGTGTGGACGCCCAAAAAAATGACCGACGAGGAAAAGAAAATTTTAGAAAAACTCAAAGAAATGCCCAATTTTAAACCCAACCCAGGCAAGGATGACAAGGGTT
>JBILHQ010000177.1:0-13284 GCA_044350415.1 Saprospiraceae bacterium | reverse complement strand
CGAAGAGGCGACTGTTTCTTTGCGTGCCAATTCCGATGAGGTGAACCACCAATTGGCGGCTGAAATCAGCGAACGTTTAGCAATTGCCGGTATCCATGTCATCGAGGCGCGTATCAATCACCTGGCCTATTCGACCGAAATAGCAGGTGCTATGTTGCAACGCCAGCAGGCAACCGCCATCGTGGCAGCCCGCGGAAAAATCGTGGAAGGGGCTGTGGGGATGGTAGAAATGGCCCTTGAGATGTTGTCCAAAAAAGAAATTGTACACCTAGATGAAGAACGTAAAGCCGCCATGGTCAGTAACCTGCTGGTAGTCCTTTGCGGAGACAGAAACGCGCAACCGGTGGTTAATACCGGCACACTTCACCAGTAAGAACATCCGTAATGGCAGCAAAAAAATCTTTTGTCCTTCGCATCGACGATGATACATTCGCGACACTCGAAAAGTGGGCTGCCGATGAATTCCGCAGTGTGAATGGACAAATTGAATGGATCCTTACCAAAGCCATCAGGGAGGCGGGGCGCAAGCCTAAAGCGGGCAAAAACCCGCCTCCCGCTGCTGAAGACAGCCCGGAGCGTCCAACAAACTCAGATTAAATTCATTTTGTAACGATGATCAGGTATTTTTCAGCAGTATGCTGCTTATTCTTCGTTTTTCAGGCTATTGGCCAGGGAAACGAAATAGTGCTTTCTAAAGGATTGGTAATTAAACAGTCCTGCACAGTCAAATCAGGTGACTATATTTTGAACGGTGCTCCGACCGATATTTTTCAAAACGGCGGCCGGCAATGCCAACCGGTTATTATCATTGAAGGCGATAATACGGAGGTCGATTTTCGGCAAACCAAATTGATCGGTGCAGCCGACCGAAAACGCCCGGACCTTTTTTATGGCGTGGGCGTTCTTGTTCGGGGCAAAAACATCACTATCCGCAACTTGCGGGTGAGTGGCTACAAAGTGGCACTTCTGGCCGAAAATGCGCCAGGTCTAAAACTCCTCGACTGCGATTTTTCCTACAATTACCGTCCACGGCTTTTCTCCGACCGTGAGCACGAGGCATTCTCCGACTGGCTCAGCTATCACCACAATGAAAGTGACGAGTGGCTCCGGTATGGTGCGGGCATTTACCTGAACAATTGCGACAGTGCGGAGGTCAAAAACTGCAAAATCACGGGCAACCAAAACGCCCTGCTGATGACCGGATGTGAAAATGGCATGGTTTGGAACAATACCTTTCAGTTCAATTCCGGCCTGGGTATCGGCCTGTACCGGTGTAGCAACAACAAGGTGATGCACAATAAATTGGACTGGAATGTGCGCGGCTATTCTGATGGGTTTTACGAGCGAGGACAGGATTCAGCAGGAATTCTGGCGTTTGAACAATGCAGCGACAATACGTTCGCCTACAATTCCGCGACCCATTCGGGCGACGGTTTTTTCCTGTGGGCTGGTCAATCCACAATGGATACTGGCGAAGGTGGATGCAATAACAACATGATTTTCGGCAATGATTTCAGCTACGCGCCTACTAACGGCGTGGAAGTCACCTTTTCAAAAAATGAAATCAGGGGCAATCTTATCCGGGAATGTACCTATGGTATCTGGGGCGGCTATAGTTACGAGACGGTCATTGCCGGCAACCTGATTCAAGGCTGCAAAACGGGCGTCGCTATTGAACATGGTCAACAAAATACGGTGCGCCAAAACCTGTTGATGAGCGATACCACAGGCGTTTATTTTTGGGCCAATGCAACGCAATCATCCGATTGGGGCTATGCTAAAAAACACGATACCCGCAGCCGCGATGGGGTGATCGACCGGAATGTGTTCCTGAATGTGAGGAAGCCTTTAAAAATCAGTGCTTCAGAAAATATGGCAGTGAATGGCGAAAACCTGTTCGCCGGGTTCGAAAAATTGCTGCAAACGCCCAAACCAAATCCGAAATTCAGTTTTATCCGCAACGATATTTATGGTCCGCCGCAGGTGCTTGCTGAAGTATGGCAGCAGCCGGAACTCAAGGACATCAAAAACCTGAATTTCTCCCATGAAGGCTTCCCCGAAGACCCTTATGCTGCATTGGAAGTCCCTGTGCGGGAGTTGTACGAACCCGACAGCCTGAAGGGCGGTATGCTGGCTGCGCTGCCTGCTGCTTTCCCGCAGGGCCGGCAATTTATACTCATCGACGAATGGGGCCCGTACGATTTTCGGCGTCCCATGGCCACACTCGATACGATTAACGGCAATTTGTTGGCACTCACGCTCCTTGGGCCTTCGGGCGATTGGAAAGTCAAAAGTATGACTGGTGTAAAAAGCATCAGCAACGCTAAAGGAGAGGTGCCATCTGTGCTGATCGTCGAACGCGATCCTGCGGCAACGTATGTGCAGGTCCAATTTGAATATTCGGGACCGGAAGGAATTGCCACGGTTTTTGGGGAGAAAATCCCTCCAGGCGACAAGTATTTGTTTGATTTTCATTATTTCGATCCTAAAATCAACTGGAAAGTCAATTTTTACAATTTCGATTCCACCCAGATGGTGCGTTCCAAAACAGAAGGATTCACCGCTATCAAAACTACTACACCGTTGCATACCATCAACACTTCCGACTTATGGTTTGGCTGGTGGGGTAAACCTGCGCCCGCTGTCCCGGAAGATCATTTTGCTACTTTTTCAGAAGGTATATTCAAAGCCACGCCCGGTACTTATGCCATCAACCTGACCTCCGATGATGGTGTACGGCTCTATGTCGACGGTAAAAAACTGATCGACCGCTGGGATATTCATGAGCCAGTGACAGATCGGATCGAATTGCTAATGGGCGGTAATCATACTTTTCAGATTGAACATTTTGAGGCGGAAGGGTTTAGTACGCTGAATTTTCGGTTGGAGCGGGTGAAGTGATTATTTTTACCACATAATTCACATAGGCGTTTTCACATAGATCACATAGTACGTGATGTCCATCCTAACGGTTACTCTACGCTCTATGTGAAAATGCCTGTGTATAACATGTGTAAAAAAGGAAGCATTTGTAAATCACCAATCGAATTAATCGTAAATCCGATAAACGCCCATTCTAATCAAAACCCTATTATCCTGTCCCATTTCCCTCAAAACCGCCCACAATAAACTACCTTTGTTGTCTATTTTATCCCTACATTATGAAACAAACCATTATTACACTCCTGTTGTTGGGAGGACTCTCTTCTTTGTCTGCACAAATGTTTGTCGGACAAGACACGCTATATGGCAACGAGTGGATCGACCATAGTCGGACCTACTATAAAATCAGTGTACCCCGCGATGGTGTGTACCGCATCAATGGCCAGGCGATGACCGATGCCGGGATTGCTGTTGGGTCAGTACCGGGAACTGATTGGCGGCTGTACCACAATGGTGTGCAAATGCCTGTTTTTGTTTCTACTGAGGGTCTTTTTTCCAACACAGATTTTGTAGAATTCTGGGGTGAAAAAAACCGGAATGAATTAGATGTTCACTTGAGTGACGACCCTGATGCCGACCTGGTGAACCCCTGGTATAGTCTATTTAACGACACCTCCGCTTATTTCCTTACCTGGGAAAACAATACGCCTGCGCTCCGGTATACCGCCTTGCAGAACAACCTGAATAACCCGCCCACACCTGAACCTTATTGCTGGTGGACGACTGCAACGACCTTTTCAAATGCCTTTACCAAACGGGATATTGCCGACGAAGTACGATATTCCTGGTTTGATGGCGATGGTTTCACCGACAATGGCAATGTCACTTCCAACTACACTTTTACCGCCCAGCAACCCTATTTGAACGGCCCGCAAACTGCGACTTTCAGGATTCGGTATGCCTGTAACAGGGGTATTCACGAGCAACAAATCTTTTTACATGATTCCTTGTATACTGAAGATGCTTTTTCAGACTGGAAAATTGTCGACCGGACTTTGGATGTTGGCGTCGGCCGGCTCAATGCCGCCCTTCCCATAAAAATTAACGGTATCGGTATAGGTATCCCCGACCGGAATATGGTGGCCGGCTACGAAGTGCGCTACCCTGGTAATACTGCTTTCCCCTCGATGCCTGTCGCCCGTTTTGGCCTCGATGCCTCGGCAAACGACAAATATCTGGAAATCACCAATGTCGATATCACTGGCGGTGCACCGGTTTTGTACGACCTGACTAACCGGATTCGGTTGCAGACCGACGTGCAAAACAACAAAGTTCTTGCCCGATTGAACAGTAGTGCCAGTGCGCGGTCGATAGTATTGGCCACCGTGAACCAGGGGATCACAGGGGTCAGCACCCTCAAGCCCGTGCAATTCCGCAATTACGCTGCCGATGCCAATGTGGATTATATCATCATTTCCAACCCCGCCTTATACAAAGATCCGCAGGACAATAATAGCAACCATGTGGCCGAATATGCTGATTACCGGCGCAGCGCGGCAGGCGGCAGCCATAAAGTGACCATTGTGGATGTCAATGAATTGTATGAGCAATTTAGTTTCGGTGTCCGCTTTCATCCTTTGGCTATCCGGAACTTCAGCCATTTTATCAAAAAGACCTGGGAAAACCCTGCGTTTTTGTTATTTATTGGCAAAGGATTAGAGTATGCAGCCTTTCGTTCCTCCTCCGATCAAAATACCCAGGCTGATAAGTTGTTTTTTGTACCGATGTATGGCTCCCCTGCTGTGGATCAATCATTTCTGATGCGGCGGAGCGGGATCAGCCGGCCTATTCTGGCAGTCGGTCGCCTTGCGGTTACGGAGCCTTTTCAAATTAAAGATTACCTCCAAAAACTGGAGGAGCATGAAAATTCCCAGCAACAAAGCGCCCAAACAATCGAAGATCGCGACTGGACCAAACGCATAATTCATATCAGTGGTGGTCTTGCCGCAGAGTCCGGAACTATCCGTACCTACACCAAAGATATGGAGCAGGTCATTCGAAACAATCGGTTTGGCGGCGATGTACATACCTTTTTTAAAACCTCGAACGATCCGATTCAAAGCAATTCGCTCGAACAAATCCGCACCCTGATGCGCGATGGAGTTTCTATGTGGACCATTTTTGGCCATTCCTCCGCATTCAATGTGGATTATGACATTGGCGATCCGGCTTTTTACGGCAATACCCCGAAATATCCTTTTATGATGGTAATGGGATGTAATGTCGGCGCCTGTTCTTTAAATCAGCAGGCACTGGGCGAGGATTATGTTTTTACTCCTCACAGTGGCGCTATTGCCTTTTCTGCAACACCATGGTATGGATTTGTAGATGCACTTCACATATATGGCCGTCGGTTTTACGAACGGGTAGGCGGTGATGACTATGGCAAACCGATAGGCATCATCACACAAAATACTATTGAAAGTTTTGTGGGCAATGCCTCCGCCACAGTGGTCTCTTTACTCCATCAAAACGTGCTTCAGGGCGATCCTGCGTTAGTACTCAACAGGAATCAGGGTCCCGATTATTTAGTGGATAAACAATCTGTTGTTTTTAATCCCAATCCTATTTCTACCGATGCTCCGACGTATAATTTATCGTTTGACGTGGCGAATATCGGTGAAAACATTTCGCACAAAATGGCGGTAAAAATTGAGCAGCAATTACCTGACAATACCCTTCGCACGCTCCAGACAGATACGATTACCTGCCCGCCGCTTCGCCAAAACCTGCAGTATACGATTCCCAATAATAACGCCAAAACAGGGTACAACCGCTTTTTTATCACGGTAGACGTGAACAACGAGGTTGCGGAATCGCCTGCTGCTGCTGAATTCAACAATGAATTGATGGGCAACAGTGGAGAAAAAGGAGTGGAAATTTACTTCTATTCCAACGATGTAATGCCCATTGCTCCGCAGGATTTCGGGATTGTCGCCAAATCTACTGTTTCCCTGTTTGCCAGTGCTTCGGGCAATAATATCAGCAACGACCGGTACCTTTTTGAACTCGATACGCTGGAAACCTTTAATAGCCCTTATTTAAGAAAAAAAGAAATTATACAATCCAGTGGCTTGCTGCAATGGTCGCAGGAACTGGGCTTAAAAGACAGTACGGTGGTGTATTGGCGGGTCGCACGGGACAGTCTTGTCGATGGCAAACAGTTGTGGAGGAACCGCTCTTTTATATTCCTGGAAGGCAGTAAACCAGGCTGGAACCAGTCGAATTTTGGCCAGTACAAAACGAATACACTCTCCAATCTCGCTGCGCTGGATTCCATCCGGATGCTGGATTTTGTGGGCAACGAGAGCTATGTGATGGTTAAAGTAGACTATGCCGATGCGCAATATTTCCCGGGACTGAATAATGATTACTACGAAGGCTATCTGAGTGGTTACCAGTACGGCAACATGCAAAATGCATTTGAAGGCGTTTTGCTGATGGTCACCGATCCCGCTTCGGGGCACGTTATCTGGAATCCCCAAAATGGCCCTTTTAACCCAAATCCGGGTGTCAGGCAGCATTATTTTTATTTCCGAACCGCCGATTCGCTCCAGCGGATAGCCCTGATGAATTTCATCGACAATAATATTCCCGATCAATCAGCCGTAGCCATGCTGGCCTTCAACCGGGAATATGATCAGGTCGGCTACGCTCCTGAACGTTGGGCCAATGACTCGGTTTCCTTTGGGAAAAACCTGTTTCAGGTATTTGAATCACTGGGTGCCAAAGAAGTGCGCAAATTGGCAACTTATACTGGAATACCTCCCGCGTATGGTTTTATTTTCCGAAAAAATGATCCGCAGTTCCCGGCCATCGACAGTATCGTGGAGGTTCCAGGTGCTTATGTGGAATTGAGGGGCGCTTTCCCCACCCGGTGGTTTGCCGGACAAATGCAATCGAATCGAATTGGTCCGGCGAAAGCTTGGAAAAGCCTTCATTTTCTGCCCGGCAAAACCGATAACCCTTCCGACGAGCATGTAATTACGCTTTGGGGTGAACGGAATAACCTTACCGATACCCTGTTAATGACTTTTTCATCGGCGACAGATACCTCGCTGGCGGCTTTTTCGGTAGCCGATTTCCCCTATTTACACCTGCGCTATAATGTACTGGATACGGCGGTACGAAGTGCTACGCCACTTCACTATGCCCGTATTTTATACGAATCTATTCCAGAAGGCGCTTTACATCCAACTGCCAAATTTGACTTTTTTGCAGATACCCTTCAACAGGGACAGCCTATGTGGGCGCGTATCGCATTTGCGAATGTTTCCGACACTGGATTTGATTCTTTGCAAGTGAAATTCCGCATTGAAAGTCAATCCGGAACAACCCTGACAGCACTCCGGAAACACCGGCCGCTACCCGCTGGCGACACTTTGCAGGCCTATATTTCTTTTGATACCAGAAACTTAACCGGACCCGTTCGGTTCCTGGTGGACGTGAATCCCGACAATGCGCAGCCCGAATGGTACCACTCCAATAATGTTGCCTTCAGCAATTTTTTTGTAACCCGCGACACTCGTAACCCGCTCCTGAACATTACTTTCGACGGTCGGCGACTTTTGGATGGCGATTTGATTTCCCCCAAACCGGCAATTATGGTGACGCTTGATGACGAGAATACGTTTTTAGCCATTGCTGACACCTCGGCATTCAGGTTAACCCTGGTACTTCCCAATGGCGATGAAAAAGCACTTACCTTCGCCGACCCCGATATCCTGTTTATCCCGGCAAATGGCGATCACCTGAACCGAAAAAATCAGGCGCGTATTGAGTGGCGGCCCTGGTTTGACCAAGACGGCGAATACACCCTAAATGTACAGGGGCGCGATGCGAGTGGTAATATTTCAGCAGCGGTCGATTACAGCGTTCGGTTTAAAGTGATCAATAAATCTTCGATTTCGAATTTATTGAATTACCCAAATCCATTTTCTACCTCCACCTGTTTCTATTACACCATGACTGGTGTCGAAACACCCGCACAATTCAAACTGCAAATCATGACGGTTTCAGGCAAAATCGTCCGGGAAATTACAGAGGCAGAATTCGGGCCATTACAGGCTGGTGTGCACCAAAGCCAATACTGCTGGAATGGAAAAGATGAATTTGGCGACCAATTAGCCAACGGTATTTACCTTTATCGCATCAGTGCTAAGAAGGCCGACGGAACACCTTTCGAATTCTTTGAGAATACCGCTGTTGACGGTTTTTTCAAAAACGGATTTGGGAAAATGGTGTTAATGCGATAAGCATATGGACAGTATAAAAAATTAAAAAAAATACTTTGACGATCAAACAATTCACTCCATTAATCCCGGCAGCCATGCTCATCATCGCTGCCAGTTTTTCCGCTTGCCAAAAAGAGCGTTTTACCACGAATACAGCGGACAAGGTCACCTTTTCCACTGATACGCTCCGTTTTGATACTGTATTCACCGAACTTGGATCAGCCACCCGTATTCTCAAAATTTACAATCCACACAGCAAAAGCATTCGCATTTCTAAAATATATTTAGAAAAAGGCAGTCAATCGCGGTTTAACCTGAATGTCGACGGTTTGCCGGGCGATTCTCACACCGATCTCGAAATTGCGCCCAAAGACAGTATGTATGTGTTTGCGGAAGTCACCATCAATCCCGATCTTCCACTTTCGGCCAGTCCTTTTATCCTGGATGAAAATTTAGTGGTGGAAACTAACGACAATGTCCAAAAAGTGGTGCTCGAAGCCTGGGGGCAAAATGCCAACTATATTCCTTCCCGCTTTTCGGCCGACAGCGTTAGTTTATTTGGTTGCAATGGCGGCGAAATACTGTGGAATGATCCGAGGCCTTATGTGATTTATGGTATTGTGGCTTTCGACGATTGTACCGTTCGTATCGCTGCTGGTACCCATATTTATGTACATGGGGGACTCACGCGCTACAAGGAAAATGATGTGGTTGGCTATTATAACGACGGTATTTTTGCCTTTACGGGCAATGGTAAACTCATTGTGGAAGGCACCAAAGAGAATCCGGTTATTTTTGACAGCGACCGGCTGGAACCAGAATTTGACGAAGAACCCGGCCAATGGACGGGCATCTGGCTGCAGGCAGGCACACAGGGCAATCGTATTGAACATTGTATTATCCGGAATAGTATAATTGGGGTCCGGGTGGATTCGGCTGCTGATTTGACCATCAAAAATTCGCAGATTTACAATACTGCCAGCAGCGGACTGGTGGGTGTGCATGCAACCATCAATGCAGAAAACTGCCTGTTTCGCGACAATGTCGGTTTCTCGATTCAATTAGAATATGGCGGTGATTACAATTTCACCTATTGTACCGCAGCCAGCTATGGTATCGACGGCGAGGCGGTAAAGTTGGGTAATGCGCTCTGTCTCGATGAATTGTGCGGCAATTATGTATTGTACCGCATGAATGCTCATTTCAAAAACTGTATTATTTTTGGCAGCCGTACTGATCAGGTCAATCTGTTTGACAGGGAAGACAACCCGTTGAATTTTACCTATCAGTTTGAAAATTGTATTGTTCGGGTAAAGGACCTTATCAAGCCCACTGCCTGGCCCGACTTTCTTGATCACTGCCAACCCTGTCTGAACCTGGGTTCAAACGACACCATTTTTGTCGATCCCAACAACGACAACTATTACCTGGACACCTTGCATTCCAGAGCGAACGGCTATGCCATGCCATTGCTCCAAATCAATAAAGACCTGGAAAACCGCGAGCGCGACCCAATGTTCCCGGATATCGGGTGTTTTGAATTACGCCTTTGAACATTCAGGTTACTTATTAGTTATTAATTACCGTTTACTAGTTATCAGTTCATCAGTTACCAGTTGTAGAGTCGACCACAAGCATGACAGATATTGCACTGCAACGCCCTGCTTGTGGTCGACTCTACAACTGGTAACTGATGAACTGATAACTGATACACAATTAAAATATAACCACACATCAATATGTTCCATTTAAAAGAAGGCGATACTGCTCCCGATTTTGCAGTACCCAACGAGAAAAACGAAACCGTAAGTCTTGCCAATTATAAAGGCAAGAAACTGGTGCTTTATTTTTACCCGAAAGACGACACACCCGGTTGTACTGCTGAGTCATGCAGCCTGCGCGACGGTTACCCGGTATTCCTGAGCAAAGGCTACGAAGTCTTGGGTGTAAGTCCCGATTCGGTGAAAAAACACGTGAAATTTCAGGATAAATTCAGCCTTCCATTTAGCCTTTTGGCCGACGAGGACCACGCTGTTTCGGAAGCTTATGGTGTTTGGGGAGAGAAAAAGTTTATGGGCCGGGCCTATATGGGCATTCACCGCACCACTTTTGTCATCGATGAAAACGGCAAAATAGAGCGGATCATCACTAAAGTAGACACTGGAAACCATACCGAGCAATTGCTAGGATCTTAAATAACAAGTTTTTATTCACCCGTTCCTGAATTCGTCAACACCTTGCAATTCCCTGATTTTTTTCCTGAAACACCCGAAGCGGGACAGATTACCCTGCATTGCGAAGATGTGCCCATGCCCGAAGGTTTGCCATCATTGGAGCAACTGACAACATGGATTGCAGCCATGGCAAAGGCCGAGGATGTTCCACTGGGCGATCTGAATTACGTCTTTTGCTCAGATGCTTATTTGCTGGATATGAATAAGCAATACCTCGATCACGATTATTTCACGGATGTAATCACTTTCCCCATGGATGACGAATCCATTTTCGGGGATATTTTTATCAGTACCGACCGCGTCGCCGACAACGCCAAAACGCTCGGAGTAGATCCTCATAAAGAACTACTTCGTGTGATGATCCACGGCGCATTGCACCTCGCAGGATACGGCGATAAATCGCCGGAGGAAGAAAAAGTGATGCGGGAGAAAGAGGATTTTTATTTAGTGAAGAGTTATAAGCTATGAGTTATGAGTTCTGTAGGGTAACTGAGAGGTGTGCTTGTAGCGTTGACTTTAGTATTTTTTTTTGGGGGGGGGTACTCAGCAGTTTATGCTGCCTTACCGAATAATCTCTATCCAGTCACTTTATCATATTACTCACATTGTGCGCAGCTGCCTGCGCAATGTGAGTAATATGATAAAGAATGGTGTACGCAGCACCCTGCACTACAGTGTACGCGAAAAGACTCATAGCTTATAACTCATAATTCATAATTTCCGAATTTTTACATTTTTGAACCAAACCGGATCGCCATGGTCCTGCAGCGCAATTTTCCCTTTGGGGGAGCGCCCGAATGCAGGCATGTCCTTGAACTTGCTGCCGCCAATCAGTTTCCACCATTCATCATTGAACATCTGAACTTCCACCAATTTACGGTCGTTGAGCCAGTGTTCCACCTTCCCACCTTTGCTGATCAACCGAATATGGTTCCATTGACCTGCCGGTTTAACCGTTTCGTACTTACAGGCAATAAGATCATACAAATCGCCGGCACGGTGCTTGGGAAACTTACTGTCGGGATGACAGGTATTGTCGAGCACCTGCATTTCCGGACCGGTTTGCCAGACATAATCGTATTTGGAGGGGTCTTCGATCACATTATAGATAATGCCGGAATTGCCGCAGGCACCGATTTTCCAGTCAAGCGTGAGTTCGAAATCCTTATATTCACCGGCAGTCAGAATATCTCCGCCATTTTTTTGCTGCCATTCGCCGGCGCCTTTGGGCTTGGTTTGCAGGTGAATAGCGCCCTCGTCAATTACCCATGCTGCTCCGATCGTGGTTTTACCCCAATTGTGCCAGCCATTGATCGACTGTCCGTCGAACAATAGTTCCCAGCCTGCCACTTTTTCTTTTTCACTGAGGGTATTATCTGCAGCTTGTGCAAATGCAGGTGGTGGTGTTTTTTGTCCGAAATCATTTTGCGGAATCGCATTCATCGTGTACCAGGCCTCGGTGGTCCAAATTTCGTGACCCAGGTCGCTGAGTGGCAGATTTTGCAAGCGAATATGTACGACATGTTCCTTTTGGATCCCAGGAATTTCAAGGAACACTTTTTTGCGGTCGGGAGAAACGGATGCGGAGATCACGGAAAGATTTTCTTCATCCAATTTTGGTCCGCCATACTCCTTTGTGGGTTTGTACCACCATTGGTTCACCGCGTAATGCTTGACATCCCAGCCATCGCCATCGCGAAGGGGCTCCGTAAATTCGATTTCCACACCATTGGTTTTAGCGCGCACAGCCAACATTTCAAATGCTGAATTACCATTGAATTTCATGCGCTGAAGACCGTACCAAAATTTTCCTTCCTGGCTCCAGTTGCCCGGATTGCCAATCATACCCAAATAATACGCCCCATCGGCACCTTTCACGATACGGTGAGTGGCACCTTCGAAACCTTGAGAAAACCGGAATACGGCACCTTGATAATTGCCGTTTACCTTTTCTATAAATTCGCGTTGCAAACCACCGTAGCACACGTCGCCGTGGATCAATTGATTCTGGTAAGGGCCGTCATTCAGCAGGATCGGTTGCGTGGGAGAGTTGCCGATTTCATCCTGCGGCAACCACACTACTGGTTGTTGAACAGGCATGGAAGCAACGGCGGCCGAATCGACTGAAAAAGAGCCAAAAAACGCACCCGGTTTTACATGCACGATTTTGGAGGCCGGCAGCCAATCGCCCTGGTTATCAGCAATAAAAACTTGTCCGTCGGGACCAATTCCCACACCATCAGGCGTACGAAGTCCGCGGGCAACAAATTCCATACTGCCGTCTTTCCGATTGATTTTCAGCACTTTACCACGGTCTGCAATTTGCGGACGTGCACTGGCGCCTCCAGGCATAATGGCCGTAGCAAGGGCTGCATAAAACGCATCTTCTTCGGGCTGGTATGCCAGCCCAAAAGCGAATTCGTGGAAATTGGCCGATGCTTTCCAGCCTTTGGCAAAACACTGGTATTCGTCGGCTACATCATCGCCATCGGTATCTACTAACCTGGTGAGCTCTTGTTTTTGCAGCACATAAATCTCGCCATTGACCACTTTTAGGCCAAGCGGTTCGGCCAGTCCACGGGCGAATTGTTTGACCGTTATTTTTTTAGGATCACCCGAATCAACATGATCCAGGATATAGACACCACCCATGGCATCCCAGGTGGATACTAAGAGCCGGCCATCAGGCAGAAAGTCCATACCGGCAACTTTTGGCAAAAATTCATCCGGGCGGGCCTGCGTAACTGTATAAGAAGGATGCACTTCTTTCAAAACCGCCCCATCGCCGGGAATCGACTTCAAATTGGCACCAATTTGCGGGAGTTCCTCCCCTGCGCCTCTTTTGTGCGACCAATTCCCTGCGGGAATAATTT
>JBILHQ010000176.1:0-13338 GCA_044350415.1 Saprospiraceae bacterium | reverse complement strand
TCGCACCACTTCCATCCCTAAATTCCAAGGTGGTACCTTCCCGGTGGGCAGTCCCGGGCTCCCAAGGACATTGGGTCTGTCCTGCTTTCAGCCTGAAAACCGGCGTCTTATACACCGAGTCCATGGCTACGTCCAGGGTAAAAGCATCGCCCGGATCATTGTCAGCAAGTACATACCCGGTTGTAACGCCCACGTTTGTTTCGTCTTCGCTGGATTTGCCATTGCTCGTAGCTGCCTTTAAATTAATAGAAGCTTCAAAACCTAATCCCTTAATTTCAAAACCAAAGGTCGTACTAAGCGTTGTTTCTGTGTTCCAAGACTGTTCTATAGCCGCAGATGTCGTTGTGTCGCTGGTTTCAGCATACTCATAGGAGGTAGAAGCGTCAAAACTGAGGTTTCTAATGAGTTTTGCTTTTACTTTTAATGAATCATTTCGATCCAAAATATCTTGCCATCGCGCGTTTGTCTCCGCATATCTTGCACTGTCCTGGGGCGATAACTCAGGATCCGAAGAGCCCAAAATATCCACATAGCGCATCACGTTATTTTTAATATTGTCTTCTGAATATACGAATACTGTTGGAAAACTACCCGGCTCGACATTGACGACTGTTTTTATTTCAGGCGCACAAATGGTATCATTGTAAGAAACCAGGTCAGCCAAACCGAAAACAATGTTGATCGCCTCTCCCATAAATACATCACCTCCTTGAGCACCTCCTACGAGCATTTCATCTTCACTGGTAGAAATACGCTCGGTAGCCTCCGTACAAGTTTGGAATGTTGAATCAGTTAATTTTTCATACGTCACCTGAAACTCTGCTCCAATGTCAAAGGTGGTTGAAAGATCTACATCCACTTCGACGCCAATACCAACCGAGCCACTTAAATCCCCACCTAAATGCACCTCTAAGCCGCCGCCACCGCCCAGCTCATAACTCAGGGAGGTCGTATAGGTCTTACAAACGCTGGTACCCTTTTCGATATAAGAAAAACTGCCGTCACCCGGTGGATCCCGAAGAATAATACTCGGCATTTGCGGCAATAAAGTGGTAAACGTGCTTTCCTTGTTGCGAATACCCGTAACCACTACAGATTGATTGGTACTGGACTCTCTTCCCAAGATGGTGGTGGCAATAACTTGAAGATTTTTTAAATACGGGGGTGATGGATTGGGTTCCCCTGTTTTAAAAGCATAGCGCAAGAGGCCGCCACTCATGGCAGTATCCAACAATTCATACGAAATACCATTGATGAATCTGAGCGCTGCAGTATCCAAATAACACACGCCATCATCTGAAACAGTCGTTTCATATTGTTCTTTCACCCTGACCTCCAAGGTCACCGGTTGGCCCCTATCGAGCACAACCGTTTCGGGAGTACATCCCGGAACCGGATCAAAGCCTGTAATCACGACTTGAGGAGGAGCGTAATAAATGAAATCCACGGCTGTATCTCGCTGCGTCAAATCAACGGTTTGACCACCGGCCGTTTGAAAAGCAGCTTTCACATTGGGGTCGGAATGCTCTACAACAGAAACAATCACGCCCTTCAGCGGGGGTACTTCTAAAAATTCAAAATCACCCTCCTGATTGTCTATGGTTATTTGTCGTTCCAGACACCCATCTGCAGAACGAATTTTAACGGTGCAAACGGTGCCCTGGCCAGTGCCCGGGGGTGCTTTGATAACGGATTTTTTACAGTGACCACCGGCTACTTGTCCGGTTACCTTTCGGGTGGTAACATCATTGAACAGTATCCCTGACAAAGGGCTGAGCACGTTGGTAACAGTCCATGATGCTGGAAGAAATTGGTGATCTTCAAATACCGGAGACATAACAACATTGTCTCCAGGGTTCAGATCCACCACAAATCTTCCCGTTGAATCGGTGAATATTTTAGGGCTAAAAGAGGCGCCATTGACCAATATTTCTACCTGAGGGGCAAAGCAATCGGTATTCATGTACCGCACATATCCACTAACGGGTATCGTAGACCGATCAACAAAATCCACCAAATCCACCGAAGTCACACTGGGATTGAGGGTTGCTTGTCGGGTTACCGGTGAAAAAAGATGCGGCATTGTTTCCTGACGACTGGCGAAGGTGGTCCATTCAGTACCAACACTGGTGCCGTAACTCAATAGCACTGATCCGTTGTTATTCAAGCGGTTACCATTCCCCTCGTTGAACGGAAAATATATCCGCAATCCCTTCTCCTGCGCATCGCGTGCTGTTGTATAGTGCTCTTGAATGGTTGATGGGGTCAATAGTGTGTCATACAAAGCGATTTCATCCACCAATCCCCCAAAATAGTCAGTCCGGCTGCTCCCATTCATGCGAGCACCAACCAACCATGTTTGCGATGTGTCAGAGCCATTCCCGGATACTCCGGTAAACGTATGCCCTCCCATGGAAACACCATTTATGAAGACTTCAACGTTGCGGGACCCACCGCTGCTATCGATGGAAATGGCCAAATGTTGATACCCTACGCCCAATGCTCCAAAGATATGAGAGGCTCCGTTGAAATAACACCCCAGATCGTTGGAGTTACCGTTGGGTGTAAGGTATAGTCGGAATTCATTAGATCCCCATTTTTTTGAAAGCACGCATTGTTGCCCATCAGGACCAAAGCTGTTCAGCCAAAGTTCTAAGGTGGATTTAGGCGTCCAGGAGAAATCAGGCAAAGTGACATAATCTGATTGCGTCTTGTCAAAGCGCAGCGCACGATACATGTAAAAATCTTTGGACGGTGTAGCCAAAAAGGTCGTACCGGTTCCATAACTGACCGACTCAATACGGTAATATCCCGCATCATTGGTTTTGGCAGAGGTACGCACATTGGGCCTGTCTGCATCAAATGTTGCCCCGCAGAAATGTATTTTCTGCTGGCTCATGATATCAAAGGAACCAGACCCCAGCTGCTCATCAAATTTCCAATAGTGCGCTAACCCAGGCGTTAAGGAAGATGCCGTCCCCACAATAACGGAGCTTAGGTCGATTTCCTCCAATAAAGTGTTGTAAATGCGAAACTCGTCAATACTCCCGGCCCAAGTCCCAAAACCATTTTGTCCACCAAAATATAGTTTATCAGCATCCAAAACATTGCTTATCGCTTCTATTTGGACCAAAGAACCATCTAAATACAACCTACCCTGTCCACCACTATTGTTGTAAGAAAGGGCAATATGGTGCCATCCATTTTGGGTACTATCCGGAAAAGGGGCCTCCAGTAAAGCTGCACCATTCTCCGTGGCGCTGACGGCTATGCCATGGGTGCCTGATGCACTGTTGAAAGCACGAAAAAACAAATGATTGGCTCCCCCCAACTGCAATACGGCGCCATTGTTGGCTGCAGAATCGGTTTGTATCCAAAAGGTAATGGTCCACGAGCCTCCAGCTTCCGGCAACAGGGGTACTTTAGTGGAATCAGCTGTAAAAAATGCACCATCTGTGTACTTAAACCCTGCAGAAAACCCCTGCAAGGGCGTAAGGGTCACCAGAACATCTTCCACCGGTCGGTTGTTGGTTGTTTGTACACGACCCGTAATAACCCCATTGGGCGTTTGAAAACCAATAGCCTCCCCGGCAGCGCCTTCTCCAAATTCATTGATACCGCTAATCGTGTATACATAGGGACGACCGGCAATCACATTAAAATCATTGTAACTCCGTACGCCTTTGCCCACATTACCCAAAAATATGCCATCGCGGTAGATGTTCAAACCCAAAGTTGGATCCGGACTCAGGGGGTCTATTACCCAGTTAACCTGGATGCGATCCATAAGTTCACCCTGAGATGCCATAACGGCAGGCGCCAGAGGCGGCAACAGAAACCGGCTGTAAAACCCCAGCATACCATTGTACTGCTGACCAGCATAAACCCCCGTCAGGGGCTCACCCAACGTCAGGGTGGTGCGGTTTTTAGTACTGTAGGAATTGTTTACGCTGCCAAAATTAAAGAAAACCTGACCTGAAAAGGACTCAGAACTCATTACTGATCCATCCGTGCAATTTACCTGCGACCAAAGTGATGGCGCGCAGCAACAAATCCACCCGAATACCGAGAGTGAAAGTATTATTTTTTTCATATAATTGAATTTATTCGTAGAAAAAAGGCTTGTGAACAGGGCGAGAAACGTCTGGTGTAATCTAATTAGTGATGGATGCTTCTATGGTTTGAACCCTCGTGTCCAAGCGCTCTTTAATGGCCTTCATACGGTCATTTTGATCTTTCAAAACGGCAATTTCATTTTCCAGGGCTTCCATTTGACGAATCAGCGCCTGGGTTGCTGAAACATTCAACGTGTGAATACGATCGTAATCAACCTGTTGAAAATCGTCTACCTGCTTGCCATACACAAATATCCATTCCGGCGTTTTTTCGCTCCAGTCAGTTATGGTAAATGTATGCGCATCTGAAACCGTTCCTACCACCAGGTCTCGCTGCCCTTCAGGAAGCATCAACCGAACCACATCGCCAACACTTACATGGTGCTCCTGAGCCAATACCATTGACAACACGCCAGCGGAAACGCTGAAATCACGCACCTTTTCGTATAGGTTAGGCACAAAATCACGGGTGATCGATACAGCCTCCGGAAATACAGCGGCCACTTCCTGGGCAATAAACCCTTTTTTATACGCCGTCCCATTGGCTACTTCGTCTATGTGGCGGTAGTCGGTCACCCGGAGTTGACGGATCAGATCAAGATCCTTCCGGTTATCAGACAAAACCAGGTCGCGCTTGATTCTGTTGTCGGAAAAAGCATTGAACTCAGATGCTTTGATACGATTATTGGAATTGATTGAATAGTTTTCAGAGAAATCACTGTCGCAATTGTCGGTATAACAGTTAATACCTTCCTTCTTATAACGAGCTGTTCTGCCGGAATTATAGAAACTTTTTGACCCTGAAATGCTCAGGTGTGCGGGAACCACAACGCCTTCAGACGTTATTTTCAATTTGCTGCTACCACCAAACTGTAATAGGGTTTCATTTACGTTGTTGATGGTATTTCCGCTGATAGAAATATTGTCCAAAGTGGCAGTACCGGATGACTGCGTAAGGCCATTGGAAAATGTCCCGGAACCTGTAACATTGATGCCATTGGTATTGACCTCCAGTTTGTTTGATGCGTTGTACTGAAACACCGTATTGTTTGAGCCCGGATTGAGCCTGAACACATTGTCTGAAGTGCCAAACCCCAAGGTGGCTGTTGTAGAACCTTTCATGAATTGTATGTTGGAACCAGTACTGCCCTCGACCAATTGTTTGCCGATTCCTGCGCTATTTTTTAAGTGTAGTTGATAACCAGACGTGGGTGAGTTGGTCCCTGCACCGATGGCTCCGGAACTGGGCAGCACATTGCTGCTACCCTTCAAGGATAAGGTGTACGGTGCAGTCGTAATTTGCTGACGGGGTCCCATCTCCGGCGTATTGGCGATGGTGATTCCCAAATAATAATCCTCGTTGAAAGGAAGATTAAGGCTGGTAACGGAACCAAGAACAGCACTGTAAAGTCCACTGGAAATAGTGACGTTGGGTTGTACTTCCGTCCATAAAGCCGATCCAGCCTCCAGCACGTTGTACAACTTGAACGTCATGGCATAGGTGCCATCCGATACTGCATTGCCATTGGCTTTTTTGAGGATACCCTGAATGCTGAGCTTTACACCCTGCGCATGCACGTTGGCCGTGGATAAAAAGAAAAGTGTTATTACAATAAATTTCAATGAAATAACAATAGAGGCTTTCATAAGAAATTAATTTATAGTTTTAAAAAAAAGTATTTCATGGAATGCTGTGCTCAATTGGCAACAGATGCCTCCACGCTGCGAATTCGGTTATCCAGCCTTTCTAAGGAAGCCTTCAATTCGTTGTTTTCAATTCTTAACTGTATTTTTTGTTTTTCCAACAACTCTTTTCTGCGGATCAATTCCTGGGTAACCGATACGTTTAGCGTGTGAATGCGGTCGTAATCAACCTGACGAAAATCACTCACCTGTTTACCATATACAAACACCCATTCCGGCTTTTCACCTGTCCAATCGGATACGGTAAATGTATTGGCCGATGGAACACTTGATACAGTCACTTCTTGTGGCGCCTTGGGCAACATTAACCGCACAACATCCCCTTCCTTTACATCGTGGTTCTTGGTGAGCACAATGGTTAATTTACCTTCTGAAAGCAAATTTTCCCGAGCATTTTCATATATATTGGGGATAAAATCGGATGTTTTTGTTACTGCTTCCGGAAATACTGCTTCCGCTTCCTGAGCGATAAACCCTTTTTTATAGGCTGCACCCTTTTCAATGGTATCTATGTGGCGGTAATCGGTGACACAAAGATTTTTGAGTATCTCCAAATCAGTGGCACCATCCGACAATGCCAGGTCCGTTTTGATGCGTTTGTCTGAAAATGCATTAAACTCAGATGCCCTGACACGATTGCTGCAATTGATAGCATACGGATTTACGGAATTAACATCACTGTTACAGCCATTATTACCGCCAGATGCCATATAAGAGTAAGCGCCAGTGTAATTCTTGGTACCCGTCACACTCAAATGCGCAGGAATAGAAAGGCCCTCTGTAGTAAGCGTAAGTTTTGTAGCGCCATTAAAATTAAAATTCGTATTGTTGACATTGTTGATGACTGAACCAGCTATAGTGAAATTCGACAACGCAACATCGCCCGAAGGCACACTTAAACCGGTGGAAAAAGTACTGGTGCCTGTCACATTGATCCCACTGGTGTTGACTTGCAATTTTTCAGAACCATTGTACTGGACGACCATGTTGTTAGCGCCTGAATTAAGTCTGAGTATATTGTCAGCACTACTAAGTCCAAGCGTGGCCGTGACCGAAGCTTTTTTAAAATCAATTACAGCCCCAGTCGTACCCTCCATCAATAGTTTTCCAACACCGGAAGCATTTTTTAGGTGTATTTGGGAAGATGAAGATGGTGTACTTGTACCAGCACCAATAGCCCCCGTACTTGGAAACACATTAGTTGTTCCCAACAATGACAGGGCATAAGGAGCCGTGGTCAGTTGCTGCCGGGGCAAAATCTCCGCAGCCGTACCAACACTTACCCCCAAATAGTAATCCGTATTAAAAGGCAAATTAAGGGAAGTTACCATTCCCAGAATCGTAGTATAAATACCGTTGGCAATTTCCAATTCTGGTTGTATTTCTATCCACAACGCTGTACCACCGGTGGCACTGTTGTACAGTTTGAAGGTAAAAGCATAGTAACCATCTTCTACCGCATTGCCATCTGATTTTTTGATGATACCCTGAATGCCAAGTTTAGCAGTTTGGGCACTCATGACCTGCAAGGAGAACATTGCCAAAAATGTTACCGTCAGTCTCAATGAAAAAACAAAAGAGCGATTCATATACATATTTTTTTATCTGAAAGATATCGTGAACAATAGCAAATCTGGTTGTATTGGTCCGAAACAGACCGTACACCTCGCATCATGCTGTACGCTCAATGGGCGATGGCAGCTTCCAAGGTGCGTACCCGTGCGTCAAGCGCATCCAACTTGCGTTTTAAGGTACTGCTGTCGTTTTTTAGTGCTGCATTGTCTAATCCTTGGGCATCGAGGGAACGGGCCAGTTCCTGAGTCACCGATACGTTGAGGGTGTGCATGCGATCGTAGTCCACTTGGTGAAAATCATCCACTTGTTTGCCATATACAAATACAACTTCCGGCTTTGTACCATGCCAATCGGCCACGGTAAAAGTATTGGCATCCGTCACCGTTACGACCGTCTTTTCTTCCTTGATATCGGCTAAAAAAAGACGTACCAAATCTCCCTCCTTTAGGCCGTGCTGGTGAGGAAGCACGAGAGTAAGCTTATCTCCAGCAAGGTTGATTTGAGTTGCATTTTCATATACATCCGGTACAAAATCACGCGTGATGGAGACAGCCTCCGGAAATACCGATTCTACCTCCTGGGCGATGAACCCTTTTTTGTACGCACTTCCATACTGAACGGCATCTATGTAGCGATAATTGGTCACCCGGAGGCGTTTGAACACTTCCATATCCTGGAGACCATCTGACAATACAAAATCTTTTTTGATGCGGCGATCTGAATAAACATTGTATTCTGAGGCCCTCATCCTTGAATCACAGGAAACCGTATAGTTGTTCGTACCACTGGACCCACCTACGTTGGTACAGACAAGGTTTCCATCATTCGCAAAAAAACCATAGCCCCCTGTATAACTTTTAGTACCGGAAACATCCACATAGCCCGTCACAAAAGCGCCTTCTGTGGTGATGGATAATCGGGTTGTGCCATTGTTCCTGAAGTCTGTATTGTTGGTATTGTTGATCGTATTGCCATTAAACGATACATTGTTCAAGGCGGCAGTACCGGCTGAAACGGTCACATTCCCATTGAGTGTGCCGGAGCCTGTCACACTCATACCATTGGTATTTATTCCCAACTTGTCAGATCCATTGTACTGGATGATGGTATTATTTGCTCCGCTATTAAATTTGAAAACATTGTCGGCCGTACCGAAACCGATGGTTGCCGTATTTGTCGATTTTTTAAACTCTATTTGAGAGCCCGTAGAGCCTTCCACTAACTGAGTGGCGATACCGGCACCGTTATAGATGTGGATTTGGTAACCAGCGGTTGGAGCGTTGGTGCCCGCGCCGATGGGACCCGTACTGGGAAACAAGTTATTGCTGCCCTTGAGTGAAAGCGCGTAAGGAGCCGTCGTAAGCTCCATGCGAGGCGCCATCTCCGGCGTGCTGCCGACCTTTACCCCAAGGTAATACCCCTCGCTGAATGACAAGTTAAGTGCGGTAACCGACCCAAGTACGGCACTGTAAATGCCGCTGGATACATCCACCTCATTTTGGACTTCTGTCCACAATGCCGCTCCCCCCGTTTCCGTGTTGTAGATTTTAAAGGTGATGGCGTAGGTGCCATCATCCACCGCATTGCCATTGGCCTTTTTCAAAATACCCTGTACACCGAGTTTTGGGCTTTGGGCACTCAACATGCTGAATACCAACAAGGACATCAGGGAAAGGCCATATTTCAAAGAAAAAAAAGTGGAACGTCTCATGTGTGCTATTGAATAATTGTGATGCCGTTTGTTGGATGAATCCTTCTTGGGATAAAACAGGGAGCGGAAGGTAGCAGGAATTTGCCGAAGGACATTTACCTAACCCGAATAGATCCGGAACCAACTTCACTCGTAAGAAAATCAGGTAAACGGATTAAAAAAATACTTCTTTCTCAAAATTCAATGTAAAAGTAATCCCAAAATCAGAAAAAAAACCAGATAATTGACAGATCTGCTTACAAAACAAACTACTTGCGTTTCATAAAAGATCAGAAAAATTCGATCAATATTGAAAATTCGACACCTTAAAAAGCAGGAAAAGCAAAAAGCTAATCAGGCAAGAGCGGCTTAATATCAATCGCATTTTATTAATATTCTTCCTGTCGCTCACATGGGGCTTAGACAACCACGACCACAATACCCAAATTTGGAACAGGGATCGCTAAAAACAAAAAAGGCCAGCCAAATATTATTCTGACTGGCCTCTCTCAGGACATTAACAGGGAAACCCTACTTCTTATCAAAAAAATATGGAGAGAGGAATAACTAAACGTCTTCCTTAAAAGACCTTTTATTTATTCCTCTACTCCATCTCACCTAACTATTTCACCTGTATCATTTGCTTCACACCACTATCTGTAGTAGTCTCCACTTTGTAATACAAGTTACCTACTGTTTCCACCAATTTCCGATCAATGCTAAAGAAGTTATACCCTTTCGCAAAATCGCCTTGAGCAGTGTACAACGTGCGTCCTGTTACATCATAAATCGTCAGTGTCGCAGTAGTTGCTTCCGGCAAATGGAATCCGATCTGTGTTTTAGATACCCATGGGTTCGGTACGTTCTGGTACAATTCGAAGCCCACACCAGTAATCGTGCTCGTGCCTTTGCCGTTGAAGCGGAATCCAACATCCAGTTTTGAGGCAGTAAGGTCGAAGGCAACCGCTTTCGTGATGCTGCTCGATACACTGATCATCTCACTCAACTGTCCATTTGCTTTCGCACGGAAGGTCACTGAAAATTCTCCTCTGGTATCGTCTGCAGATGTGGTAACCGAATTAGGGAATACACCGAAGTTATCCATGGACATACCTGCTCCAGGTGTGATATTCACTACCGCCAGATTATTCAGGTTCATCGTGAACTGGTAACCTTTCACCTGATCTGCTGCTTTGAAGTTCACGGTGAATTCTTCACCGGCTTTCACCTGTCTGTTATCCACATCAAACAGCAACGTGCCGTTTGTTCTGTCATCCACTGATACTAACTGGTTCGGTATGGCAGTATTGTCGACGTCACCAATTTTCGCACCTACAAAGTCATCGCTCCACTGGCTTTCCTGAATTTGCGCCACACTGATATTCTCCCGGATGGTTTCTGCAAACGGATTGTCTGCATTAGCGAATGCCTGTGTTTTGTCAATGAAGCGCCAGCTGCTATTGCTCGGCAGTGTGGTATATGTACCCAGAATCAATTTCCGTATTTCGACGATGTCAAAAGTGGTAATCGTTCCTGATTTGTTCGCATCCGCACTGATCAATTTGTAAGGTGTATTCAGTGGCTCAAGTCCGAGAATATGACGGCTAATGAGTACTAAATCCCATGTATTTACTCCATTCAACGGATCAAGTTCCATCGTTGGTGTTACGGTATAATCTGAACCAAATGGTAACGCATTGGAGAATGCATAGTCACCACTGGTGTTCGAGAATACCGTTCCAAATTGTGGTAACCCGTTCGCCATTCCTTCCATTTCCACTGTTGCGTCCTGCACACCTTCCTGCAAATCCGTTGCAACGGTACCTGCTACAGTTGCAGTAGAACCATTACCACATACGCCAGTATTGTCCTGAATCAGCACATAGGTTTCGCAGAAGTCTGCATTACCGGCTTTGTCAATAGCCCAGAGTTCTACTAATTGAGTACCGATATCAGCACAAGTGAATTGTACACTTGTTTGTGGAGTACCATCAGCATTTAGCGGGAATCCACTACCTGTGCCACTGCGGCGAATACCAATTTTCAATTGAGCAGATGGAGTGCAGTTATCTTCTGCGTATTGCAGGAAATCACTTGCCCACAACTGGATCATTGGCGGTGTAACATTCATCATGTTTACCGACAGGCCATTCAAACATACCACCGTAGGCTTTTTGCAATCTTTTACCACAAAAGTCTGCTCGCTGATATACTCATTACCGCAACCATCTTCAATGAACCACTTAATTTTGTGTGTACCATAAGGCAGTTGTGGCACAGCATTTTGACCCTGTTGATTAAACCAACTTACACGGGCAGCGCGGTTATTACCATTACCTGCATCGACCTGAAGACCAAAGCCCCATTGCTGGTTGAACGGCACCCCACGGAAGTCAAACTGACGGGAGTCGCCACCTGTGTAGTTCGGTGTGTTCACGTTGTTGTACTGCACATTGTTGAAGCCCGGAGGATTCACACTGTTTACTACAGTTTCCATAGTTCCGTCGCCATCTAAATCAAGGAACAACAAATAGCGGAAGTTCAACAGGGCACCTGAGCAAGCGTCAGTTGCTGTTATCTGAATATTCGCATCACCTTCACAAAGATCATGGCTGGCAATCGTTGCATCGTACCAGTAACTGTCATTCCAGAACTGGTTGTCGTTTATACTGTAATCGCAGAACGCTGAATCTGTTGGTGTTACCACCGATGGATCCTGTGTATCGTAGATCTTGATGATCTGCTTATACTGGTAACAGTTTGCATTCGCACTCCAGAACGTCGAGTAATTGGTTGCTAATGGATCCGAAGCGTTGATTTTCACCACCGTCGGGGTCCAGTTCAATATTGTCGTTCCTGGTGCAGATACCGTTACGCCTGGCAGATTGGCTGCTGCATTGGAGGTATTACTTGGCGTTGGATTTGGAACATAAGTGCAACCCAAGTTTGGATTGAAAGTACACCAGTTAATCACCGTCCAGGTACGCTCTATTTTGTAACAGGCGTCGGGCACTACTGTAAAGATTTCATCTACGAATGAAGTAGCGAGTAATTCGCAATCTTCTCCATAAAATTCAGGAGCACCATAGTTGCCGGTTCCATCGCAAGTTGAAATCAACTTATCAGCAGGGAACTTCACGTAGTAATCCTGTTCGTATTGCACAATAATACGCTGCGTGCACTGACTAGTGTTACTACCACAGTCGATAGCGGTCCAGCGACGGGTAATTGTTCCCCGGTTACACAGCGAATCGAAGTTGTTCAGAATGGCAATATGGGTGAGCGTATCGATGCAACAGTTGTCGGTCGCAGTAGCCTGACCGTAAGCCCAGAGGCTTGGGTCGAATGCTTCACAACTAACCGTTACATTACCAGGCGCTGTGCATATTGGTTTGATTTTATCTTCCACCAATGTTTGCACCATGCAATCGTTGTAACGGCCCGGATAATCTTCCAGCCCTACAATACCTGTACCAGGATCCACATCGTAAACGCGAAGCACCACAGTAATAGTGTCGCCGATATCAGAGCAGCAGAAATTCACCTGGTTTTCGAATTCTGTATTCGGATCACAGGTATTCTCATCCATACGACGAGCTTTGAAAAACACCGGTCCACAGTTGTCGTGCGAGCCATCGTCGTAAGTTAATGCATTTATTTTTGCAGTACCATCAAGTCCCAAAGCAATTTGAGTGAACTCATCACAAGCCACTACTGGAGGTACCAGGTCGCGAACAGTCATGGTGAAGATGCACTGAGATACATTGTTACAAGCATCTTCTGCTGAATAAGTCACCTGATAAGAACCCACTGTAAGGCATGTGTTAGTCACATCAAATACACCAAGCGTATCAGGGATCCAGAGGTTATTACCCGGGAAATTGGTCAGGTGACCGTTCAGATTAGATATTTGAATCTGACCTGTCAGAGAATCCGTTCCAATAATACTGGCTTTCAAACTGATTACGTTGGAACAGTGCTCCATAACGATCAGGTCAGGCAGATCAGCATTGGCACAGCACTGATTTACATTGGTCGACACTGTCAGGTTTGCCGGACAATCCATACTTGGTCCAACACCATCAACCACTTTAATCAACTGATAATGCTCTTGCGGATTATTTGGGCCAAGTGGCAGACATGCATTACGAACAAACCATTTGCGAATAATTTCATAATCGCCAGGACAGATCGTCAGCACCACATCATCGTAACCGACAGAAGTTGAACAAGTACCATTATTACCGATTGGGA
>JBILHQ010000175.1:0-13368 GCA_044350415.1 Saprospiraceae bacterium | reverse complement strand
AAAATCCTTTTAAATCCCATTGACATCCCGCTCGGAAAAAATCCGTGTAAATCCGTGTCCAATCCCTAAAATCCGTGTTCCATCGACATCCCGCTCGGAAAAACCCCGCCCATCGACATCCCGCTCGGAAAATCCTTTTAAATCCTATCGACATCCCGCTCGGAAAAATCCGTGTAAATCCGTGTCCAATCCCTAAAATCCGTGTTCCATCGACATCCCGCTCGGAAAAAATCCCGCCCATCGACATCCCGCTCAGAAAAACCCCGCCCATCGACATCCCGCTCGGAAAAACCCCGCCCATCGACATCCCGCTCGGAAAAATCCCGCCACACCAGAAAATAAATTCCCATTTAATACCAATATTTCACCACCACCCATTACCTTGGCCCCAATAATTAAAATAAAACCTCATGTTATTCCACCAGCCAAGTCGTTTCCCGGTCCACTCACAGCCCAATTCGCGCTTTTCACCCTCCCGAAAGCGCTTTTCACCCTGCAACACTTGCACCGGTCCGTCCTAAAGCCTTACAATTGCTGATTGATATCCGAACGAAATAAAGCAAACCATCCACATGACTCCAAAATTACGCCTGCTGACAGTACAGTTTGATACCCCCATTGAAGCCTGGGAATTGTCGGCCTTCCGCGGTGCCGTCTCCCGAAAAGCGGGAATGGAACACGAAATGTTCCACAACCACAACAATGAATCCGGCGGATTTCATTATCGCCTGCCACTCATCCAATATAAACAGGAGTACAAAAAACCCATGCTCGTGTGCCTCAACGCCGGTATCGAGGAACTCCACCATTTCTTTTCCCAGCCCGACTGGACCCTCACGCTCAATGGCCGACCCGCGCCCGTCCGCATCGCCAAACTCGACGTCAAGCAGTTTGCCCTCGATGCCGGTGACAAAACATACCGCTACCATATCCGCCACTGGATCGCCCTGAACGACGACAACTATTTGGTCTACGGCAAACTCACGTCCCTGCTCGAACGGATCTTTTTCCTCCAGCAAATCCTCCAGAACCAGATCGTCGGAATGCTCGAACAACTCGGTGTGGATCCCAGTCAAAAGGTGGAAGTGCATATCCAAAATCTCAAAGACGAACGCTGGGTGTCGTATAAACACGTTAAAATGCGGGCGTTTTCTGTGGAGTTCACGACGAATGTGGTGATTCCGGATTACCTCGGTTTTGGAAAAGGGTGCTCGGTGGGTTGGGGAGTTGTGAAGGGGTTGAAACTTGAAAATTGATCGTTGAGCAATTTTCAATTGTTTGGATGGATGGATAGGAAAAATAGGTGAATGTGATTGATTGTGGGAAGAAGTTGATTTAATTTTTCATCTAAATCACAACATGCTGAAAAGACAATTCATTTTTTTAGTTCTGATTTTATTTAAAACTGTAGTTTCCGCACAAGCGGTAACAGCAGACAGTTTAAACCATTATTTGCTGAAACATCAGGAGAGTGTTATTGGTATGGTAAATGGTTATGAAAAAATATCGTTTAGTTGGATACAACTTGGCTCTACACTTGTCGGAGTAATTTTTTTAACCTTCCTGACCTGGAAGTTGTGGTTGCAGGAGTGGTTGAAAAATCATATTCAGACAAAAGCCAAAGAATTTGCAGACGATTTATTAGCCATGAAACAAATTCCCATCCTTGTACTGAGCAGTACTTCCGGACAACCAGGAAATGATGGATTTTTAAAAGACTTCTTTGCGGAAAAGAAACTTACACAAGTGAAATTTCTGCCTATTTCGGACACTGTTATTCCAGTTACTGATTTCAGGTATAAAATTGTATTCGCAAATAATGAAGACGCTAACCTGAATAAAGCACTTGTAAGGGAATACGTGAAAAATGGGCAGGCTATTTTTTATTTCGGCCCTCAAGGCTCATGGGATTATTCGGTAGATACGCTCGAAATTAAACGGCAAATTAATTTTGCTAACTCCCGCGCACAAATTTATGGAAACTTGATGAGCACACTCCAATTTTTAGATATCACTCAACCCAAAGTAAAAAATGTCTGATAAAAACTGGCTAAATGATCTTAAAGCCGCCATCAAATCACCACCTATGCTTCGGTCAATTTTTACGGAAGTAGATATTGGTCAAGGGCATGGTAAAATGGATAAAGCAATTCTTTATCCCCGCCAACTTCAAGCGGACAAAAGTATTGTTGAAAATGTTCAACAGCATGGCTTATTGGAATTACTCGAAGCCGAAGAAGGGCACCTGAACAAATTGGGTTTGGATGAAGATGAAACCACTCAATTTTTCATTGCGCAGAAATATGGTTGGCGAGTGAAGCCGGTGGATACGACTGCCAGTACAGGTGTAAGTTGGTTTGACCATTACAAGACTCAACGTGCTTTAAATGTTGAGGACAATCCTGACGGCTATATTTTATTAAAAGGCGACTTAACTGGTATTCAAGGGTATATTTATGGCAATATCAAGCAAAATACGGCGGGTGGATTAACTAAATTAGCCAAAAGGCTTCGTGGTCGCTCGGCGATCGTATCATTGCTCACTGATTTTTCAGCAAATATTGTACTCCGGGAACTTGGTTTGCCTGCCTGGAATTTGCTCTTTGCCGGAGGTGGGCATTTCAATGTTTTGCTTCCTGATAATGCTAAAACGAGGGAAAGGTTAAAAACAATAATTCCTGAACTGGACCAGGAAATGCTCCAAATGTTTGGAGATAAATTACAATTGGTAATTGCACAAGTTGAGTGTAAACCAGATATATCAACGAATGCGGGGTACTATTTTGAACTATTAGATACTGAAAATAGTAAACAAAAATACAGGCCTTTCCAGTCCAATTTAGCCGGGCACTTTTATCCAGAGAAGAAAACTATCTTCAATGATGAGTTGCGGAAAAAGAAGGATGAGCGGATGGAGGACTTTGGCCGCATTTTTCCGGCAGCAAAATATTTGATTGAAATCCAATCTACTGCATCAATCAAAAGTAAAACCAATGTAAATAAAGCATTGGGATGCAAAATTGGAGGCACTTGGTATGGGTTATTTACGTGTATTGATTTGGATGATTTAGACCGATTGCTTTTGGCTAACAATCAAAATATTCTTTCAATACAGGTGTATTCTCTGAATTCTACGGATTTCATTCCAACAGAAAGGAAATGGGAAAAGCCTGTCAGTTTTGGCTTCAGGTTTATTGGCAAATTTGTACCAACTAAACCTGATGAAAAGAAAGAAGGAGATCGCCCTAAAAACTTTGAAGAAATTGCTGCTTCCGATGAGGATCAAATTGAAATGATCAACGCCTTGCGCTTAGATGTGGATGATTTGGGATGTATATTCAGCAAAGGTCTTGGCGATGCTGTTTCACTGGCATCTATTTCAGCCTTGAGCCGTGAAATGCATTACTTTTTTTCGGCTTACTTTGACGACCTCGCCCGTGCATACGAGATGTATGTGATATATTCCGGGGGGGATGATGCATTTGTCGTTGGTAAATGGAATAAGACAATTGATTTTGTTATGCAACTTCAAGCCGATTTTAAAATGTTCACCTGCAACAATCCTAATATGCATTTTAGTGCGGGAATATTTATGGGTAAGCCTCATTATCCGGTCGGTCGTTTTTACCGCGATGCAGGGCGTCTTCAGGACGAGGCGAAAGCCAATAGTTCCTATAAAGAGCAGGTCAAAATATTTAACCACGCTTTGTCATGCGCTTCTTTTTCTGACAAAATCAGTTTCGGCGAACAAATAGTTACGATGCTGAAAGAAGGCGACAGCAAGAACCAACGGAAGTTTACCATGTCATTTGCGTTCAGGCTTTTGCAACTTGTGAAGACCAGTTTTTATGACAAAGATAGCCGGGATGACGATGGAGAGATTTTAAGACAGGGGGGTATAAATACCAAACAGTTTGCACGAAATTCATCCAGTCTACGATATCTTTTTGCAAGAAATGGATTTAGTAAAAAGGGAATTGAAAAAGCAGAAGCTACCATTCATAAACAACTAGTGACCAATTTTCTTCGGGACTTTGATGTGAAAGGCACGTACGATAAAAAACAGGCGGTCCGCGATTATTTAGTCGCACTGAATTATGCACTATTTACCATTCGTTCAAAAAAACAAACCAATTCACAACATGAATAATATAGAAACCTGGACTGCTGAGGATATCGTCCGTAAAGCAGAAGAGACCGCCAACCAACTCACCCGAGATAAATTAAAAACAGGGCAGATTCGAAATTTTTATTCGGCTATAACCAGAATGAGGACGGATTATGCTTTGGGCGGCTATGATAAAGTATCCTCCCAATTGACCATGCTCAAGCCCAAACTCGCTTATGCAGCCGGACGACAAACCGCCGTTCGTGCCACTTTTTATCCCATAATGAAATCGGCCATTGATGGTGTAACATCAGCGAATGAAAAAAAACGCGCTTTGGAAAATTTCTTTATGTTTATCGAAAGTGTTGTTGCCTACCACAAATTTTACGGTGGTGAATAATTTTTAAAAACTCATTAACATCTATATAAAATGGAAAATAATAACGCCAAATTTAAAGGCAACTATATTTTACGGGGCAAGTTTGAATGCCTCACAGGCTTACATATTGGTGGAAGCAAAGAAAAATTAGAAATTGGAGGGGTAGATTCCCCTGTTGTAAGGGACCCACGCACCCGATTCCCTTATGTACCAGGAAGTTCTTTAAAAGGAAAATTGCGCTCTTTGCTGGAATTTGTAGTTGGGGGTGTTCCTGCGAGCGGAGATGTATCTTCTGCATTACCAATTGTTCGACTTTTTGGTATTGGAGTGGACAACAAGGAGGACGCAAAGGAGGGAGACGAACTTTATAAAGTCGGCCCATCACGTTTGGTTGTGCGGGATTGCCATCCCGATGCTGCTACTCAGGAATGGTGGAAAACAATGGACACAGACTTGCTTTATACAGAATATAAGTCAGAAAATGGAATTAACAGGATAACTTCGGCTGCCAACCCGCGCTTCATCGAACGTGTTGCCGCAGGTTCAAATTTTGAATTCGAATTGGTTTATGCGGTTTACGATTTGAAAAATGACAATTCTTATATTGATGATGCCGCCGATGATTTATCCAATTTGAGAATGGCCTTATTGATGCTGGAGCACAACTTTTTGGGAAAAAGTGGCTCGCGTGGATATGGACGTGTGCAATTTAAGTTTGATGATCCTGTATGGGTTTCAACAGACGATTATAAAACTGGTGGTGAAAAATTCGTCAACCTAAAAAAAGCACCACAAGCTAAATTACAGGTAGCCGATGTGGCCTGGGAAATAGCTGAATTGAAATCCTAAAAGAAACCATTATGCATATTATATATCTCGTTCCCCGCAGCGGGTACGTAACTGATTTACGTTCAGATACGCTATGGGGCAGTATTTGCTGGGGAATCCGGCACCTCTGGGGAGAAGATGAACTAACTGCGTTTATCAAATCATATTTGCCGGGCAACACTCCGGAGTTTGTGATAAGCAGCACCTTCCCTTACCGGTTCCAGGATGGCAAACGAACACCGTACTTCCCTAATCCAATTAAAACGGTTTCAGGTACTCCTGTAATTCAGGAAGATGTGGAATTTGTATTGACTGAGTATCGGCTCCGGAAAAAATTAAAAGGGATTGAATATCTTAGTCTGGAGGACTTCAAAGCCGTTATCCAAGGCCGGTTGACAGAATCTGACTTAATGGAAAGATTACGTAAAGAGTATCTTCACAGGGCAAAATATAATAAGCAAGCAGATAAAAGCCGGGACTACGAACCATTGCCGGAAACCATTAGAAATACCGCTCCTGAGTTATTCGAAAATAGTGTAGTTACCCATAATGCTATTGACCGGTTAAACGGTGGCACTTTATCGCTTGCCGGGGAGGATGGAGAGGAGGCAGGGCAACTGTTTCATGCTGAAGAGCAATATTGGGATTACAAATATGCAAAAGATATCGACAAGCCCCAAAATGGTTTGTTTTTCCTGGTGGAAGGCCGTACTGATAAGTTATTACCGGTACTTCGGTTGCTGCGGGACTGGGGAATTGGTGCCGACAGAACGACCGGGAAGGGTTCTTTTGATTTTGAAACGGAAGATTTTGAGTTGGAGGAACCAGATAAGACCGATGCCAATGCCATTTTGAATCTTTCCCTTTTTCACCCGACAGAGTCTGAATTGGGTACACTTAACGGGCTTCAATATCAACTTGAACCGCGAGAAGGTTATGTTGGTTTCACAAGAGCACGCAGAATGAAACAGCCGCGTTTGTTTTTTGCAGAAGGCTCTGTTTTTGCACAACCATCTGATTATCAAAGCAAACGATTTATGGGATGTATTCGGGAACAGCAATTCGACGAAGAACATCAACCGTCACATAAAGTTTGGGACAACGGATTCGGTTTTATGATTAACCTCAAATGGAATAAACAATGAAATATTCTTTTCGAACACTCACCCCCCTTCATGTAGGTGATGGCTCTACGCTACACTCTTTTGATTATGTAGTTCATGAAGGTCTTTTTTATAGGGTTTCGCAGCGCATATTTGAAAAATTTCTTGAAAATACGGGTGGTGATATTGCTGAACGTTTTGTTAGTTGGTCAACAGACCTGACTTTTAAAATTGACAATGCTGAACGTGATCGCCGCAATAACCCACGCGGAGGAGACTATAATCAGGAATTGTCGCGCCTTCGTAAATCATTCAATCTGTATGAATTTGCTAAGACAATTGGCAAAGAACGTGTATTTATTGCGTTTTTGCAGACAGAAAAGGTACCTGTAATGCCCATGCCTCAGGTAGCCAAAGGAGAACCGGAGAAGCAAGAAGTTCGGGGGTTTCAACGAAACGGCTTCAATCAACCTTTTTTACCAGGGAGCAGTATTAAAGGGAGCCTTCGGACGGCATTGCTGTATCATTTTTTGGAGGAACATGCCTCGCATGAGGATGTGCGGCGTATTCTTAAAGATGCACTGGAAAAAATACGTTTTGAAAAAGCCGATGCAGAGCGAAAAAAATTCAAGTTCAATACCGAAAGGCACCGCAAATCATTTGCTGATCGAATAGAATACCTTGCCTTTTTCTCAGGGATGATCGATGAGCGCGGAAAACAGCGGGATGGGGAAGCACAAGATGACTTGCTGAAATGCCTGTTGGTTTCAGACATTCCGCTATCTGGCGAAAGTGTCGGGATTGACAATATAGATTTATATTTAGTCAAAAAACTACCCAAGGGCCAGGGGATGGAAGCGCAACGTCAAAGACAGGCCCCAGCAGCTGAGGTAATTCTTCCCGGTAATATATTGAACCTCGATATTGCTGTTAATATTCCACTTCTACTCCATTTACACAGGAGCAAACAAACCAATGACAAAGGAATTGTTGTTGGCAAAGAGTGCCATTTTATTGGATGGAGGGAGCGATGCAAAACATTATTTGGCTTGAATGGTACTGATTTTGATACGGTAAAAACAAATGCAAAATATTACGATCCTAATTTGAAGGCGTTGGAAGGCAAAGCAGTTAAGCATATTATAGAGTGTTGCCAACGATTTACCGCAGTTCAAGCGGAAGCATTGGCCCGGTGGAGCAACCATTTTCAGAAACATGACCGGGGCGGAATGGCCCGACCGATGGACACTGGAATGTCCACGGTGTTAAATGCAAAAGGTGCACGTCTCCACATGGGATATGCTACTGGTTTTGAGGGCGTTACAGCCGTTATTCATTTCCTGGCTTTTCATAAACCAGTGTTTAGCGAAATTATGGAACTATTTGGAATAGGTGACAGTCCAAGCGCGTGGAAAAACCGTCGACCTGGTGAAACCTATCGAGCGAATCCTGATCAATTTCCTAAGTCAAGGCGTTTAATAACCCGTGCAGGCGCTATTCTGCCTATGGGATGGATGGAATGGGCTGATGATCCTAATACTCAAACAAGCTCTTCCCAAACGACCACAGCACATCGCTCAGAACCTGTTCCGGATACTAAACCTGCCCCCAAG
Source organism: Saprospiraceae bacterium (assembly GCA_044350415.1). GTDB lineage: Bacteria > Bacteroidota > Bacteroidia > Chitinophagales > Saprospiraceae > M3007. Next base: position 5,337 of record JBILHQ010000175.1, on the reverse strand, counting down.
TATATGCGCGGTACGCTAAAGCAGGGGACGGAGTTAGAGGCAGAATTGGTAGGAGCAGGTAATCCGGGGCGTTATAAACTTTTTATTCGGGAGGGATTCGAGCCTATTATTGATGTGAAATATCCGGCGGGGTTTAAATCTGAGGATGTTGGTCGATTAGCAATAATTCGGGTGAAAAATATTAAAGGGAAAGAAGAAGTGACCATTGCTGATTTTGTTAGATTTAAATAGCACTAAAATCTAAAGTATGGCTGGAGGGAACCCAATAAATGATGTAGGTTTTATTCATTCCGACGAGGAATTTCTCGCCAGACCAGATTTTTATTGGGATTATGATCAAAACCTCATTGTGAAGATAGAATTATTGACTGAAATAGATTTTTTTGTGTTTATAAACGATTGGAAAATATATGCAAAAGAATCAACTGTTTTAGTAGATGAGGATGTAGTAGATGAGGATGTAGTAGATGAGGATGTAGTAGATGAGGATGTAGTAGATGAGGATGTAGTAGATGAGGATGTAGTAGATGAGGATGTAGTAGATGAGGATGTAGTAGATGAGGATGTAGAAGATGAGGATGCGACCTTGATGTATAAAAAATTTATATGGCCAACAGGCATTATCATAGAATATAATGATACAGATTCGGAAAAATATGTAGAATCATTTGTAGAAAAGGACGATCGAACTATTTGGGTTTCAGTTAATGGGAAAACGTCTTTACATCGAACACTATTAAGCCGAATTTATACCTATATTAAACAAATGGCACCACTTAATATTTTCTCTGTCTGCAATTGTAATTTTTGCAAAAATTCAGATAAGTCCTTATCATATCTATTTAATGTTGACACTCTTGTAAATCTTAAATTTAGGTATAAGAAAAAAATAATGTGTCATAACAGTGGTAATTCCTTAAGATTAGATGAAGTGTCGTTTTTAGAGCAGCCCACAATTGAATTAATGATAGTCTATGGGAATGGCACCCCAACTGATTATCAAGAAGAAATTGGTAAGCGTTTAAGGAGGCCCGATTGGGATTTCTCGATGAGTCTATTTGATTTAAATAAACCGCCTATAGGGTTTCATTTAGTACCTCAAGCTTTTAAACAACAAATCGCTAAGACTCAAATTTTTATTATTTTGGTAAATAATAATTTATTAAATGATAATAAAAAACTAGAATTTATAGATACCATAATGCGGCAAGCAGAACGTGATGAGTCACTATGTTGTATAATTCATGTAGGAAAATCCGAATATGATTCTTACAAAAATTTAAATAGACCAAAATATCGGCCTTTAAATATGCATCCTGCTACTGCAATTACTAATGGATCTTTCGAGGATGATTGGTATGAGATATTTAAAAAATTAAAATTTGTGATTGATGAGTGGATGGAGGAATATGCAGACCTAAATTTGAATAATAAAAATAATTAATTATGCCTAATGTAAATTACCCCCTCAATGTTTTTGTATCATACTCTCACAAAGATGAGAAGTATAAGAATGAATTTGTCGCTTTTTTAGTTTCTTTGCAACGAGAGCAAAAAATTAAAATTTGGCATGATAGAATGATCTTGCCGGGTGATAAATGGGATGATTTAATTCGTGAAAAACTAAGGACTTCAGAAATAGTCTTTTTCTTGATTTCGGTTGACTTTTTGAATTCTAGTTATATCTGGGAAAATGAATTGCCTGCAGCAATAGAAAGACAAAAAAGTGGACTCGCAAAGTTAATTCCGATTTATTTGAGACCAGTCGACGATTTAGGGGTTTCTTTTTCGGAATTTCAAGGGCTTCCAAGAGATCACTATAATGGTAACTTTATTTCTAATTTTAATGACCGGGAAGATGCATATTTAAAAATTGCTCGAGAAATAAGATCTTTAGTTGAAAATTGGAATGCAAATAATTAAAAAAATATGATATGGATACGCTGAAATTTACTCATCTAATTAAAGATTGCAAACAGGCAATTTCTGAAAATAATATATTAAAATGTTTCTCATTACTGGAAGAGTCTTTAAATGAAGACAAAAACGCATATAATGAGTTTATTCTCCTTAAAGGCAATCACAACTCTATTTTGTCCCATTGGATGGAAGAACAGATTTCCTCCAGTGATTACTTTTTAGGGTTAAGTAAAACTCGAGCGGCCATTCTTAAATATTTGAGCTCGATCCAATCAGATGATGTATCAATGTTGAAGCGAATTCATGATTGTATACTAATTTTGACTTGTAAAGATAATTCATTACGATGGCATAGCCTATTTTCAGAGGCTGATTTTTCCAATAGATTTGTTATCAATTATGGAGAGAAGATTCCAACAGAATTTCAATCACCAGATGTGTTGATACTTGATGATCTTGGAGATTCTTGTGCAGGGATGAACTTCGGTGAAATGGTACGATATGCCAAAGAATTACCAGAAGCTAATCTTTTATATGTGGGGCAAGAAAACCCTTTTAGCGATAGCAAGGCCTATAAGTCCTTTTTTGATCGTTCGGCTAATGCTAACAGTTTTATTACGGTGCATGGCCGTTTGCGGGAGTTATTGGAATACCGGAAGTATTACAGACCTGAGATGCATGATTAATTGATTTGTATTATTTTTGCATTGCTGTTCATTGACATTTTGTGATTTTATTCAGCCATTCACCAGCATGCTGAGGAATGCAACTCTCCATAGCAGTGAAGCGGCAGACCGTTCCGTCACTTTCAGCCATTCGCCAGCACGATGAGGATTGAAACGGCTCAAAGTTGAACTTTGTAGAGAAAAAATAAGCTTTCCAGCCATTCGCCAGCATGATGAGGATTGAAACCACCATAGCGGGTCGAGAAGAAAATCGTACGTCGTCTTTCCAGCCATTCGCCAGCATGATGAGGATTGAAACCCCGTACTGGTGAAATTTTCACTTATGTGTACCCACTTTCCAGCCGTTCGCCAGCATGATGAGGATTGAAACTACGACGAACCGGTCCATAAAATGGTATTGGGTCCGCTTTCCAGCCATTCGCCAGCATGATGAGGATTGAAACACCCAAATGGTATCAGGAATGCAATTCAACGTTTCCGCTTTCCAGCCATTCGCCAGCATGATGAGGATTGAAACTCGCAAGAAATGAATCCTGTTTTCGCAAAAAAGTAATCTTTCCAGCCATTCGCCAGCATGATGAGGATTGAAACCACTTAAGCCAAGGCATAAGTGCACACATTTCTTCTACTTTCCAGCCATTCGCCAGCATGATGAGGATTGAAACTTTCTGCTTAGAAGAAAGCAGGATTTGGGTAATGGCCTTTCAACCATTCGCCAGCATGATGAGGATTAAAACACATGTTCCGCAATGCCAATACGAAGCAGGGAGTCAACTTTCCAGCCACTCGCCAGCATGATGAGGATTGAAACCTTTTCATAATTCAACGAGTAATAGACATGTTGACCAACTTTCCAGCCATTCGCCAGCATGATGAGGATTGAAACTTTAGTTCTTGTCCGTCAACATCACACTTTGATGCGCTATCAACCATTCGCCAGCATGATGAGGATTGAAACCATGCGCTCCATGATATCGTGTGCACGATTCATGAACTTTCCAGCCATTCGCCAGCATGATGAGGATTGAAACGCGATATGCATTGGCACACACCACCGAATCCTGCATTGCTTTCCAGCCATTCGCCAGCATGATGAGGATTGAAACAGGTTGTGGAAAATTCTGTACAGAAAATGCTTGTTGGCTTTCCAGCCATTCGCCAGCATGATGAGGATTGAAACCGCAAGCGTTCGCGCAGCTTCTCGTTTTCATCACCAGCTTTCCAGCCACTCGCCAGCATGATGAGGATTGAAACAGGGCACCATTTGGATTGGCACCATTGGCAATCATACACTTTCCAGCCATTCGCCAGCATGATGAGGATTGACCCTTAGCAGGGTGACAATGAATCCTGTAATTGCCAGTGTCATCCTGTAAGGACAGCCAGCATGACCGGGCGGGATGAAAGTGCCGCCGGGCGTCGAGCGGAGCCGAGACGACCGGGCGAGGAATAAAACCTGGTATGGTCGCCACCGTTAGACGCTTATTCAGCCCATTGCCTGATCACTCACACTCAATAAGTTGGTAAAAAATTGGCGGGTAATGGAATAGGATTTTATTAGAAGAAGTCTTATCTTTGTAAAAATTATAACTACCATGGCTAATATGGCTGATAGCGCACTCACTCCGGCGCAATTAGAAATACTAAAAGTGCTGTCTCGTCCAATGAGTGATGAAGAGTTATTGGCATTTAAGCGTCATATTGTGCGCTTTTTTGCAGATAGATTAACTCACCGTGCCAAAGAGGTTTGGGAGGAAAATAATTGGACTGCAAACGATACAGAAAAATTAAGACAACGACATTTAAGAACTCCCTACCGGAAGTAATTGTGAAGATAGTCCTCGATACAAATGTCCTTTTGACGTGCCTTTCTCCGAACTCTGCGGATTTTTGGATTTTCGAGCGGTTCCTCAATGAGGATTTCAGTCTTTGTGTTACTACAAAAATTATGGCTGAATATGAAGAAATTATTTCCCGCGAAATGGGTACTGCTGCGTCTAATGATCTGATGCAAGTGTTAGTAAATGCCCCAAATGTTGAACTGGTGACAACGTGGTTTCGTTGGTCACTTATTATTGCTGATCCGGATGATAATAAATTTGTTGATTGTGCAGTAGCTGCCGATGCAAAGTATCTCGTTAGCGAAGATCGCCATTTTAAAGTTTTGAAGAAAATTCCGTTCCCTAAAGTTAATGTAATTAAAGTGGAAGAATTCCGGAAGGTTTTTGATGCGGAATGAAAGTGCCGCCGGGCGTCTCGGCTCCGCTCGACGACCGGCGGCACTTTCATTCCCGCCCGGTCACGTGGGTAGCATGCACTCCCCCACTTTAACTATAGCCCTGGCCCATGCAAAATGGGAAAGGCAGTTCTTCTTTACGGCCTCCGTCATGGAGTAGGAATTTCAATGTAGTACAAAGGCGCTGACAAAAGAAGGAGCGATTCATAACCATTAAAACAGGGCAGATACTGAAGATGTTAGGTCGTCGAGCGGAGCCGAGACGACCGGCGGCGCTTTCATTCCACCCGGTCACGTGGGTAGCATGCACTTCCCCACTTTAACTTTAGCTCTGGGGCATGGTAAAATGGAAAGGGCAGTTCTATTTGACAATGGTTCGTGAAAGAATCCGCCAGAGGCGAATTAGTAAGATAAAATAAAAAAAAGCGTGTATGTTTGGGTTACCACACCTTAAAGCATACACGCTATGACAGGAACACGAGATTCCCTGGTTGC
>JBILHQ010000015.1:0-50198 GCA_044350415.1 Saprospiraceae bacterium | reverse complement strand
GATTCGATTTCTCTTCTTCTTAATACCTTACCTTTCTTTTTCTATATAACTTTCGCTACCAATACGTCAATGAACTCTTTACTAAGTATTTTGAAGAACCTAATTTATTACCACCGTTGTGGCAAACCACCAAATTCCTTTCTTAATATCTTACTCTGTGTTTCCCTTTCTTTCGGGCTGCAAAGGTACAACCACCAAACTCTTTCCACCAAACTTTTTTGCAACTTTTTTTAATCTTTTTTTTCAACCAATCTTCTTCGTTTAGAAGACTTTTATTTCAATGTTTCATTCTCTCTTAAAGCGGGTGCAAAGATACTACACGGCACTTCACTTGTGCAAGCTTTTTTAAAAAATAATTTAATTAATTTCTCTGTCATACCATTTTAGCAGGCTATTCAGAATAATATTCGCCATAATGAGATTTTACATACATAAAAGTTGAAGTGTGGCTATATTTAAAGAACAGGAAAAGTAAACTTTTTTTAAATCATTTTCCTGACACTCCAGAAGATCGCTTTTCTACACAGGTACAATATCTATTCGCCCTGTTTTTTATGTCCCTAAACAGTATTACGTTTGCATGACAACGTTATGGACTTTACCAGATTATTCGATATCTTAGATTATCAGCAACAATGCTTTCCAAGAAAAGACGCGTTTGCTAACCGCAACCAGCCAACGGTCAGCACTGCTGCTGCACTTTACGAACGCGATTGCCTCAGTGCCGGCCTTTTACAAGTGGGTCTTCACAAAGGACAATGTTTCGGTATTCTCGCACACTGCGGTAGTGCCCGCTGGATGATTGCCGATATGGCCATGCTACAGACCGGCATTATCCCTGTTCCGATTCATGCCACTGCCCGACCAGAGGAAATTGCTCATATCATTCAGGATGCCGGTTTGAAAGGATGCTTTATCAGTAATGCAGCCATGCTGGATAAATTCAGGCGTGCCCAGACCCCTGTGGATCTCCTGATCGGCATGACTGATATTCCCGGGACGGTGAATTGGGATACCATTACTTGTATTCCCGATGAACACGATACCCAAAAAATGGAATACCTGCGGGATAGCGTCACGCCCGACCAGGTGGCTACCATATTATATACGTCCGGAACTACGGGATTACCCAAAGGGGTGATGCTATCACACCATAATATAGTCAGCAATATTAAATCGGTGCTGGCTATAGTACCTGTCGACAGTACAATGACAGTACTGAGCTTTCTGCCGCTGAGCCATATCTTTGAACGAACGGTGTGTTATCTGTACCAGGCAGCGGGTGCCAGTATATGGTTTGCGGAGTCAATGGAGTCGCTGCCCCAAATCTTTAAAGAGGTACGGCCTCATTTTTTTACTGCGGTGCCGCGTATTCTTGAACGCAACCATGAAAGGCTCTTGGAAATGCGCGACCAATCGGGTTTTGTGCAAAAAAAGATAATGAGCTGGGCGATGGATCTGGGAGAACGGTATCCCTTTGCCGGAGGCCAGGCTATGCCTGTATTATACCGGTTACAGTTATGGATAGCGGACCTGCTGGTTTTCCGGCGCTGGCGGAAAGCCATGGGTGGCCGGGTACACGGAATTGCGGTGGGTGCAGCAGCGTTGCAACCCCGGCTTGGAAGGTTATTTTCGGCCGCCGGGGTCGATGTGCGGGAAGGATATGGACTTACAGAGACCAGTCCGGTGGTGGCATTTAATCGTTTTGAACCAGGTGGCGTCCATTTTGGCACTGTGGGAATACCCGCTCCCGGAGTGGATGTGCGGATTGCTTCGCCTGATGAGCACGGTGAAGGAGAGATTGAGGTCAAAGGTCCTAATGTAATGAAAGGCTATCTGCATCTTCCGGAAGAAACAGCTGAACGCTTCACTGCTGATGGTTGGTTGAAAACAGGCGACCTGGGCAGATTCGAATACAAACGTTTTTTGAAAATCACCGGACGTATCAGTGAGTTATTTAAAACATCCGCTGGTAAGTTTGTGGCACCCGCTTTTGTGGAAGAACAATTGCGCACTTCACCGTTTATTGATCAGTGTATGGTAGTGGGACTCAACCAACCACATGTCAGCGCTTTGATTCTTCCGGAGTTCGGTTACTTGGAACGTTGGTGTACAGAGAAAAAGATACACTGGACGGCACCGGAGTTCATGATTCTGAATCCAAAGATTACTAAAAAGTACCGGGCAGAAATTGAACAGATCAACCAGACATTACTGGGGTCGGCGGAACAAGTCAAGTCATTTCATTTGTTATCGGGCGAATGGAGCAGCGAAAATGGTTTATTGACGCCTTCGCTGAAATTGCGGCGGCGGGATATTATGGAAAAGTATGGAACGGAGCTGGAGGAGATGTTTAAAGCATAAGTATTGGGTATTGAAAATCTACTCCTATATATATAAGGTGTGTATGGCGTTCTCCTGTAAGCTCCAATACTCTCTTAGCCCAAAATATACTCCTATACATATAAGCTGAATTGCAAATCGCGATTGAAAATGGTATTCCTGAGCCCAAAATATACTCCTATACATATAAGGTGTGTATGGCGTTCTCCAATAGACTCCAATACTCCTCTACCTCAAAATATACTCCTATATATATAAGGTGTGTGCAACTATACAGCCGCCTTTTCAAAAAAAAATTGGAACTGCGTATTGCCATTCTGTTCGTTCAGAAATAAAAGATCAGGGCATTACTAAAAAAACTGGCAACCTATACTTCAATCGCCTTAATGACTAAACTCTAAGTATTGTAAGCATCTGCAGAAATTCTTCTTCGATATTCCTTATTGCTTTACCTTTGCGCCCTCATTTTAATTAAATCAACGCTAAGAACATGTACCGTACGCACAATTGCGGCGAATTACGCCTTTCGGATAACGGAAAAGAAGTAACATTATCGGGCTGGTCGGCCACAGTGAGGGATAAAGGAAGTCTGTTGTGGATTGATTTGCGCGATCGCTATGGTATCACGCAGTTGGTATTTGATGAAAACTATTCCTCGAAAGCCCTGTTTGAAATGGCGCGGACGGTGGGCCGGGAGTTTGTGCTGCAAGCGACCGGAACAGTGATCGAACGGGCCTCCAAAACGAATAAAATCCCCACTGGCGACATCGAAATTAAGGTGACGGAAATGCGCATTCTGAATGCCTCCAAAACGCCACCTTTCACGATTACTGATGAAACTGACGGGGGCGACGATATCCGGATGAAGTACCGGTACCTCGATCTACGCCGCAATATCGTACAACAAAACCTGATTTTCCGTTCCAATCTGGCGATTGAATCGCGAAAATACATGGCGGATCAGGGTTTTATTGAGGTGGAAACGCCATTTTTGATTAAATCAACTCCGGAAGGTGCCCGCGATTTCGTGGTGCCGTCCCGGATGAACAAGGGACAGTTTTACGCCCTGCCGCAGTCACCACAGACTTTCAAGCAAATCCTAATGGTGGCGGGTTTTGATAAATACTTCCAGATTGTGAAGTGCTTCCGCGACGAAGATCTGCGCGCCGACCGGCAGCCGGAATTCACACAGATCGACTGCGAAATGTCGTTTGTTCACCAGGAAGATATTCTGCGCACCTTCGAAGGATTAACGAAGCACCTGTTTAAAACGGCGCTAAATATTGAATTCGGCAACTTCCCGCGCATGACCTACGATGAAGCGATGCTGCGGTATGGATCGGATAAACCCGATATCCGTTTTGGTATGGAATTCTGCGACCTCAGTGATGTGGCCAAAGGCAAGGGTTTCCCGGTATTTGACAGTGCGGAAAGCGTGCTGGCGATCTGTGCGCCCGGTTGTGCAGAATATACCCGCAAACAAATTGACGAACTGACCGAATGGGTAAAACGCCCGCAAATCGGCGCGAAAGGATTGGTTTATGTCAGAATTGACGCTGACGGCACGCTCAAATCGAGCGTGGACAAGTTTTATACGCCTGACGATTTAAAAGTTTGGGCAGCACGCTGCGGAGCAAAACCGGGCGATATTCTTTTCCTGTTGTGCGGAGAAGATGAAAAAACGCGGAAACAACTGTGTGAGCTGCGCTTAGAAATGGGGACGCAGTGCGGATTGCGCGACCCGAAAAAATTTGAGCCGTTGTGGGTGGTGGACTTTCCACTGCTCGAATGGGACGAAGATGAGGCCCGCTTTTTTGCGATGCACCACCCATTCACTTCGCCAAAACCACAGGATATTGTCAAGATGGAATCCGATGACCGCAATGTACTGAAAAGTATGCGCGCCGACGCTTATGACCTTGTACTGAATGGCGTTGAGATTGGCGGCGGTTCTATTCGTATTCATGACCGCGACTTACAGGCCCGGAATTTCAACCTGCTGGGCTTTACACCCGAAGAAGCAGAAGCGCAGTTTGGCTTTCTGCTGGGCGCATTTGAATATGGCGCGCCGCCGCATGGTGGTATTGCCTTTGGTTTCGACCGATTGAATGCGGTGATGAACGGAGCGAACTCCATTCGCGACTTTATCGCCTTCCCGAAAAATAACCAGGGCCGCGATATGATGATTGATGCGCCCGATACAATCAAACAGAAACAGTTTGATGAATTAGGCATAAAAGTGGTGGTTACGGAATAATCTCCGGCACCTTTTACGCAGGTCCTGACCATGCGTATGATATTCATACCTGCAACATTTGTGAGCGCAAAACCAGCGTAGGTTTACCGTTTTTACTACTGTTGCAGGTATTTTTTTATCTTGAGAATTATTGTAGTGAGCGATTGTCCTGCCAGCAATTGCAACTGGTAAATTAACCGATTGCCCTGCAACCCGCTGCGCTGGTGATAAAAAACGGATTGATCTGCGTTATTTTTCGTTCCTTTGCACCACATTATGAATTTCCTCACACTAGAAAATGTCTCCCGGTCTTATGGAGAGAAGTTGTTGTTTCAAAACATCACACTCCATATCGACAAAGGGCAAAAGATCGGATTGATCGCTAAAAACGGCACCGGAAAGTCCACGCTCATGCGTGTTATCGCCGGAAAAGAAGGCTCTGAAGGCGAAAACGCTAAAGTTATCATTCGCAAAGATATCCGAATCGGATGGCTTGATCAGGAACCTGACTTCCATCCGGGCCTCGATGTGCTGAGTGCTGTATTAGATGATAAAAGTCCATTGGTAAGGGTGGTAAAGCAATACGAAAAAGCGCTTGCCCATCCTGAAAATGCTCATTTGCTACAGGAAGCAATGGGAGAGATGGATGAGCTGAATGCCTGGTCATTTGAGTCCAAAGTAAAGGAATTGCTTTACCAATTTAAGATGGATGACCTGGAAGCGAAGGTGGGTACCCTTTCCGGCGGACAGAAAAAACGATTGGCATTGGTCAAAATTCTGATTGAAGAGCCTGATTTTTTGATTTTTGACGAACCGACCAACCACCTGGATATGGAGATGATTGAATGGTTGGAGAACTATCTCTCGCAGCCTAATATCACCCTGTTCATGGTGACGCACGACCGATATTTCCTCGAAAATGTATGCGATAGTATCATCGAACTCGAAGATGGCCAACTTTGGCGCTACTCCGGCTCGTATTCTGACTACTTGGAAAAAAAGTCGATGAAGGAAGAAGTAGAATCAGTGACCTACGACCGCAGGAAAAAAATGTTGAAACGGGAATTGGAATGGGTGCGCAAAAGCCCTGCAGCCCGAACATCCAAGTCAAAAGCACGGGTGGATTCGTATTACGACCGGAAGGAAGCCAACGATGCACTTAAGCAAAATAAGGATGAAATGACTATCCAGATTAAGGAAAACAGACTGGGCAGTAAAATTCTGGAATGTCATAATCTGGGTAAATCATACGGATCCAAAAAGATTATTGACGGATTTACCTATAAATTTAAAAGAAAAGAACGGGTGGGTATTGTTGGGCCGAATGGTTCGGGGAAATCCACTTTTTTGCAATTACTTACTCAGGCTATACAACCAGATACCGGTAAGGTGGTGGTGGGCGATACCATTGTGTTTGGGCATTATCGCCAGGAAGGTATTCAATTGACAGAGGATAAGCGGGTGATAGATGTAGTGCGCGATATTGCGGAAGTGATTCCATTGGAAAAAGGGAAAGAAATGAATGCCGCACAATTGCTGGAACACTTCTTATTCAGTCGGCCACAGCAGCAGGTATACGTTTCGCAATTGTCGGGAGGAGAGCGTCGAAGGTTATACCTGATAACCGTATTGATGAAAAACCCGAACTTCCTGATTCTCGATGAGCCGACCAATGATCTTGATGTACTAACGCTCCAGGTGCTGGAAGATTTTCTGGAAGATTTTCCAGGATGCCTGTTGGTGGTGACACACGATCGGTATTTTATGGATAAATTGGTGGATCATTTGTTTGTTTTCGAAGGAAATGGAGTGATCCGGGACTTTTTGGGAACCCATGTGGAATACCGTATGGTAAAAAAACGGGAAGAAGAGGAGATGCGCAAGCAGGCATCTGCCAACCGTCAGGGAGCCCTCACCAAAGAAAGCCAGGCACCAAAACCTGGGATGAACGGATCTGAGCGCAATGAATTTAAAAAACTGGAAAAGGATATTGCTCAGGCAGAAAAGCGCAAGAAAGAAATCATGGAGCGCTTCAACGCCCTTAATATTACCAATGATGAAATAACCAGACTTTCCGCGGAGTTGGGCAATTTGCAGGAAACCTTGGAAAAAAAGGAAATGCGTTGGCTGGAATTATCGGAGCGGGAATAGGCCCGAAAAGCAACAAGAGATTTGTTACGGTAACTCTTGCTGCAACAAATTAAATAATAAAGGCCTGAAACATTCATGAGAATGTTTCAAGCCTTTAGTTAAAGGAATGGGTAACAGGGTCCAGGTTGATCTGGATAAATTATGCGTTCACATTAGCGACCAGGAAATCGATAGCCTGACCAACCGTAGTGATCTTCTCGGCCTGTTCGTCCGGGATAGCAACCTCGAATTCCTTTTCGAATTCCATGATGAGTTCAACAGTGTCGAGTGAATCGGCGCCTAAATCCTGAATGAAGTTTGCCTCGGGCAATACTTCGGCTTCCTCAACACCTAATTTGTCAACGATAATTTTCTTTACGCGTTCAGCTACAGAAGCAGTGTCTGCCATGTTATTTTTTAAGTTATGAATTTGAAATGAAAAAAATTTATTTTTTCGCCAGCAAAGAAACGGCGATCTTCACTTTTAAAAAAATTTTAGCCTGAAAAATTGTCTTCAGGTAATTGCCGGCACCAGGCGAATTTGCGCTGAAAAATTACGTTATCAATTGGTTGACATACTGTTATGTATCATTAACCACCCAATTTGGGGCCATGTAAAATATAAGTGGAGGATTATTTTTTTTACACAATTACCCTATATGCTGTATTTCTTATTGAAGGAAGTGCTTAGTTCGCCCTTTTCATGTACTTTTGAGCCTCGAACCTAATTGTATTTTTTACACTAAAAGAAATTACATTTATGACTACTGCCAACGCAGAAACAAAGAACGAACAGTCACCAGCAAGTATCCGGAAAGCAGGTTGGCAGTATACCAAAATAGTGGCAACAGTGGGTCCAGCCTGTAGCTCTTATGAGAATCTGAAGGCATTAACCATAGCAGGAGTGGATGTATTCCGACTCAATTTCAGTCATGGCAGCCATGAAGATCATAAAGCGGTGATTGATAATATCTGCGCTTTGAATGATGAGTTAAAAACACACGTGGCTATTCTCGCCGATTTGCAGGGACCGAAACTTCGGGTGGGCAAAATAAAAGACAATGCCCTTCCACTCAAACAAGGTGATATCATAACCTTAGTGAATGAGAATGTGCTGGGCACCATGGAGAAAATCTACATGAGCTACGAACAATTTGCGGAAGACTGCAATGTTGGTGAACGAATTATGATGGACGATGGCAAACTGGTGTTTGAAGTCGTTGAAACCAATAAAACGGATACCGTACGCCTCAAGTGCCTTCACGACGGTGTACTGAGCAGCAATAAAGGCGTTAACCTGCCGGATACCCAAGTCAAATTGCCTGCGCTCACGGAAAAAGATATTGAAGACCTCAACTTTATCCTCACGCAACCCGTCAACTGGATTGCGCTTTCCTTCGTTCGGAAGGAAGCGGATGTGATGGACCTTACCGATCGTATTATCGCAGCAGGGCACCCGGCAAAAGTGATTTCGAAAATCGAAAAACCGGAAGCAATGGTCAATCTGCGGGAGATCATCAAAGCCAGTAATGGTATTATGGTGGCCCGGGGTGACCTCGGTGTGGAAATGCCCATTGAACAATTGCCGATCACACAAAAGGAAATCATCCAGATGTGTATGCAGTTTAGTCGGCCGGTGATTGTAGCTACACAAATGATGGATTCTATGATTGTCAATCCATCCCCCACCCGTGCGGAAATCACCGACGTTGCCAATGCCGTATTTGATGGTGCCGACGCAGTGATGCTGTCAGGCGAAACCTCTGTGGGAGCCTATCCGATACTTTGTGTGGAAGCGATGACCCGTATTATTCGGGAGGCAGAAAAACATTACTGGCCACAAATTGAGAGTAAACGCCCCCGTGCAGTCGTTAAATCTAAATTATTCCTTTCTGATGTGGTGTGTTTTAATGCTTGCCGTGTAGCAGAGGAATTAGGTGCTGTTGGAATCGTTGGTATGACTTCATCAGGATATACTGCATTTAAAGTAAGTAGTTTTCGTCCCAACGCGCATATTTACATTTTCAGCGACCAAACACACATGCTCAATACCCTCAATTTAGTTTGGGGTGTTTCCTGCTTCCATTATGACAGTTACAGTTCGACCGACGATTCCATGCAGGACGTGGTTGACATTTTGAAAAGATACAATTATACCCAACCGGGCGATATTATTATCAATACAGGATCCATGCCGATCCATCGCCGGTTCCGTACGAATATGCTGAAGGTTACTATCGTGGAGTAATCCTTTCCAGATCCTGAAAAACGAGACTTATTGTGGTGGGAGACTATCTATCACAGCAATAAGTCTCATTTTAATTGCTTTGCCAGGTTGTACGATAGTTTCTGAGCCAAAAAGGGTACCTTTGCGGCTTCGCTGAATTATTATATTTTTAATGGCTGATTTACAACATCTTAAACAACTTTGCTCGCAGGCACGCCGCGACATCGTCAGAATGGTATTTGCCGTTCAGAGTGGTCACCCTGGAGGGTCATTGGGTTGTACCGAATATTTTGTGGCACTATATGGCGCTGTGATGAAACACAAACCTAAGCCTTTCAAAATGGACGGGAAAGGGCAGGATATGTTTTTTCTTTCCAACGGGCATATTTCACCGGTTTGGTACAGTGTTCTGGCGCGTTCAGGGTATTTTCCTGTACCCGAGCTGAGTACTTTCCGCAAACTGAATACCCGGCTGCAGGGGCACCCTGCCACGCATGAGGGTCTGCCAGGCATCCGGATTGCATCGGGATCACTTGGACAGGGCATGTCGGTCGCTATTGGTGCTGCATTGGCCAAGCGTCTTGATGGCGATGTCCGTACTGTTTATGCACTTACCGGCGACGGTGAATTGCAGGAAGGTCAATGCTGGGAAGCGATCATGTTCGCTGCGCACAATAAAGTGGACAATCTTGTGGTCACGGTAGACTGGAATGGTCAGCAGATCGATGGTTCCAATGATTATGTATTGTCTTTGGGCAATTTACCAGCTAAATGGAAAGCATTCGGCTGGGATGTACTGGTACTTGAAAAAGGCAACGATCTGGAAGCGGTGATTGCAATGCTGCGCAAAGCCAAACGGCGTACAGGAAAAGGCAAACCTGTAGTCATTCTTATGCGCACTGAAATGGGCTTTGGCGTCGATTATATGCAGGGGACACACAAATGGCACGGAAAATCGCCGAATCAGGAGCAATTTGACAGCGCCATGAAACAACTGCCGGTTACCGCCCTCGGCGATTATTGATCACCCATCACTTTATAAAAAATGAATATCAACGATATACAATCCACTGGCAATAAAGCTACCCGTGATGGGTTTGGTCAAGGCCTCTTGGAAGCAGGCCGCCGCAACCCCAATGTGGTTGGATTAACTGCCGACTTGCTGGAATCGCTGCAAATGCAGCACTTTAAATCTGAATTTCCGGAGCGTTTTTTTCAGGTAGGTATTGCTGAAGCCAACATGATCAGCATTGCCGCAGGCTTAGCCACGGCTGGCAAGATTCCATTTACCGGAACATTTGCTAATTTTTCCACGGGCCGTGTTTACGACCAAATCCGTCAATGCGTCGCTTATTCTGACAAAAACGTTAAAATATGTGCTTCTCATGCGGGTCTTACTCTTGGAGAAGATGGAGCCACGCACCAAATCCTCGAAGATATCGGTATGATGCGGATGCTTCCGGGAATGACGGTCATTAATCCCTGCGATTATCACCAGACTATGGCTGCAACCCTCGCGATTGCAGATCATCATGGTCCTGTTTATCTGCGTTTCGGACGCCCGTCCTGGCCAATGTTTACAGAAGGCATGCCGTTTAAAATCGGAAAAGCGCTTTTGTTGGGCTCCGGTACAGATGTCACTATTTTTGCCACCGGACACTTGGTTTGGACCTGTGTGGAAGCGGCCAAAGAACTCGCAGCACAAGGTATTTCCTGTGAAGTGATTAATATTCACACGATCAAGCCATTGGATGAAGAGGCCGTATTAAAATCGGTAAAAAAAACACGCGCAGTAGTCGTAGCGGAAGAGCACCAGCGCAATGGTGGCCTTGGCGACGCCATCGCTAATCTGCTGGTACATGATTTCCCTGTGCCCATGGAATACGTGGGTGTAAAAGATTCCTTTGGAGAAAGTGGCAAACCCAACGAATTGCTGGAAAAATACGGTCTTGGTAAGAAAGATGTGCTTTGGGCAGTAAAAGATGTGCTCGACAGAAAAAAGTAGCGAACATTTAGCAAACAGCATTTGTTTACATCCTCCAAATCATTAGATACACCTTAACTTAAATAAATAAAATCAAAAACATGGCAGATAATAATTTGCAACCCGGTTCCATCAACATTGAAATATCTGAGGAGATATCTGAAGGTATTTACGCGAACCTTGCTATTATTTCGCATTCCAATGCGGAATTTGTAGTGGATTTTATCCGAATGATGCCCAATGTGCCTAAAGCAAAAGTAAAAAGCCGCATTATTCTTACTCCGCAACACGCAAAAAGGCTGATGGCCGCCCTGCGCGACAATTTGCAGAAGTACGAAATGCAGTTCGGAAAAATTGAAGATGACCACACACAATTGCCACCCATGAACTTTGGTACGCCCAGCGCACAGGCGTAAGTAGTAGGGAAATAAAAAAAGCAGTCAAAGTACAGGATGTGCTGCAAGCAGGTCGATTTTTAGTGGGGGCGGAAATCCTGTAAATACTGAAAGTCGACCTGCCTGCGGCACATCCTATTCTTTGACTGCTATCTGTTATTTCTATTTGCCTACCGCTGCCTGCTGAGCTTCATTGATTGCTGATTGTCAAATATTTTAGGGCGCTCTCCTTCGTTAAATTGACAACGCATAGACGTATCATTACTCCATTCAAAAATACCGTAAACCGTCCTTCCTGTATATGGCCCGGAAGAAAATCCTTGCATTTTCATCGTTGCAGGTACAGTGGTACAATCCACTTTATATGCACAGGTTTGGGTGTCATATTGCGACCCAAAACGGGTAAGCCACAAGGCTTTACCATCGGGCTGAAATACCATTTCCCTGCCTTCATTGTCTGTCCAGTGCCCAATTGGAATTTTACATTCCTCTTTCACCCCACAAGCATGCAGGAACAAAACGGTCCCGCAAATAATCGAAAATTTTACCATTGTTGCTGTTATTGTTACACAATAAGACAACATTTTTTGGAAAACGTTGGTTTTGGGGATTGATTTTCTAAAATAGAATAATGAGATGGGAGCATTTGGCCAGATGCTCCCATCCACTTCGCTGAATCAACGAATTACCGTCACATCTCCTTTGACCGTTTTAGTACTTCCGTCGTATAATTGAACTATTGCCAGGAAGGTAAACACATCGGGGCGGAGTAATTTACCTTTAAATGTGCCGTCCCAGCCAAGCGACGGATCATTAGCGGCAAAATTCCGGCGCATAAATACCGAACTTCCCCATCGATCGTAGATTTCCATGGAAATGATTTGCTCCACATAGCCTTCCTGTGCAAAAAGCGTGAAATGCTGATTGACAGGATCGCCCGTTTCAGGAGTGATGACATTCGGTGCGAATAAACCATCTGGGCGAACCCGTACTTGCACACTTGATACGGCTGTGCAGCCATTCCCGTCGGTTACGGTACAGGAATAAATAGTCGTTTGGTCCGGTTGAACTGTCCTAGATTCCCCTGAAAATATCGACGGACTTTGATCGTCTTCCCAGTCAAAGACAGGAGCGATGGCATTGGTTGATGGCGACAAAAGGATCGACTCGCCTTTTATTATGTCCTGATCGGGGCCTAAATAGAGCCAAACAGCGTCCGGAGCAATGAGTATAACTGTTGAATCAGCCAGACATGCATGGACATCGCGGGCAGTTAAATGATATATCCCTGCTCCCAATCCTCCCAACAGTTGGTCGTCGATCCAGCCATGATTATTGGTAGAAAATTCAAAAGGATCGGCACCTTCCGCAGTAATCATTATTTCGCCATTCATATCTCCAAAACACCGGGGTTGCACCGTCTCAATACCCGTAAAACGGGGTAAGGCATGAAATACAATCGGTTGTCCAAGAGAAACAAGTGCACAAGCATCACTCCGGTCTATTCCTCCGGCTGCATCCATCGGGCCGACTACACTTGAAATATAGTAAAGTACTTCCGGTTGCATATTGGCGGGGTGGAAGGTAAAAATTCCGGAATCATTTTTGGCCAACACCGTTCCAATGTTTCCTGCGGAGCCATCATGCAAGTAAAATAACGCGATTTGCCCCACGCCAGGTAGTGCTGGTGTAATGACTGCGGCCGCGACTGTGGCATCTGTACAAGCTTCCGTTGTATTGCCTGCAAGAGATGCCGTTGCACCGGTACACATAGCCGTACAATCGTAAATACCGGAAAGCAACACTTGACAACCATTGGTGGTTTGCTCCACGATAAAGTTGTACTGGTCACCACTTGGGACAGGTTCTGACAAATAATACGAGCCAATAATAGGTGTGCCGTTTATTTTATAGGGCTGTGTGCCACCGATCGAAAATCCAACGGTATAGTTATTGTTGCCTGGAAGGCAATTGAGCGAAGGAGGTGTGCAGACCGGGGGTGCAAGATTAACAGCAACCGCAAAATGGTATACCGTACAACTATCGGAAGCCGCGTAATTCCCTGACTGACAATAATTTTGATTTTGGAAAGACACACAGTTTTGAACACACGTAATTGTACCTACTGTACCTGCGTTTACGGTGTCCTTAGCAAAAGCAATTTCAAAATTAGTTTGTGTACAATTGACAATATTGGTGTATTGTCCCGGCAAACAATATATAGTTCCCATGAAAGAGAAACAAGGATTGCTACAGGAAACATGGCCCACCGTTCCTGCCTGAATAACCTGTAACGTATTGACAATCAACAGTACTCCGGCAGTTGCCGTACAACCTGTTATATCGGTTACGGTTACAGTGAGCATTGTAGTTGCCTGTGGAAATGCCTGAAAAGTGGCACTGGAATCTCCAGTATTCCACATGTAAAAATAAGGTGCTGTTCCTCCGGTGGCGGCTGCGGCAATATTGGCTGCCTGACCCGGGCAAATTGTTATTTCCGGCAATACATTCACCATCATTGGTGGATTAATAGTCACTGTAGCTGTTGCGCTGTTAACACAACCGTTGTAGATATTAGTCACTGTTACAACGTAGATAGTGGTAGCTATCGGGGTGTCAATAATACTGGAACTCGACTGACCCGTATTCCATAAGTAGGCAGATTGCGGCGTATTACTAATAGCCATAAGCGTCACACTTGATCCCTGGCAAATAGTCGTATCCGGGCCAGCAATCACTAGCGGAGGAACAATATCCTGAGCAACAACCACTGTTGCAGTACTTGTACATCCATTACCCGGATCGGTCACCATACAGGAATATACCCCCGGAATGCTAACGGAAATTCCATTATTACCCAAGCCAGAAATACCCGAACCACTCCAATTCACCAATATATCAGGATCTGTAAAAGCGACCAATGGTGCTGAAGTAACCAGACAGGTCAATACTGGTGGTACAGCGACTGTGACAGCAGGGGTAGCCACGTTTACCGTAATCTCTAATAAATAGACCGTACAAGAATCCGAGTTGCTAAAAATACCCGGCTGACAATAGCTTTGGTTTTGGAAAACTACACAATTTTGGGAACAGGTTATTGTACCAGCAATTCCAACATTGACGGTATCTTTTGCAAAGCCAATTTCAAAATTGGTCTGGATACAATTCTCCCCTACGCTGTATTGTCCTGGTTGGCAATAGGTATTCCCCATGAAGGTAAAGCAGGGAGCATTGCAGGATACCGTGCCTACGATACCCGACTGTACAATTTGTAAATTATTGATCACCATTATAGTTTCTGCCGTACTTGTACAGGCATTCCCATCAGTAACAGTTACTGTAAATATGGTGGTTATTGGCGGCGACACACCGATTATTGATCCGGTTTGGCCATCATTCCATTGATAAAAATAAGGTACTGTACCACCATTGGAAGAGGCATTGATAATGGCAGTTTCTCCGGCGCAAACTGGAATAGGGGCAGCGATATCAACGATAAGTGGCGGTAAAACCGAAATTTCCTGGACATACAAGGTACAGTTTTCTTCATACGTAGCGGTGGTACTGCTACAGTAAGTCTGACCAAAAAAAGTATAACATTCCCCGTTGCACAACTGCACCGGCGGATAAATAACAGGAGGAGGAATGGGTTCAAGTCCGATTGAAAAACGGCGGATCAAGCACGGGTTTTCCTGGATTTCATAATTACCGGGGGTACAATACGAATTGCCCATGAAAGAAACACAGGGTACATTGCAAGTAATCAGTCCCACTTCTCCCAATTGATTGATTTGTACAGGGTTTACTGTTACTGTAACAGATGCTGTTTTGGTGCAGCCATTGCCGGAATTGGTAACTGTCACTACATAGGTGGTTGTAGCCCCTGGTGTAACAGTAATGGTCGCCAAGGACTGTCCGGAACTCCAATGAAATGCGGCACCAGGCACATTACTGCTGGCATTGAGCGTCGTACTTTCACCAAGGCATATTGTCTTATTGGCTCCTGCTGTAGCAGTAGGAGGTGTAACGTTTTGGGTGACAAAAATCGACCCAAAGCCTACACAACCATTTGACGGATTAATAGCATTACAAATGTATTGTCCAGGCTGATTAACCTGAATGACATTATTATTAGATTGGCCCATAATACCAGGGCCAGACCAGAAAACAAAACTATTACCCGGAAATGTATTGGCCACCAAAGTGACTGAAGTTTGTATGCAAGTCAAGGTGGCAGGTGGTGCAATAAATACAGAAGGCGGATTAATATTCTGTACAATGACGACAATTTTGGTTTCACAGTTCGTCTGGGTTGTGAATATACCCGGTGCGGTATAAACCTGGCCATCCACCAGGCAGGCAGCGTTGGAGCAAGTCAGCTCACAATAATACTGATTTACTATATGATGCATGTACACCGGTTGTGTGCCAACGCTACCGGTACAGGCAACGGCGGGACAATCGCAAAATACCAGCGTATCCAGAGCGGGATTGTTGCCCGGTGTCCCTGTTTCGTAACTGACCCACACCGAATCATTAGCAAAAGTATCTACGCCGATCAAGTCTGGATTAACCACCACGGTAATGGTAAAGACATCCACGCTATCGCCAATAAATGACATAAATAGTGGGATATGCCAAATCAAGTGCAGCGAATCTGCCTCTTCATCAGGGCAACAATAATAACCATTCCCACCAGTGCTTGGCGTTGAGGTAACGGTGCATTGTGATGGAGTAAGCGTGTAAGATACAATATCGCCAGGGCAAACATCTCCGGGACCATCAACACCGCCCCCTGTACAGGAGCAGGAGGTAATACCGGGAGTCGCCGTACCAATCCCACCTACTTCAGCAATACTGAATTCGCACTCATCGCCTGCAATTCCGGCAAATACGAAGTAATAGGTACTGTCGGGAAGCACGCTGAAAAGAGAGAGAGCTCCCTGGCTGTTATTAAGAATCGTAGTCGGTGTAAAAAGTTGGGGTGCCGTACAATTACCTGCCATCAACCAAAACTTCATTCCCGTATTTTGTTGACAATTCCGCACTTCCAGTTCCAAATAAATGGAATCTGTACAGGGCGACAACCGTAAAAAGCCAGCGTTCCCAATCGGTAAACCCGCCAATGTATCGCTGTCAAAACCGAAGTTACTGCTGCAATAACCATCCAAATAATTGCCACATAAAAACGGTGCTACCGCACAGTGGTCGCCTGGAGGCGTCGGAAAATTGTAGTTAGCACAATCATGACTGCACGCCAAGTCCTTTACTACTGTTACCACCACAGCACTGTCGCACGAACAAATACTGGTATAAGTTCCCGGCAAAGTAAATGTACTGTCGCAAATATAGAGGGTATCATTTGCGCAGATAGTCACTATTCCCTGGTTGTTGACCACCGCTCCCGGAATACTAAAAGGCTGCACGGTCACATGACAAAGGGCCGGATCTTCCGTCTGGCAAAATGCCTGATAACCGTTCACAGAACCACCCGACGCCAGCGCACAGGCCGGTGGCCAGTCTGTCAGACAAACTTCAATATTAGGTAGTACCGTTATCGAGGGGCCAAAAATAGTAATTGGATATTCCACCTCATTTACCGGACAACAAATCTGGCCGCATTCGGGGCAAAGATTATTGGGGCAAGCGCAATCCATCGGCCGCGCTTTGATCGTGTAATTACCAGGAAGGACGTTGTGAAAATCAACAGTAATGGGATTGGCATAAGGATCACCAATTACGATGGAGCCTTTGGGCAATGTCCATTTGATCCCTTTACAACTATCTTCTTTGGGTTCATAGCAGGAGAGTTGCGGGCTTTGAAAGGCATCACATTGCGGCCAATCAACTGAAAACTGCGCGCCGCTAATACTACAAAAAGCCGGCCCTGCTGGTATCGATGTAATGTTGCCATTAAATGGCCCCACTGGCGGTGATGGTGGCAAAATATCTAAACCCGAATTTACCGTAATCGTATAGCTGCAAATATCAGCCGCAAAACCGTCAATTTGCAGGTAATATTCCTGTCCGGGCACCACCGTAGCATTGAGCACCAACGGCATAAACGCTCCAAACTCCACTCCAGGATTACAAGCAACTGTTGCATTCGAATTACACCCAGCATACAACGCCGTCTGGAGTCCATCCCCAGTAGAAGTCACCAACACATTGATCTCCAGCGAGAGGTTGGGGGTACAAGGAATAATTCTGTACCAATTGCTGTTATGGGTAGTAAAATTAGGGCCGCATAACGGATTAAATGCGCCGGGAATAACTGGCACAGCGTTGTTAAATATTTGATTCTGCAAAGATAATCCGCAAAAAAGCGGTGCATTGTTACAAGTAATCTGCGGCGTGCAGGTTTGAGCATACACCCGTGGCAGTATGAAACAAAGGACAATAATTGAGAGTAAGTTTTTCATCATTATTTTGTTTTAATGATTTTCCCCGTAGCGATTACACCTGTGTCTGTGAAGATTTTCAGGAAATACATACCCGGTGGCAATGTTGTATTCGAAAGCAAAAATGAATTTTCAAGGGTGGTGTAATGGGCGCTGATCTGACCGTCGGCACCTGTGATTTGAATATTGCAGGTAGTATTCTTCGGCGTTGCAGGCCATGAGAGTAAGGTATTTTCAAAGAACGGATTAGGGGAGGCAGATAACAGGTTCCTGGGATTCAAATCTGTTTCCGTGGTGCTGATAGTCGTCAACGCATTTAATGGATCACCGATAGTATGTCGTGTTTTTTCGGTTAAAACCGCTGAATTAAAATCAAAATAAATGGCAGCTCCATTTTGGATTACTGTACCCAAAGGAAGATCATTTTTCGTGCTGATCCGGTATTTGACAAACCCTTGAGAGGCTGTTGGGTTGACAAACGAATCGGGTAAGGCAATTGGCGAAAAAATAAATCGTAAAATGCCTTTTTCATTGAGAACCACTTGATAAGGATGGCTTGACGCGCCCAACTCCAGGGACACCAAATCCAGCGTAGCCGGTAAGGTGTCCCTGATTTCCACCCTGAAAGCGGTGTCGGTACCCGTGTTTTGAAAACGTATTAAATATTCAATAGCATCACCTGCTTTTACAATATGCGCTTCTCCAACACCCTTCGGCAATCCCGTTTTATCATTTGGATCAAATGAACCGATATTCTCGCGGCATTCTGTATCGGTGAACGGATCGCCATCATCAGCAGGGAATTGCAGTGCGTAGCCCGTTGAAAATGGAAAACTCCCGCATCCTTCCACCACGAGTATCGGGTGACTGTTACCCGGATGCCCGGGAGTCTGTGTAATCATCAAAGTAACCGTTGCGCCATTTGGATAAAGAACAATGGTAGTGTCGGCCCCAGCAGCCAAAAGCAGTGGTGCGCGTTTGAAAATTACCTGGTCTTCGGTAATTACATATTCCACCGCCTGCTGCATATTACCTGAGCCTGTATTTGAAATCGTTAATACCACCGAATCGCCTGCACAATAACTATTAATATCCAGGCTGGCACCATCCCATGCAGAATTGATATGATAACAAACAGAATCGGGGCTGATACGGGCCGTGGTACAATGTGTTTGCCCAAGCACTGTTGCAGCACAATCAAGTAAAGCGGTAAACGTCAAATTACCACCTTGCATAGAAGGCGTTGGTCCCACGTTAAACCACAAAGTATCTCCTGAAACGGTATAAAGCACACTGCTCCCTGTAATCGTCAAAAACGGATCGGGCAACACGGCAATACGGGTTTCAGTCGCCGCTTGAGGGCCATAATTGAACCATCGAACGGTGTATGTATTGTCAAAACACCGGCGCAGGTAAGGCGTGGTAATATCCACCAGCAACAATGGACAATTATAGGCGGCCTGTACCGGAAAACTAACCACCGCACTATCAGCCGGAAATACCAAATCGGCCGAAATCGAATCCATACACGGCAACCAGTATCCCACCGAAGGCAACACCGATACATACCAACGTCCGGTATCGAGCATAAATTCGTAGTGCCCGCTACTATCTGTCGTAGTATAAAATCTTCCCGGAACACCCGCCGCAGTTACCAGCCAATTGACCAAAGGTGCATCTCCTGCACCGACCAGACAGTCTGCCGCCTGATCATGTGCTACCTGTCCTTCTATCCGGTTGGACCACATATTTCCTGCGCTATCAGTATGTAGTAACCAGGCGTGTAATACCAGATTTCCAAAAGAACCAGTTTGCCCGGCAGCTGCAAAACTACCGTCGGGCAACACCGCCACATCCCAAAAAATATCGCCTTTGATACCGCCATAAGTTTTGAACCACAGCAGGTTACCGTCGCCATCCAGACGCGCCAGAAAAGCATCACGGCTGCCCGTAAGCGTTGGCCGGGTTTCGCCTGCGAGTAATAAATCGCCATTGGGCAATTGTTTTAACGCATGTGTTTGCTGGAATCCCGGCCAAGAAATTGCTTTGGACCAGAGCAAATTCCCCGATGTATCGGTCTCTGCCAGCCAAATGTCTTCCTCCTGCAAATTGCCATTAGCCGGATTTTTTACGGAACCTGCGATTAACAAATGACCACCAGGTTTTATGGCGATCTTTTCAGGGGTTTGATCATCGGTCAATTCAAAGACGGCGGTCTTTATAAGGGTTCCGTTTTCTGCCATTTTCAACAAAAAAACATCATAATTGACCGCTGGAAGCGTACTTACCAGTTGCCCGACGATCCAGTAATCACCCGATGAGGTGCTTGCGGCATCAACTGCCACACTATTGAGACCGATACTATCTGCCCGTTCCCACATCAACACGCCGGAATTACTAACCCGTCCGCTCAGGGTGCGCTGAAGATTATTACCCGGTATACTACTACCTTTTTGCGCACCACAAAAAAACCAGCCATTTTGCGAGGGACTGCCGATAGCGGAATACAGCAACCCGGAAGTTACGTAATAGTTGACGGTTGTCAGATTGCCCTGAGCGGTTACATTCGCCAGCAGAATACTGTCGCCGTCGCTATTTCCTGGTACAATCCAGTTGCCACCAGGTGCCGGCAATAATGCTTGTGCATTTTCACCAGTTGGTGAATTACCCATTCTGGCATCAGTAATTATATTGCCCCAGGCGTCGGCATGCAACCAGTACCCGTCGGATACTTCACCCGCATTTCGAATACTGCCTGCTGCAACCAACGATCCATCGGGCAGCACTTCAATGGAAAACAGTCGTTCACCATCGTAATACCGCTGCCAACCTTGTGCAAAAACACCCGAGGGAGCCAGCAAGAGCCAGCAAATCCAGGTATTCCGCAGCGTACCGGCAATTTTTTTAACCTTGGTATTGTCTAAAAAAGCATACATACTTTCCATGAGTTGATCAATGTTGAATTTCGCAACCGTATTGGCGTGGAGACTCAACAATGATATTGACTCAAATATAGCACCTGCTGCTGCACTGTCTCAAAAACAAAAAAGACCCATTCCCAGATTTTTTTCTTAATTTTGTCAATATGAAAGCTTTCGAAATTTTACAGTCATTTCAAAAAAAAGATTGGCATTGGTTTAAAAAATACCTTTTAAGCCCAATTTTCAACAAGAATGAATCTATCATCCGGATTTTTAATTTTTTTTTGGCGCAAAAAACCAATTTCAAAAAAGAAACATTCTCGGAAAATTTATTTCAATATACTTTCCCGGATGAATCTTTTGATGCAGCGAAAATGCATTATGCCTCTAATTATTTCTTCCGGGCCGCCGAAGATTATTTAGCGCTGGACGAATGGCAGCAAAATAAGGAAGAACAACTGCTTTACTTGTTGTCGGCTTACCGGAAAAGAGGATTGGAGAAACACTTTAAAACAACCCATCACCGCCTGCAGGAACTACATGACCTGCGACCAGAGCGCAATCCGCAACATTACCGGTTCAGTTACCAATTGGCGCTGGAGGATTACCAGCAATCCATGCAGTTGGGACGTTCCGGCGCAGAGCAACTGCAACCCCTTTCCGATTGGCATGATGTCGCTTTTGTTGCTGAAAAACTAAAAAATGCCTGCATCCTGTTGAGTCGGCGGAAACTACTGCGTACAGATTTTGACACCGGTTTATTGTCTGCTGTACTGGCGTTTGTGAAAGCCCGGCCTCTGCTCATGGAATTTCCGGCCATTGCGGTGTACTATTATGGTTTCATGACATTAAACGAACCGGAAAACGAAGCCCATTTTTTTGCTTTAAAACTACATTTAGCAGGTGCGCAAAAGCAGTTTCCCTTGTTGGAACTGCGGGATATTTATTTGCTGGCAGTAAATTTCTGCATTAACCGGATCAATTTACGGCAGAACGATTATCTCAAGGAAGTACTTGACTTGTACCAATCCGGTCTGGAAGCGCAGGTATTTCTGGAAAATGGGCAAATATCGCGATTTACCTATACCAATATCACATTGGTGGCATTGCGCGGTGGAGAATTTGGTTGGGTTCAGCGTTTTTTGGAAAAATACCGCGACAAACTCCCCGAACACCAGCGGCAAGGCACCTATGCATTCAATTTAGCCAGGTATTATTGCGAAAAAGGGGATTATGATCGGGCGATGCCGCTCCTGCAGGAGATGGACTTCGACGATGTCCTCCACAATCTGGTGGCCAAAACCATGCTGTTACGCATGTACTTCGAAACAGGCGAGCACAATGCGCTGGCCAGTTTGCTTGATAGCCTCGATTCCTATCTCCGCCGGAAACGATTGATCGGCGAGCAGCAACAAACGGCCTACAGGAATACGGTCCGCTTTGTGCGGAAACTCATGGCATTGAAACCCGGGCACCACAAGGCCCGGCTGGCACTCCGGCAGGAAATGGCAGCAACGCCGTTGCTGGCGGAAAAGGAGTGGCTTATTCGGGCAGCGCAGGCTTAAGTCTGTCAAGTCTTAGTTGCCGCGTTGGAGCAGGTCATTATTTTGACTGATGAGGCTTGACAGACCAATAGTTACTCAATCTTAATGGTCGGTCCGCCCTCGCCAATATATTTGGCCGGAGACACCGATACTTTAATTTTCCGGCCTTCGTCCAGTTCAACTTGCTGTCCAGTTGTCCATTTTTCTGTCCCGGAAATTGCTTTTTGCGCTGCGGCATAGAGTAATGCGTGGGAGTCCTGTAACGCAAGCATGCTTTCTACAATTTCCATTTCCGGCCAACCGAATTCAGAAAGGCCATAGGTGTACCCCGAACTTTTGGTGCCTTGTTGCAAAATACCGAAATACGTCCACAAATACAACGGAAAGCCATCGCGTCCCATATTCCGGGCAGCTTCCAGGTAGTATCCTTTGGAAATGATCAGGTATTGGGAGTTCATGTAAATACCCGGCGCATCGGGCAGTGCTGACATAACGCCTCCAGCAACCCGGGTGAAAATCCGGTAGAGTTCCACTGTTTTGGCCGGATTGCCGAGTACCGAAATAATTAACTGGGCTTTATGATTTTTCGTCTCTGCCTCCGCCGTTTTCCAAAGCCAGGAAATACCCGATGCAATATGTATTTCATCAGGATTCACAGCGTAATCGAGATAAGCCAGCATCACGGTGGCACCAGGCGTAGAGAATACCGCCGTTTTCCCACTGATGTTCAATGAATCGGTGGGCACATACCAGTTGCCTGGTAAATCAGCCAGGATTTTTTTAAAATCGGGTGCGGACTTTTCATTGAGCAGAATGATACCGGAGATGATTTTGGGATCGGCGGCCGTTTGTGCGAAAAAGGAACTATTGACACAGGCGATGAAAGCCAGAAAAAAGATAAAACGCATGTTTAGGAAAGGAATAAGAAATGAGGGGGAGATGAGAAGGCAAAGATACAGTAATCAGTATTTTTCAGATTCAAACATCCAGATACCGGGCTTGACATCCAATATTTGTTTTCTGTTGAGCATAATAATGCAACGCTGAACCGTATCCACTTTCAACAGCACCTGAAAAACTTCCTTTTGCATGGGAAAGTAAATTACTTTTTCTTCTTCAGAAAATCTAAGGGAATCCAACTTGTAAGTATACTCGCCAATGATCGTATCATGCCTTACCTGAAAGTTACCTTTCAGTGATTCACGTTGTTGAAATTGTTGAAAAAAAGAAACCGGAATAGCTTTTGGCTTTTCAAGGGTATCGGAAGGGAGGCTGAGTGGAAAAAACAACAGATTAGCCGTGTTGGAACAAAACCCTGAACCCGTTCCGCAAGTATTTACAAAAAACCATGTACCCATTTTGTAAAAACCATCCATCGGTTCATGCCAGCAGCAGGCATAATTGCCGTGGTAAAAGGCATTCCAACTCGTGAGGTTGAATTTTCCGCTAGACTCTGTTATTTCAAAAACAAAAGGGTCGCCGCCAAAACCGGAAATATTGAACGGACAGCATAGTACCCATTGGACCGAACCTGACAATACTTTTCCCCGAAAGTACTTTCCACCGAAAGAATCTCGTTGAAATGTATCCAGCATGACGAGATTTTTTCCAGCGTAGGTGGAGTCGTCAAGGATCATTTGGTTGTACTCCGAAGCAAAAAAACTGGTATCATTACTGATAAGCAAATGTTGAAAAAAGGCATTCTGGGCACTGCCTACCATCCCCGAATCCCTGTGAAAAGTGAAGCGGCACCATTGCTGAAACGCTTCACTTTTCAACCATACAGGATCACAGGTATTATTCCGTTGGGTTCGGCAGCGCGCCATGACAAATATGCTGAGCGCCATCAAAAGCAGCGTTTGTACACTAATTTTCATCAGAATACTAAAACGCAATACCTCCTGAAACCATACCCCAACAGACATTTTTATTCAAAAAACTTGATATACCACTACTCCACCACACAAATTTTCACGCATTTTTCCAGCGATTCCAACTTATTGGCATTCTTTGGAATAAACTCCTGGGCCACAAATCCTTTATGGCCGGTTTCCACAATGGCACGCATGATCGCCGGGTAATACAGTTCCTGGCTTTCGTCTATTTCATTGCGACCCGGTACGCCACCAGTGTGATAGTGGCCGATATATTGGTGGTTGTCCCGAATGGTGCGGATCACGTCGCCCTCCATGATTTGCATGTGGTAAATATCATACAGCAGTTTAAAACTGTCGGATCCTACAGCCCTGACTAATTCAGCGCCCCAATGAGTACGGTCACACTGATAATCTTTGTGATCGACCTTGCTGTTCAGGAGCTCCATACAAAGTGTGATTTTGTATTTTTCTGCCAGGGGCATCAGTTTTTTCAAACCCACAGCGCAAATCTGGATCCCCAATTCGTCGTCAAGACCATCGCGGTTACCAGAGAAACAGATGACCCGTTCAAGTCCTGCATTAGCGGCTTTGGGGATCAGTTGCTCGTAATGTGCGACTAAATCTTCGTGGTGTTCGAAGCGGTTAAAACCTCTAAGGATACCGTATCCTTTGGGGTTTGACATACCCATGCTACAGGTTAAACCGTATTTTTTGGCAGTATCCCATTCACCTATATCCAGCAGATCAATAGCATGCAATCCAATTTCTTTGCCTTTTTTACAAAGATCATCCAGCGGAATATCGCTGTAACACCACCGGCACGCAGCGTGGTTGATTTTGTCTAATACATTATCCATTTTCGTGACTGCATCTGCCGCGGCGAGGCGGTTGGTAAGGTTGTCCGACAGAAACACCGCTGCTGTGGCTGCACTGAGGGTTTTAATTGCTGATCGACGTTGCATAGTTAGTTAATTTTTTAAAAATGAAGAGCAATTGGTGAGGCACGAAGTCAAAGAGGATCTAGCCTTCTCCTGAAGTGAGCCCTGAAAAACAGCAACCGAGTGGCATTTCCTTCTGTAAATTATTGCCAATGGTCACTCCGAGCAAAGGTAAAAGGTTTGATGAAATGACGATACTCTCCATCCAATAAAGCTGTGGAAAAATGACAGGCGTCCAAATATTACTCAGCAACAAGGCTAAAACCACCTTCTTGTAATGGAAGGCGTTCTAAAAAAAGAATTATCATAATACCTGGATGTCGGCCACCCGGATAAAAAACGAAAGCATTAAAAAACCAAACCACCCATCACCACGTAAATATGAATGTTCACCAACCAATAAACACACAAACATTTTAACACAGTACACTATGAAAAACGTATTAAAAATTGCAGCATTCGCAACAGCCACTTTTTTTGCCACATTAACAAATGCCCAAACTGCTAACACCGTTCAAGTGGGAGGAGACGCTATGTTCCCGAAAAAAACCATTGTTGACAATGCCGTTAACTCCAAAGACCACACCACACTGGTTGCCGCAGTAAAAGCCGCAGGTCTGGTGGAAACATTGAAAAGTGCTGGACCATTCACTGTTTTTGCACCTGTCAATGATGCATTTGAAAACCTGCCCGCAGGAACTGTTGAAACATTATTAAAACCTGAAAACAAAAGTACCCTTACCAAAGTGCTCACTTATCATGTGGTTTCAGGTAAATATGACTTCAATGCTATCGCTAAAATGCTGAAAAAAGGGCAAAGCACTTTGAAAACAGTAAGCGGCGGTACATTAACTTTCATGATGAACGGCGCACACAACATTGCCGTCAAAGATGAAAATGGTAATGTGGCAAATATCAGTGTATATGATGTATATCAGTCTAATGGCGTGATCCACTCCATTGATAAAGTACTGATGCCTAAGTAGTTATCAGTTTGTTAGTTATCAGTCACGACGTACAGCCGCTTTACATTGATATTTTTTTTGAAAAAATTTATGTTGGTTAAATGTTTAGCCCTGGACGACGTAACCGCTGTCGCGGGGCTTTTGGCACCTCTGTTATTATCGCAATAACATTACATCACCTTTTTTTAGTACGACGTTCCCATTCTTAAAACGAATGGAAGCCTGCCACAAATAAATCCCCGAAGAAGATGGTTTGTTCCTACAGGATCCATCCCATCCGTCATTCGGATTATCGGGCTGGAGGTGTTTTCCTTCATAAACTAATGATCCCCACCTGTCATATATCCGCAACCATTCTGTTTCCTCCACTAATACCGCATCGCCAAATACCGTAAAAGTCGTATTTTGTCTGCCATCTCCAGGCGAAAAAATATTTGGCGCATAAATATTACCATCCGGGACTGTTATCCGGATTAATATACTATCGGATGCAGCGCATCCATTGTTATTTAAAATCTGCAATTTATATACTGTATTTTCAACAGGGGCAGCAATTGCGTGGCTACAATACGTGCAGGACAAGCCCGCAGGTGGCGACCAAAAATATTCATAATCGTCTGTAGGGGTAATTCCCGGTTCAATCTCCACACTTTCTCCCAATAACATAACAAGGTCATTTCCTAAACTTAATATTATTGCGTCCGGGTTTTCAATATATATTTTTTTATTCCAATAACATCTCTTATTATCAACAATATGAATATTATAGGTACCGCTACCTAAGCCCGAAAATACGGGAACGGCAGTTATCATCCCTGTATTAATACTAAACAGAAATGGCGGCTATCCTCCATTTACAACAAGAGCCTCTGCAATACCGTCTAAACCGTTGTAGCATAAGGGTGGGGTAATTTGCCATTCAGAAGTAACCGGTTCCGGTTCGTCAACGACATAATCTGCCGTGCCTTTACATCCTTTAGCATCAGTTACGGTTACCGTGTACACTCCTCCTTCTGTTATTGAGATGCTGCCGGAGGTATCTCCGTCTGACCACAAGTAAGATTGGAACAGTCCTGCTGACAGATCAATTGTATCATTCGGACACAGAAAATGATCCCCGAAAATCGTTACTATGACATCCGGGATAGTCAAAAAGGAAAATGCCGTATCACTGCGATTACCCTCAGCGTATGCGATAACTTCTATGGTTCGTTTTCCTGGTGTTTTTACAGCACTGGTATTATATAGTTGAATATTGCGCAGTGCCGTTGTAAAAGCAGCAGAAATCTCCCCTGCATCTGCAGCAGCCACTGCTGTGCGCAACAATGTCAGGTACTGGCTTTGCTGGCCGGATACATCCAATAACGGAGACTCTCCCGTACTTAATAAATATTCAGCACCAGCATCAGGTACAGGTGTCAGCAGCCGAATCGATACAGAATCAATTCTGTTTCCGGATTTTATTTCAGCATCAATATCACCTGCTGCAACAGGACCATCGCACCATAAAAGATTTTGATACGCTTTTCCCGTAGCCAGACTGCTGTTATTCTTATCTAAATCAAGATGGAGGTTGCAATCCTGAGCAATAGCCTCTGTAGCGCAAGCTAAACCAACCACTGTCCTCGGCATATCACAAACATAAGTGATAGTTTGTGCATCAAAATCGACTTTATAAAGCTCATTAAGTGCACTTGAATTTGGTGCTGCTTCATCATCAGTATAGGAAAGATAAGTCTCCGATGAGTCGCACGATTCCACATAAGTTACTGTGCCGATCGCCGATCGTGGCAATGGATAAGAAAAAAGAATCTGGCTGTTCGATAAGTCGTTCAGATTGAGTTCGATGATATTATTATTCCAGTCACATCCTATCTAGACGGCCTTTGTGAAAAGTCAGGTCACCGGCTAATGTAAACGGTAAAATATTGCCTAATGAATCCACTAAACCTGTATTGGTATTGTATGCCCATATCTCTTCTCTTCCAAAGTACACAATATCATCAGCACCGCAAACACAAGATGTTGTGTTCTGTGAAAAGATTCCGAAATCTGCGACAATGGTATAGGACGAGTCCTGAAGATTAAGTTTCGCTAGCCCATTATCATAATATGCATGAATAATACTGTCCCATTCATAGCCACAAGCATAAATTCCTCCATTTGGACAAATAGCAATATCTGCAGCATAAAAGTTTTTAATCCTGCAAATAAAGGAGTCTTTGCAGGTAGAAGGATCATAGCAACCAACAATACTGCCTTCGAAATCTAAAGTTGTTAACGTTTTGGATTCAAATCGGGTGTAATATATTTTTTGGGCGTTAATGCAATGCGAATAAATTAAAAAAATAAATAACACATAAAAGCGATTCATGGAAAAAACTGTTTAAGGGTGATTAAACAGTACTATGGCTCACTGCTTAAAAACAGGAGCCATAGTACTTATCATAAATAAGGCAGGTTTACCGGTAAAAAAAATCTGAGTGTCTTTGCCCTGATGTTGTGCAAAAACTTATCAGGTACATCCCTTTGGGAAGATTTAAGTCCTGTATCGAAAAATAATTTTCACCCTTTTACAACACGTATGTTTGATTATTTACGACTAATCCCCTCAAATCTGAAATGGTAATTTTCAGCGATTCAGGTTGGTGCGTTTTTACCAGAACAGGAAATTCTGATGACACTATATTACTTCCCAGAATTTCAGCAGAAAAAATGTTTTCCTTGTTGGTAGAAGTGTGCAGTACAAATTTTTTCTTATTATCAACAGTCTTGTCACTCGCAAAAAAGAGGTAGTTTACTGGGTCATTAGCAATTTGTCTGATGTATTCGGAAATATTTTCTATATTTTCTTTCGCTCTTATTCTGACGTAAAACAACACCCCATTCTCATCTATTCCTGCCCCTTCCGCATGTGTATCAAACCATGTATATTTTACTGCTGTACCATTTTCTTCAGCACTTATACTGCCTGCAGCATATTTATCAGCTTCGGTTAAATCACCATATTCGATAGAAATTACTTCAAATTTATCAGCATCAAAAATTAATTTCATGCCTAAAACAAAGAAATCAGGTGCTGCGACTGTTCTTACAGGAATAAGAATTTCACGTCCCGCATCCAGGCTATTTTGAGGCAAATACACTGGAACCAACTCACTGTTGCCAGCATTTCGATCTTCCGTATCTCCTGTAAAATTATTTCCACAAAGTTGACAATCTCCGTCAACATCGCCTCTTTTTACTCCCCAAAAATCACCGCCGGGAATACTTGTTCCGGCTGTTAGTGGCGTTACGAACAGGTAATCTACTAAATCATTCAAACTTGACGGGTAAGTAAAACCCAATGGATCGTATGCCGGATCATTAATATTCGAGAATGGAACAAAACGCCACGGACGCCACTCCGGACCAACGGGGTCTGGGTTTCCACTTATACACCGGTTCATCAGTATAATATCAAAAGTTGTAACTTTACCATCAGCACTGTAATCCGCAGCCATAACCTGACCTAATGGCAGGCAGTTAAGTCCTAATATGTGTTGACTGGTTAAATAAACATCATTGCCTGTGATGCCACAACACGTATCCGTTCCATTGGCAGATTTTCCTGATGTTAGCCTATATTCAAAACTTGGGACATTATTGGGAAAACTGTAAATACCATCAAAAAACAATTGGGAGGTATTAACAATACCCGGAGGACAAGTCCCTGGGATTTCCATGTTTTTTGTTATTGTTACACCAGGAATCAAAAACCCATTTGTCCCTCCATTAACACACGGCAACCATCCGGGAATTGGGGGTTTGGTAACAGTGCCATACAACTCCGTCCCGGTTACCGTAAAACTGAGCGGCGCAGGTGCAGCAATAGTTTTTTGTGATCCAGTAACAGGTATCACCATACCTGTTGCTGTAACGAGCAGACTTGTACCAGGAGCTGCTCTGAAACTCAATATCACCAAATTAGTATATGGCGATGGAGTCAGCATAGCGAACGGCGTACCTGAAATTCTTGTAAGGGTAACAGAACTGCAACTAACAGATACATTTGCCGGAGATATTGCAAAACCAGCAGGCGAAATAGAAGTTGGAAATGTTGCAGTAAGATTTTGCACACTCGGCGAGGTAACACCGGAAAGACTCAGGACAATATTATAACCTTTTACTGAAGTCGGGACAGTACCATTGGAAGGTGTGGTGATCCAGCTTAAAGTACACCGGGAAATATTGGTGGAAAGATTAGTGGTTGCTCCGGAAAGAGTGAGCGCTCCTACACCTTGCGATTCTCCGAAAAAAGTTGTCAGCCCAGCTAACAACATCATCATCAGATATTTTCATATATATAGCAGAAATCGTGCCAAAAAGAAGATAAATTCATAATAAATTGGTTAAAAAAATGAAATAATAGTGCAGTAGAAATACACTTAATTCTTACAAATATAGTTGATTATTTTCACATTATGAAATTATTTTTTTGATTTTTGTTTTGCAATAAACTGCATCTCATCAATTTCCATCGCCTCCAACAAATACGCCTGCAAAATATCCTCTTTAATATCTTCTAACCGGTAGAATCGCTTGGTAGATACTTGCTTTCGGTTGCCTTTGTCCAGATAATGATAGGCATCCTCGAGAAGATTCCCGTAACTAAATCCGAACTCCACGCCCTCCCGGGTTTTGCTGCCCCACGCCACAGCGCCCGGCCAAATGAAGCAAATACTTTTATAACGGCGGAAAAACGGGACATTGAAAGAAAGGTATTCTTCTGCCGGCGGAATACAGGTTGCGATTATTTCGCGTAGTTTTTCAACAATAACCGATTGATTTTCCGGCAAGTACGCTAAGAAATCGTTCATGTTGCTAAAATCTACTGCCTGCATTTTTTTCTTTTCCTCCATAGAACAGGATATGTAAAACGGGTAATTTTTTATTTCAACGTTACTTAGGTTTAGGCAAAGATAATTTTCTCAACTTTGCTGCCCGCTTTCAGCACTGTTAATTTTATGGATTACCTTACTTCATCCCCGGCTACTTTTTTTTTGTTGATCCTCATTGGTTTTGCGGCCGGGTTCCTGGATTCCATTGTGGGTGGCGGCGGACTTATTGCCACGCCCGCAATGGTCAATCTTTTCCCATCGTGGCCAGTGCTCAACGTAATTGCCACCAACAGGACGTCCTCCATTTTCGGGACATCGGTGGCTGCCTGGAACTATTTTAAAAAAGTGACGTTAGAACGGCACATTGTATTGCCTGCCTGTGGCGGCGCATTGACCGCTTCTTTTTTTGGGGCACAGCTGGCCACCCAAATTCCGGCTGAAAAACTAAAAGTTATCGTGCTGTGTATCATTGTGGTGTTGGCTTTTTATTCCGTTTTTAAAAAGGAACTCGGCCAGAAAGAAGACCGTCGATTTTCCCCGCAAAAAGAAAAGTGGGCTGCTTTGGGTGTAGGTGCCACTTGTGGTTTTTATAACGGTTTGATCGGCCCGGGAACAGGAACACTGCTTGTTTTGTGTTTTGTGAGTATCCTTGGGTTTGATTTTTTAAGAAGCTCAGCGGTGTCCAAAGCGGCTAATGTCTCTGGCGATCTGAGTTCGTGGCTGCTGCTGCTGAGTAAAGGATATGTGGTATTGGCGGTAGCGGTACCATTAGTTATTTCAAATATGGCGGGCAGTTATGCCGGTTCAAAATTAGCCATCCTGCGCGGTTCTGCATTTATTCGCTGGGTATTCCTGGCGGTGGTGCTGGGACTGATTTTCAGGTTGGGAATACAGGTGATCAACTAACATTTTAAAATAACCATGACCGTACACTTATTAACCATCGGAGACGAGATCCTGATCGGACAAATTACAGATACGAATTCGGCCTGGATGAGCCGCGAACTGAACCTTCGAGGCATTCGTGTTACCGGAAAAAGCAGTGTGGGAGATACGCGGGAAGCCATAATTGGAGGAGTGACACATGCGGCAAGTTCGGCCGATGTAGTGATTATGACGGGCGGCCTTGGTCCTACCAAAGACGATATTACCAAAAAGACCCTGGCGGAGATATTCGATTCGGCCATGCGCTTTGATGAGCCGACTTTCCAACGGATAGCGGAATATTTTACCAAAATAAACCGCTCTATGCCGCCCGCCATGCGTGACCAGGCGACGTTACCTGAAAAAGCATTGATTCTGGTGAATAAAGTAGGCAGTGCCCCTGGTATGTGGTTGGAGCAAGACAACAAAGTATATATTGCTCTTCCGGGTGTACCCTTTGAAATGGAATACCTGATGACTGCTGAAGTGATGCCCCGCCTGGTTGAACGCTTCATCAGCCGGCCGATAATTCACCGTACCATTCAAACAGCCTGTGAGGGAGAAAGTATGATTGCCCGGCGTATTGAAGCGTTTGAAGATAGTCTGCCCAGCAATGTTAAACTGGCGTATTTGCCGGCATTGGGTCAGGTACGGTTGCGGCTTACGGGAGTATGGGAAGGCGAAGTTACTCCATCAGCAGCAGCTGAACTTACCGCGTTACTCGACCAAAAGAAGGCGGAACTTACCGCATTGCTGCCTGATATCATTTTCGGGTACGAGGAAGATTCGTTACAGCAAGTATTTGGTAAAGCCCTGTTGGAAAAGGGTTTGCAATTTGGAACAGCTGAAAGTTGCACCGGAGGATACGTTGCGCACCTGATTACAGAAATCCCTGGTTCTTCTGCCTATTTCCCAGGTTCGGTGGTGACTTATTCCTATGAAATGAAGGAAAAACTACTTGGTGTAAAGGCAGATACACTTGCTCAATTCGGGGCGGTGAGCGAAGAGTGCGTGCGGGAAATGGCTAACGGCGCACTTGACACCCTGGGGGTCGATATCGCAGTGGCCGTTTCGGGTGTCGCCGGCCCCGATGGCGGCACGCCGGACAAACCCGTGGGCACAGTTTGGATGGCCGTAGCCAGCCGGGACAAAACCGTGGTGGCCAAACATACCTTTGGCCGGGACAGGTTGAAGAATATCCAGCTTACCGGGACTTATGCCCTGAATATGGCGTTGAAGTTTATTCTTTCTCGCTCATCTCTTCCAAAAAAGATTTGAGCATGAGCCAAAGCGCCCTGTGTTCCTGAACAAAAGTATCTTCCCGCAATTTTTTGACCGGAAACCACTTCACTTCGGCAATATCGTCGCTGGCTTCCGGTTCTCCCTGAACATAAGTACAGGCGTATAAGTGGGTAATAATGCCATCAATAGCATTGCGGTAACGCCAGTCGTCTACCTGCGCGGAGCCAAGGTAAATCAGGTTGTCCACCTGAATATCCCCGCACTCTTCCATCAGCTCCCGGATAGCGGCCATTTCAAAATTTTCGTCGGAAGGATCGGAGAAGCCACCAGGGAATCGAAACTTCGTTTCATTTTCTTTGCGGGCAAGCAGCACTTCGCTCATTTCTTCATTCACTACGGCAATATCCACAGTTGGATAAACCGTAGGAAAGCGCCGGATAGACGCAAAAATCATTCCTGCTCTGAAGCTCTTGATATCCCAGCCAATATTCATATCCAGCAATTCGGGAATATCGTCTTCGGGTGCTTCCAGAATTTCGGTGGAATAGCGGCCGGAGTAGCGCTCGGTGAAGCCCTGACGGGTACCATAAATCGTTACGCTGCCTTCCGGACGAAGTTCCAGAATACGGCGGTCTAATTCCTGGCTCCAAATACGGTCATCAGGCAGGTCGGGCATCTCGAACACATCCATTTTATCCCCATAAGTCTCCTCTACAAGATCAAACCGGAATAATAAGTCGATAGGATTCTGGTCGCTTGGCGCTGGATTACTGCACAGAAAAACACCTACTTTTTGGTGGCGCCGGACCACTTTTGCAATTAATTTCTTATGTACTTTATTTAACTCAACTACCTGAAATCGGCCAACAATAATTCCTGTGCCTTTTTTTGCCATGTTTTTTCAATTTACGATTTATGATTAACCCGATTTACGATTCATACAAGATTATACCGAAATGTCAAACAACGGCATCGGGGATGAATCGTAAATCGCATATTGGATTAATCTTAAATCCAACTATCGCACTCTTGGACGGGAACGTTTACTGCTCCCACCACGGAATCCGTTCCGGCCACCCATCATCGCGAGTGTGGAGGGATTCATCGGATTTTGCTTAGCCATCTTCAGCTGTTGCTCTACTTCCTTAATCTGCGATTTCAGATTGGGTTCGGTAATATTGAGTTTCTTAATTTCAGCCAATTGCGCCGGCAATAAATTGTGATTGCCTTTTTGTGCGCCGATCATCAGCAATTGCAGCATAGCAGCTGCACGTTCATTGTCGGAGGGAAGTCCTGAGCTGAGCGCCTTTTTCAACAACGTTTCACTGGTATTCCAGTCTTTGCGTTGCATAGCAATGGCGGCTTGCGTCATAAAATAAACGCCTTTATACCCCATCAGCAATAATTTTGGGAAAAAGGTTAATTTAAGGCGTTGCTCGGCTTCATCCATCCGCATTTGTCCCATCAACATATTAGTGGAAACAATGGTACCCAGCAGGATATAACCCACCAGCAGAATAATACCGATTAAAATAAAAGGAAATCCATACCAAAAACCATTGGTAGCCCACAAAAGTCCACCACCAAGGATACCAACAGCGATGAGGGCAAAACGAAGATAAATATTTATTGTAAACATGTTATTCTTTTTTTTGACTGCAAAGATAGGACATGCAGCGAGTTGAATGCTTTGATTTATTTAATTTTGTTCCAACCTTCTTTTGTACCGCACGCGAACGCCAAGCTCTCTGTTCGGATCCCAGGTGAGTGTACCATTGAATCCTTTAGAAGTTTTGGAAAGGTCCAAATGGTATTTTACATATTTATTGCCGTCATAAAGAAAACCTGCACCATTTTCATTCATAAAAAAATTATCTTTTCGCGACAAACATTCCGGTGCCTGCACGCTGCTCAGCAGTTCGACATCTTTAATATGAGGTGCCAGCATAAAAGTGGAACGGGTATTGCCCGCGCTGACTATCACCACGTAAACGCCACCAGTATCATTCATTTCAAAAAACCGGCCGGTGGGGTTATCAGATATTGGGAAAAGAGGCATGGTATCGTCGAACAATGCCTTACAAAGGTTACCATCTTTCGCAGATCCTTTGGTAGTTGCGCGCAGGCTGTGTTTGAGCAGCGCATTATCAGGGACGCCACTATTAGCGGTGGGTAAAGCAGCCGCAGCAGGTGCAGCAGGTACCGCTTCAACAACATCTTCGTTTGCCGGCAACCGTTTTTGCTCCGTCATATCATTCCCGCAAGAAAAAAAAGCGGTGGATATCATTAATAAAACTAAATATCGCATAAAGTAATGTTTTTTTTATAATTTAAACAACAGGAATATGTTAATTGTCAGTTGTTGCGGTGAGAGCCGCCGAGCCCAACAACTCTTACATTTTCCAATCCAGACGCACCGTAAAATTGCGGGGTGCCTCTAATTGAGCCGGTCGCACCGCATAAATTTCATTCAGCAGGTTACCAACGATGGCACTTACTTTCAAATGATCGCCCACCTTATAAGAGGCCCTGATATCTACAATTGTAAATCCATTGTCGTGCTTCCTGCGGAAGGAGCTGACCCCCGGGAGAAATACTTCAAATACCCGGTCAATAGCATCCATATTACTGTTGTACTGCACTGATAAGCCACCTGTAAACCGCTTGATAGCGTACTCTGCATCAAATTTTATCATGTTCCTGAACCGGTATTTCAGTACATTTTCCAGGGTATCGGAAGAACCCCAAAAACGGGTCAATTCACCAATTTTAGGATCGTAACCTGCATTCCGGTCGAATTGTTTGTATTTAGGTTGCAAATAAGTATACCCGGTAAGCAGTGATAATTCTCCACCGCCGATTTTCCCCTGACCCATCACAGCCACTTCAAGACCCTTAATACGGGTATTCCCCTGGTTCTGGGATTGAAAAACAGCACCAAGGCCCTCACCTGGAACGAATCGGGCTCTTGAAAATACAAACTCCATCATATTGCTATACTCCTGCACAAAAGCCGCTGCATCCAGAAAACCTTTCCACTCCCCCAGTGCAAAACCTTGTTTTACGCCTAACTCTGCCGACCAGCCGGTTTCAGAAATCAATTTTGTATTCGGTTCTACAGAATTAGCACCGCTAAAATTGGTATTGATAAATTTCTCTGCGATAGTAGGATACCGGTAGCCTTGTCCCCAGGATGTACGCAGATAGGTGGCCTGCCCAAGACGATAGTTAGCACCCAATCGAAAAACAGGTTTGGCTTCAGTCGTTAAGCCTCCAGGAACTGTATCAAATTTATTATCCAGCAACGGGATGATTTCCGGGCTCTTCAGTTTATTTTGTTCGTAACGGACTCCACCCGAAATATTCAACCGGTCAATGGGTTTATAATCAAACTGTAAATAACCGGCCAGGTTTCTCGTTTCATATTTTGCATTATTATACAGTTCAGCGTCTACATTGGTATAAATACCTACTACTCCGGCAGTAAGCACCAGTCCGATACTTTCCATCTGGCGCTGAAACTGGTATTCGCCGTAATACATTTGACTGCTGTTACTTTGATTATCACTGTTGTTATTGTGCACCGAGTAATACCGGCTGAGCAGCTTGTGGCGGTTTCCATAATTATCGAAATACTGCAAAGACGGGTCAATCGTAAACCGTAACCGGCCTAAAGACCTGG
The DNA here is from genome assembly GCA_044350415.1 of Saprospiraceae bacterium. Taxonomy (GTDB): domain Bacteria; phylum Bacteroidota; class Bacteroidia; order Chitinophagales; family Saprospiraceae; genus M3007. The sequence continues at coordinate 13,509 of JBILHQ010000015.1, read as the reverse complement.
TTGTAGAATTCAGGCCGCCCTGATAGGCTCCCGTTGAGTCATCGTGCCAGATAAAAAAACTGCCGCTACGCCCAAAATTAAAATTCGAATTCAGTCCAACCGTAAGCCGATCGGTAATGCGGTAGCGGAGATTGGGCGTGAACCTGCCGTACCGCGAATAAGTATCTTTATTATAACTGTCGCGGAGAAGGCCATAAGCACCCAGTACGACATCTAACTTACCTATTTTACGGCGGTGAGCCACACTAAAGCCGGTTTCCACGGGTTGTGCAATTCCGGAAGAGTCGGTTCCCCACCATTTCATGGTTTCATCTGCTGGATTACCCCAGGTTTTCCCAAACATAGAGATATCCGTTTCAGGTTCATCTTTCGCATATCCGGTACGAAAATTAATAATTCCATTCATCGCCGAAGAGCCATACAGCGCAGATGCTGCGCCTTTTAATACTTCAATTTGCGCAATGTTTTCTACTGGGAAATCGTCCCAGTTAGGAAAACCGGCATCGGCTTGCAAGGCAGGGATATCGTCGACCAGCAACAGCACCCGTGTACCAGCACCATACGAATACCCCGCTCCTCCGCGAATACTGGCCTGCCCGTCGAGAATAGTTACGCCCGGCACTTTGGTCAGCACCTCATCGACAGAAGTGGCATTGACACTTTCCAGGAGCTTTGGTTTGAGAATATCGATAGAAACAGTTATCTCTCCCAGGGGCTTCTCAAATTTACCGGCAGTGACCGTGGTTTGTTGCAACAAGTTATCAGAACTTCCCAGTACAACATCAAAGTTTTTTATTTCGCCAGACGACAAGCGAATCGTTGCGCTTTGAGATTCATACCCTGTGTAACTGAATGACAACTGATACGCCCCGGCGGGCAGCGTAAAACTATACTTGCCATCGAGATCGCTGGTAGTTCCTTTATTCCCTGTGCGTACGGAAACACCAATCAGTGTTTCACCAGTCAGGGCATCTGTTATTATTCCTTTTAAGGTTGCATCCTGTGCAGCAACAGTTGCCTGTGTCCATATCAGGAGAAATAAAAATACAGCAACGCGATGAAATAAAAAATGAAGGGTAGACGTAATTGGCATAAAGCAAATCAATTTTAGGATGGTGAGGAATGGTTTGTCATTCCTAAGTAACACATAAACAACAAGTTCGCCATTCCAGTATTTCAAAAAGGGCTAATTTTTGGCGTAAAAATAAAAAGAATCCCCACAGATGATGTACATCTGCGGGGATTATCTATCCGCATAAAAATTATTCAGGAATGCATCCGGATAAAGGAAGTAATTTCACTACACGCCCTAGTGACCGGTAGGAACAAATTTTTTCGCAAAACTCAATAAGCGGACCAACACTGCAATATCAGGGTCAGACCCTTTTTCGGTATCCACTTCGTCTTTATCAACATTTGCAGATTGCTCCGTACGGTTAAGCAATTCACCTGCGGTCAGGTGCTGATTTGTATTTCCGGAAAAAAAATTAACGTAAGCAAAGGATAAAATACTAAATCCAACTACTCCCGCAAAAATATAATTTTGTATACGTTTTTTAATCATTTCAGTTGTTCGTTTTCAATGTCGAAAAAATATAGGAATTTCTTAACAGTTCAATATTTTTTTCGACGAATAACAAAACACAATTAAGACACCTTAGTCTCTCAAAAGGTTGCAAGGGCATTCGAATTTATTTCAGAATGCTTTGGTGTATGGCAGATGAACTGCATTTTGATGAATTATCGTTTCCTGATCACCATCAATCCATCCCGCAAAGGCAGCAAAAGGTTCTCCACCCTTTCATCCTGCTGCACCATATCATTAAAGTTTTGAAGTGCTACAGTGGTAGCTTCCTTGTCACTGGTGATTACTTTATTGTCCCATAAAACATTATCCGCTAAAATAAACCCACCGGATCTGGTTTTGGAAAGAACCAGTTCATAATGGACAGCATAATCCAATTTTCCGGCATCCAGGAATACCAGATCAAAAACATCGGTTAGATGAGGAATAATGAGGGCAGCATCGCCGATATGCAAAATAATTTTATCGGAAAGCTCCGCCGCTGCAATAAATTGGCGGGTAAGTGCGCCCAACTCATCATTTACCTCTATTGTATGAAGTTGCCCATCGGCAGGTAGTCCTTGTGCCAAACAAATCGCAGCATATCCTGTAAAGGTTCCAATTTCAAGCACCCGGCGGGGCTTGACCATGTGGCTGATAAACTGCAGCAACATTCCCTGGTAAGGCCCTGATAACATTTGCGGACTCAATGTACGCAAATGCGTGGCACGTTCCAGCGCGGTCAGTACTGGTTGAGGAGGGGTAGTGTGTGCAGCAGCGTAGTCTAAGGTGGTCATTTATCTGTTCGTCATTATTTGCACCTGTTTACCACATAAGGCACACAGGGATTTTAACATAGCACACATAGTCGTTATATATATTTCAGAATATGCAAAACTACGTGTACTATGCGAAAACACCTTGTGCCTTATGTACTTGAATCAATTTTATCTTTTTCCAAAGATACCGCCAAGTACTGAGGTGATCAGATCGCCACCTGAAGTTTGCTGCTGCTGACCGCCGCCGAATACAGAACCCAATACAGAACCGATCAGGTCGCCAAATCCGCCCTGTTGTGCATTTTGCGCAGAGCCCATCAGAACACCTGCTAAATCGTCAAGTCCAAGATTGCCCTGGCTTTTAGCTTTGCCCAATACACTCATCACGATAGGAGCGAGGATTGGCATAAGTTGCATTACCTGCGACATATTCAGGCCAGAAGACTGCCCGATTTGTTCGGCAGCCGCTTCCTGGTTGTTGCCCAGAATATGACCTAATATACCCACACCATTGGAAGCCTCCCCTTGCTGAGCACCGCCGCCCATCATACCCCCAACGAGACCGGCAAGATCATCGAGCACAGAGCCGTCGTGATCGCGATCAAGGGCTGCCCCCAGAGCTGATAGTCCGCTTTCGCTGGTGGCATTATTGGCAAGTCCTCCTAAAATAGTGGCGAAAATACCTTGTGCTGCCGAAGCCGTCTGCTCAGGTTGTGCACCGATGTGCTCACTGAGCTGGCCAATTGTTTCCTCGGAAAGCTGGCCCTGGAGAATATCCATTAAATTCATGTGTAAAAAATTGAGTTTAGAATTTTAAAAAGTGGTAGAAGTCCTAAGAAATCTGGAATTTTGCATCTTATTTTAATACAAAAGTCAAATATTTTTATTTAATTAGAACAATTTTTAAGAAAAATCGCATTTTTGGCCTGTCCAATCGCTACTTATGAATTATAGAGGTGCAAAAAACTTCATTCTGAATAAACTACAAGCCGAATTGCCACGGGGTTTGAGCTATCATGGCCTGAACCACACTAAAGACGTATTGCGTATTGCAACGTCACTTTGTGCTGCCGAAGGGGTGAAGGGAAGACAAGTGAAATTAATCAAAACAGCAGCACTCCTGCACGATGCCGGCTTCATCAAAAACCAGCATTCCGGTCATGAACACCAGGGGTGTCTTATTGCGTCAAATGTACTGCCCACGTTTGGGTATACACCAGCAGATATCGAAGAGATTTGCAAAATGATCATGTCAACCAAAATACCTCAATCGCCCGACAACCTTCCGGAATGTATACTCTGTGATGCCGACCTCGATTATCTGGGCCGTCCCGATTTTTATAAAATCGGTCGCTCCTTATTTGAAGAGTTAACACGGTACAATCTCATCACTGATGAAAAAGCCTGGAACAGGTTGCAGATCAGTTTCTTATCGGCACATAGTTACCACACCAACACCAATCGGCGTCTCCGGGAACCCGTCAAACGCTCCTACCTGACAGAATTGGAAAACGCCATAGAAGAATTAACGACCTGAGTAACCCGGCTGCCTATTGTTGTTTGGCAAAGCGAAATACATACCAGGTCACATAACTAAAACATAAAAACGGCACGATCAGCGCCATTTGCATACCGCCCATACTGGATAGCCGGCCTGCAAGCGGTGGCAATACAGCTCCACCCACGATAGCCATAATGACCAATGAGGAAGCCATTTTAACTTCGTACGATTCCAGGCCTTTGGTTGAAAGAGCAAAAATGGTGGGAAACATGATACTTTGACAGAAATAAGTCAGCATAATACATATTACAGCGGTCAGCCCTCCGGTAAAAAAAGCGAATACCACCAGTAAGACAGCAGCAGCACTATACCAGGAAAGAATTTTTGCCGGATCGAATTTGCTCATCAGCGCGGTACCGATGAAACGGCCAAGCATAAACAGGATAAAAGCAAATGAAGCATGAAAACCTGCAATTTGTTCGGGCGTCATACTTTCAGAAAGCCTGTACAATGCAGTGACTATCCCCAAATGCTCGCGTGGAGCCAAATCCATTTTAAAGTCGACAAAATACCCCCATAATACAGCCTGAGCACCTACGTTAGCAAATTGCGCTAGTACACCCATGGACAGATGCTTATATTTGGACAATAACCCACCAATACTAACATCCCCTTTTTGTTCTTCCTCCCTGCCCACTTCCGGCATTTTGGTAACCCAAAAGAGTATTGCGACCAGGGCGACAACAATACCAACCGTCAGATAAGGTCCCTGAACTGATAGTGCAGAAGCGACCCGCGCCTGTTCAATTTGTTCGGGCGTCATGGTGGCCAGCAATTCAGGGGTATATTCTGTTTTTGAAAAAATGAATAATGACCCGATAATTGGACCGAGAATAATACTGATTCCGTTAAAAGACTGCGCAAAGTTGATCCGGTATTCTGCTTTTTCCTTACTTCCGAGCACCGTTACGTACAAATTAGCAGCTGTTTCGAGAAATGCCAAACCAGCGGCAATGGTAAACAAGGCCAACAGAAAAAAAGCGTATACCCGAACATTAGCGGCTGGGTAAAAGAGTAATGCACCCGCTGCATACAGTGCCAACCCTGCCAGAATACCCTTCTTGTAACCAAATTTTTTCATGAAAAGACCTGCGGGAATAGCCATCACGAAATACCCCATATAGAAGGCTGAATCCACAATACCTGCCTGCCATCTTTTCAGATCCAGTGCAAATTGAAAATGCCTGATCAGTGGTCCGTTTAAACTGTTCGCTATCCCCCATAAAAAAAAGAGGCTGCACACCAGTGCGAAAGGAATCAGGTACTTTTTGTCACTGCCATTAGGCGCAGGAGAGCCAGAGGGTTGGTTGTTCGCTAACATAAAAAATTTACTCCTTCAAATAATTGACTTTAAAAAACTCCCGATAACCGTCCAATGTTTTGTTTTTCAGTACCCGGCGGTAATTTTCCTGGGTAATAATGTAGAACTCCTTGTCGTAGCTGAGTTTAGGTGTTTCTCCCAAAAAATCTTTTTTGTTTTTCACCTCTTCCAGAAACTTCATCCCTTTCTCCTTATTGTCAAATTTTCGGAGCACAATGATAGGTTGTTCCTGTGACGCGCCCAAATAAATATTAGAAAGTCTCAGTTGTTCCGTTCTATGATTCTCCCGGTTATAGTCCGAAATAGAGTTTTTGATCCCATCCAGTTTAACATCATTGCCGGAAAGCACCACTAAAAAATAGTGCAACTTTTCATTTTCCATGACAAATGCATCGTCAATTTCCTGCTTTTTAGAATCCCCGGTCTCAAAACCTTTACAGTTGAGCAGGCGGGCAATTTCCTTAGCGCGGGTTGATTCTGCGGTTTCCGGGAACCGCCCGATCACGTCATTAAGTGCTTTGCAATAAGCTTCATTGCCTTGTAAGTTACCCGTGCAAAGCGCGCTCAGCAAGGCAAATTTTGCCATTATAGGGTTGGTCGAGCCATATTTTTTAGGTGCTTCTTCACAACGGTCAAAAGCCGATTTATAATCCCCTTTTTGAAATGCCCGGAACGTTTGCTCATAATAAGTATTGAGTTCGCGCTCTTTTTCCTTGCCTGCATTGAGGAAATTGGGATCGGTCAAAGCACGTGTGTAGGCGCTATTCGGGTACTTTTCGACTAATTTGTCTAAATAATACTTTGCTCGTGGTACATTACGCAAGTCGGTGAATGCCAGGTAGCAATAATACCAGGTCTCCTTTTCATACCGGTCAATGTCTGGATACCGGGTTTGCACTTCTTCCAAAGTGACAGAACATTTACGGTTATTTTCGAGGCGATCGCGGTACAATGTACCCAGTTTATACATAGCCTCATAAGTGGCCAGGTGAATGACTGCCAGTTCACTTTCATTTCTTGGAATGTCCTTAAAAATATCGGTAAGTTCGGCATCTGCCTTCTTTTTGGTTTGGGTTGAATCAGCAGCAGCAACAGCATCTTCGCCGGGTGCCCCTGTGATCAGGCGCTGACTTCTGCGCCAGTTATCTTCCAGTTTTCGTTCGCCCCAGATCCGGTTAAAGTCGCGTTTTCCTTTTTTTACGGCAGCGTCGCTATAAAAATAAAACGTTGATATTTTAGCACCGGCATTTGCGGCGGGCGGTGCCGATTTGCCGACATTTTGGGCCAGTGCTTTTTTATCCTGTTCCATAGCGGCCTTTTTGGAAGCATCGACCTCCCGTTGTTTTTTAATCTTTTTGGCCAAGTCAGCACGCTCGGCCTCGCTCATATTATATACCCTGACAATACTGTCATTATCATTAATAGTGGTAATGAGTCTGGCAATTTCAGTGAGATTTTTGGCATAAAGACTAGCTTGTTGGTACCGCTCATCCTTTGCCGACAATACGGAGATGGTACTATCGTAATAAGCCTTGGCTAAAACAAACGATTCCGTTTCATAATACAGATTGGCCAGTTTGAGGTAGGTTTCTGCACGTTGGGGACTTTCCGGTGAGGATGCCAACAAGGAACTTTTAAAATACCCTATGGCCTCTTTTTTCTGGCCGTCGGCCAGTGCAATCTGACCTAATGTATAATAAATTTGATCGTGGTATTCTTTGCTTTTGCCATCCTTCAGCATGCGTTCCAGCGACCGGTTGGCTTCCGCACTTTTAATTGTTCCAGCATACCATCCATCCAGAATTTGGTGGAGGCGGGCATTGAAAAACAGTGCAAAATCAGGTTTACTACTTAAAACAGTGCTCAGAGCGGCATAAGCCCGCTCTGTATTACCTGCTTTTTCAAACAGTTGTGCCTGAATGAAGGCCATACGGGCGCGGTCTTTTTTATTATCAGCATATTTAATCGCTTTATCCAGTGCAAGAGATGCTTTATCGTACTTTTTTTGTTTGATCCAAAGGTGCGCCTCTGCTTTGGCAACGTCATCGCGCAAGGCTTTTGGGAACCATGGGTCTTCCTGCAACTCGCGGAAAAGAAACTCCGCTTCTTCGAATTTCTCCCGTTCGATCAGGGTGCGGCCAAACCAAATCATCGACTCCGGAAATGCGGAAGTACGGCGGCCTTCGCTGTAGGGGTTTTTACCGCTTAGTTCAAGTTGAGGTTCTTCAGGTTCCTCTTTGGCTTTTTTGTCGGCGGGTTTTTCTGTAGAGGTGGGGCTTGCAGGTGTTTTTTTATCTTTGGCTGCAGCCTTTTTTTTGGCACTGGCTTTTTTCTTCTTAGATGCTTTTTTCTTCTTGGAAGCCTTCTTTTTGGAAGAGGATTTCTTTTTGGAAGAGGATTTCTTTTTGGCGCTGCTTTTTTTCTTGCTGCTTGATGATTTACCGGCTGATGCCTTTTTCCCTTTCGTTTTTTTCAACGTGGTTTTAGCGCCTTTTTTAGGATTTTCCTCTTCCTGAATATAGCGGAAGGTCGACTCGGCTGTTTCAAAGTCGCGTTTATAAAACTGGGACTCCCCCATCAGCAGGTAACAGTCGTCAGTCCATTCTCCCGGTTCGTGCAACCCAATACCCATCGCGGCCTTTTTTTCGACCGTTTCAAAGTCTTTTTTATAAGATGCAGGCTCTGCGGTGATTTCCGGGTAAAGAGGCAACAACTGATTATAATTATCCACATAAGTGGCCAGCATCTTATCTTCGGTGAGCCGCAACAGTTCATTCGCATTAAACCAATAGTTGTAATGTTCGGTCAGGCTGCTGTAACCTTTTTTAAACTTGCTGACATCACCTTTCTTTTTGGTGGTGACACAACCTGCGACAATAAGACATGCGACAAGGAAAAGGATGCCGAATTTTTTCATGCAATCTGATTATTTTTAGCCAACTGTTGATCGGCCGGTTTGTATAGTAGTGAATGGCTTTAAGGAGCGGATAGGCTTTCATCCGAAAGCCGTTAGGACAGTATTTGGTGCAAAACAGGCATAAAAGGTTGTCCGGAGATGCAGTATTTAACAAAAAGCGGACCGCATTATCTGTATTTCAATCGTTCCATTCAATTTTTTAAGCGACCTTTGCATCATAGACGCGGTCACCGGGTCTGCTGAATACAAAAAGAATGCAAAAATACTTCGTAGTTTTCAAAAACCTTGCCCAATTTTTCCGGAGAGCTCCGGAAGACGGGAGGAAGTGGTCGGAAAAACTTCGCGACAAATATCGTTTGGTGGTCATGAACGATGAGACATTTGAAGAAGTTTCCTCCTTCAAGCTCACCCCGCTCAATGTATACATCATCGTCAGCTCTATGGTAGTAGGCACGGCGATACTCGTGACATTCCTGATCATCTATACACCGCTGAAAAGATATATTCCCGGGTATGGTGATTTTCGCAGGGATACCGAAATTGCTTCCCTCCGGTCTAAAGTAAGTATCTTAGAAAAGGAAGCGGAGGCCACGCGGAATTACAGTGCTGTAATAGGCAAACTACTCGCCGGCGATGTAAGCGGCCTTTCCCGGGAAGAAGTGGAGCAACAAAGCGAAGGCGTTACCGATAAAAAAGACTCCAGCATACCCGAAAATGTAGGGCGCATTCCGGAAGATGAAGTATTGCGCAACGCTGTGGCCAGCGGAAATGTAACAGGTAATCAGGCGCTGGCATCTACATCCAATGCCGGCAATGCCGTGTTAAGGGATGTTCCGCTGGAACAACTCTTTTTTATCCCCCCGGTTTCCGGAGAGTCCACTGCAACTTTTGACCCCGGGAAAGACCATTTTGGAATTGACGTGGCTGCTCCGCGCAATACTGCTATAAAATCTGCCGCTGATGGCATGGTCATATTTGCCGGATACACCGTGGAAACGGGCTACAGTATTGCCATTCAGCATCCCAACAACGTGGTCACCATGTATAAACACAATTCCTTGTTGCTGAAAAAAGCAGGAAGTGCCGTAAAAGCAGGCGAAGCCATCGCTATTATCGGCAATACAGGAGAACTGACTACCGGGCCGCACCTGCATTTCGAACTCTGGTATAAAGGCCGTCCTGTAAATCCTTCAGATTATATTATTTTCAAATAAAGATGCTGAGCGATAAGCTTGTCACTTTACTACGCACTTTTGGAAAAGTCGACCTCAACCGGTTACGAAAACTGGTTGCATCGCCTTATTTCAATGACGAGCCCGACGCGCTTCGGTTATTTGATATTTGCCATGCTGCACTGAAAAAATCGCCGGAAGCCCTCAGTAAATTAACCAAAGAACAAGTCTGGAAAAAACTCTGCCCTGCATTACCCTACGACGATGCCCATCTGCGGAGAATGACCTCCGACCTTAACCAGTTAGCAATCAAATTCAGGGCGCTGGAACAACGGGAACGGGAGCCGCTGGAGGACTGGCTTTTCGAACAAAAAGCATTGGAAGCAGCTGGTCTGGACAAACATCTTGCTGGAATAGAGCGACAAATTACCCGGCATATCGAGCATAGCACTGCCCGGAATACCGAATTTTACCACCTGGCATTTCGATACCACTGGAATATCTTTAACCGCTCTTACCGCGTGGTGGCAGCCACAGATTATATGGCCAAGTTGCTGCCCGCGAATAAAGCATTAGAGAGCTTTTACGTTACCCAAAAACTAAAAATGTACGTTGCCTGGCTTTCTTACCGGCAATTCAGAAGTACCGATAAAGTGTTGCCGCTTCCTCCTGGTTTCTGGGAAAACATAGATCAGGAGGTATTTTCAGATATTCCAATGATTGGCATTTACCGCCAGGTCGTACAGATCCTGACAGAGCCTGATGATGAATCCCTCTTTGAAGGCCTGCTGACAGATCTTGAGCGGATGGGAAATGCACTGGCACCTGAGGACTACCGGGAATGCTGTTATATTGCCCAAAACTATTGCGCGCTAAAAATTAACCAGGGCAAATCAGAATATTACGGCAAAGCATTTGTCATTTTTAAAACAATGGTGGAACGCGATGTGCTGTTGGAAGAAGGACAGCTCGCAGAGGGGGTTTATAAAAATATTATTACTACCGGTTTGAGAGCCGATGCTTTTGTTTGGGTGGAAAATTTTATTGAGGAGTATTCCTGGTACCTGCCTCCGGCTATCCGGGAAAATGCCCGCACGTTCAACCTGGCAAATCTGTATTCGCACCTCAAGCAATACAATCGCGCATTGGAAGTACTCCGCAACGTCGAATACTCCGATGTTACTTATGCATTGGGAGCCAAAACCATTCTGCTGCGCATTTATTACGAACAAAACGAATATCTGGCATTGGACTCCCTGATCGATAGTTTCAGGATTTACCTGAGACGCAACAAACAGATTTCCAAAAACTTACAAAAAGAATACAATAACTTCCTGAACCTCGTCAAGAAGCTGACGACACTCAGGGTAGGGGATAAGAAGGCACTCAGTGAATTCCGGACAAAGGTAGTTGCTACATCTTATAATACGCCTAAAAAGTGGTTGCTGGCTAAGATTCTGGAATTGGAGCGTTAGTTTCTGGACTGAAGTCCGCTTACCTACCCCCGTAACGACGCCAATCCGGTCAATTCCCGAACCTCGCGAATCGTCTGCTGTGCACGCTGGCGAATCACGGCGCTGCTATCCTGAATTTGCGCTTTTACCATCTTTTTGTTAGCTTCCAATTCTGCCATCCGCGCCCGAAAAGGATTGATCAATCCCAGCAATGCGTTAGCGGTCGCTTCTTTCAAATCGGAATACCGCAATGCTCCGCTGTTATAATCATCCATAAGACTGTTATATGCATCCATAGCATGGGAGGCGCGAATCATTTCAAACAGATTGCGCACACCCGCGCTCATTGCACCGTCAGCGACTTCGCCCGTATCAGTAACTGCCGATTTAATTTGCTTTCGAATACGGTCTTCCTCTCCAAAAAGATTGATATAATGCTTTTCTCCAAGGCTTTTACTCATCTTCCGATTGGGGTCAGCAGGCGAAAGAATCTTGGGTGTTTCGGTAAACAGTGGCTGTGGGTGAATAAAATATTCTTTTCCAAATTGGCCGTTAAACCGCTGGGCAATATTGCGGGACAGTTCCAGGTGTTGTTCCTGGTCTTTACCCACTGGCACGAAATCAGCGTGGTAAATTAAAATATCTGCTGCCTGAAGTACGGGGTAACCAAATAGGCCCACACTAATAAAAGCTTCATTGTCCGTTTCTTTCAACTGATCACTTTTGTCTTTGAACTGCGTCATTCGTGACAATTCGCCATAAGAGCTGACACAACTGAGGATCCACGACAGTTCTGCGTGTTCCGGCACCAGGCTCTGGATAAAAAGCGTCTCGGGATTTACACCACAAGCCAGTATTTGAAACACCATCTTCCACGTATTTTCCCGCAATTGCGCTGGTTTGTACGGCATGGTCATGGAGTGGTAGTCCACTACACAATACCTGCATTGATACTCGGCCTGAAGGCGCACCCAATTTTGTACTGCACCAAAATAGTTTCCAATATGCAAATCACCAGTAGGCTGAATGCCCGAGAGAACACTTTTCATATATATGCGTTTGACGTTTACTATTGTGCAGCAATAACAGAGATTTCAATATTCACGAAGCGCGGCAGTTCCGACACCTGAACCAGTTCCCGTGCCGGGGCAGTTGCCTCTTCAAAATATGTGGCATAAACCGCGTTAATCCGGCTAAACAAGTTGATGTCTTTTACAAATACACTAACTTTCAAAACTTTTTCCAAGCTGGTACCCGAAGCCGCTAAAACAGCTTCAACATTATGAAGCACCTGATTAGTTTCGTCTTCAATATTATTGAGTATCAAATTACCGCTTTCAGGATGAATAGCAATTTGGCCTGATACGAAAACCAATCCATTGAAAGCAACGGCCTGATTGTACGGACCAATAGGTAATGGAGCCTTATCCGTTTTGATGATTTGTTTCATAAAATAATGAAATAAAAACAAGGTAAAAAAAAAGCATGACGCCGATGCATCAGGAATAACAGCATTGCATCCAGGGCTCGGGACCGTAAATAGAAAAAGCCCCACAGTATTCCGTCAAGCGGAACTGGAGCCTCCTCAATTTACAGCACAGAGCTGTTAGCACATAGCCAGAAACAACTGGATATATGTTAAGCCTCAGCAGTACTTGTCTCTCGTGCAGGTATTAATAACTGACCACGATAGTACAGGTTGCCCTCTATTTTGTAAGCCTGGTGCATTACGTGGCGTTCGCCAGTAACCGGGCAAGTAGTGAGTGTCGGCATTGCAGCCGTGTCGTGTGTGCGGCGCGCACGCTTGCGGCGTTTCGAATGCCGCCATTTAGGATTTGGCATGGCTCAAATATAATTGCGAGAAAAAGTACGATCACTTTTGGCTTACGCCCCTTTCCTCTGTTGTATGATAAACTAATTGTTATTTCAAATCTTTTAGCGCATCCCAAATTGAACTGTCGGGCGGCGCTTCGTCATCATTGGGTTCTTTGGACTGCTGCTTAAGATAATCTAGAATAGCAAAATCACAAGGTGGCGGTTCTTCATTTTCACAATCATACGTATTACTGATTGGCAATGACAACACCACAAACTCGTAAATATATTTTGCCATGTTCATCTCATGCACATCCCTTGACATAAATATCACATCGTCATCTTCCTCTTCCCCTTCATCTTCGGTATACTTTACAAAAAGTACCTGATCATTTGCCATTGGCATCCGGATATCTGCACTGCAACGATCGCAAATTGCTTTCATCCATCCATCCAGTTCGAAGTTCAACACCAACATATTCGACCGCTTATCTAACTCCAGCGTCACTTGAAAATCACATTCCGTTACCGGAGAAGATTCAAAATGCTGAAAAAAAGCACCGTCAATGTCATATTTGAACTGATGAACTCCTGCTTTGAGTCCATGAACTGGAATGGAAAACTCTTTAAAGGCTCCCATGGTCCTATTCAGTTTAAAAATGGGCGGCGAAGGTAATGCTTTGGTTGAATATAAAAAAGAAAATTCAGGATAAAAAAAATCCCCCGGCCACATTTACTGCCCGGGGGAGTGCTACAACAGAATGGATATAGAATGAGTTTGTGCTGTAAAGACAGTAAGATTGGGTAAAAGGGTTGGGTTGGGAAACTGAAATTATCATTTTTTTCTGACGGACCAATTAGGAACCAGCGGGCTCCAGCAGGGGCCGTAAGGCTCTCTATCGTAGAATTTTTACAGGGCGCGGGCG
>JBILHQ010000342.1:0-4381 GCA_044350415.1 Saprospiraceae bacterium | reverse complement strand
TTATTAGCCCTGATGCAAATATGTTGGCGAATAAACACAAATATTTTGCAATTATACCACCCAAAGTATCAATTGCTGCAAATAAAAAGATAGATGCTGAATCTTTGAAAGAACAGCAAAAAACTGAATCAGTAAATTTTCAGAATGAAATGTATTCTTGGTTATTAAAAAGAAAAATGCAAGGTATGATTACTCAAGAAATTCAAGAACTTGAGACCACAAATGCGAAATTAGCAAAGGCTGGATATCCTGAAACCCCTATGACTACAGCAGAAATGTGTTCAATCCTTGGTGTTGATGGAATTATGACTTCGAATTATTCATTGAATAAACCTATGTCTGACGGAGCTGCTGTAGCAACACTTTTGATTTTAGGAGCTGGTGGTGCTACTAATCAAGTAAATATTTCATTGAGTATTACGGATTGTGAGAATAAAAAATTAATATGGAATTATAGTCACAAATTATCAGGAGGCTTAGGAAGTAGCCCCGCTCAAATTGTTGATCAATTAATGCGTGCTTCAACTAAGAAAATGCCTTATAGAAAATAAAGCACTATCGCACAACATGGGTTTGGCAAAAGTGGGGCACTAGTGGTCGAGGCACTAGTTTTCCATTCCTTTGGCGTCCCCCCCCCGAAACGCTGTTCCAGGAGACCATTGACGCCGCAATCCACCTGATAAATCCACCTAATAAATCTGCTCATCATGGCAAGAATAAACATCAACAGCATCTTATCCGAATTCGGCGTTATAACGCCCACTACCGGCGTTCCGGGCTTGCTGCGCGACATCATTGTCTTACAAAGCAAGTTGAACGACCTGGAAAACCAGGACTTCTACTTCCAGAAGGGACATGTATCGCAGCAGCAGCAGTTGGCCAATATGGAAGCGGAATATGCCGCTATGGTGGAATTGGCCAACGGACACGAAGTGGACTTTTTTCTGGAAGGGATCAGCGAAGCCAAAACAAAAATAAACGATTACCACACGCGGAAATGTACGCTGCCGATTTTTGGTAAAATCATACTCGAATCGCAGAGCCTGTCGGAGATCAGTCGATATAAAGACGCAATCGAAGCCAAAGGCATATTCGGAAAATTGAAGCCCCTGGCTGAATTGATGGAAGATGAAGCCGCTTTACTTCTTGTTTTCAATGAAAGATAATATACGGCCCAACACCTACAAGTTGGTTGCCATTGGTTGAGCGACAGCACCGTTGGTTACAAAATTTGACCAGTGGATGGAAATAGCGGGTAAATGTTAGGAGGAGTGCGTGGAGTGGGGGTATTTTTGGGCGGTAAGATTGCTTTTACAAAAACACATTCTTTTTGAAGTAAAGATCCCAGACATGCTCTAAGTATAAAGGGAAGCATTATAGCCACCGCGAAGTGGTTTTGTAATTGCTCGCTTTCCCTCCGCCCCGCTGACTGCGTTGTAAAGCCTCGCCGATGCGCTGCATCGCCTGCGTTTTACGCCTTGTCAACGGAACTGATGAAAACCGATCATTTTACAATACCACTTCGCGGTGACTATAACAACGCCCTTGCTGTTGGATGGTCACCGCAACAACACATATAAATATGAATAAAATAGTTTACGTAGACATGGATAATGTTCTTGTTGATTTTAAAACAGGGATAGAACAATTGACACCGGCTGATTTGGAACTGTATGCCGGCAGGTATGATGAAGTACCGCATATATTTTCAACAATGGCGCCTATGGAAAATGCAATAGCATCGTACATCAAGTTATGCTCCAAATTTGATACCTATATTCTCTCCACCTCCCCCTGGGAGAATCCTACGGCCCTAAATGATAAATTAGATTGGGTAAAAAAATATTTAGGTCAGCACGCTTATAAAAGATTGATTCTGTCACACCATAAGCACCTGAACCATGGCCATTACCTCATTGATGATCGGGAAAAAAATGGCGCAGACAAATTTACAGGTGAATTAATCCTTTTCGGCGGCGCAAAATTCCCGGATTGGAATGCGGTCATCGACTATTTGATTTAACAACGGGTCACAAATAACTTGCCATCATGCGCGGTTTCTTTTTCCCGGCAGCGGCGTTGCCTTAGTAGGCAGCTACGCCTGTTCAGCGGCCTGCCACAACCCTTTTGTGCAGCAGTTACCCGGTCATAATGACCTGAAGCACCCGCTGCGCTATGTATACGGTAGTAAAAAAATATTATAGTCACCGCGAAGTGGTTTTGTAAAATGATCGGTTTTCATCAGTTCCGTTGACAAGTCGTAAAACGCAGGCGATGCAGCGCATCGGTGAGGCTTTACAACGCAGTCAGCGGGGCGGAGGGAAACCGAGTAATTACAAAACCACTTCGCGGTGGCTATATATCAATAAAATGACAATGCCTTGGTGCTTGATTACCAATTTTCTGAGGGATAAAGAAATAATATTATTGAATTATAAATTGTTTTTTATCTTTGTCTTAGGCAATGCAATATTGCGTATATTAACGAGTTGGATGTCACCTTATGTGACACTTCGCTAAATTCAAAGCAGATACAAAAAAAACAATAAATACCTCATGGACTTCAAAGACGAAATCAAACAATTTGGCGACAGAGTTGAAAAACTGAAAGCACAAATCACAACAGAAGAAGCAACTAAAAATGCTTTTATTATGCCATTCATCAAAGCGTTAGGCTATGACGTTTTTAATCCTCTTGAAGTAGTTCCAGAATTTATTGCAGACATCGGAATTAAAAAAGGTGAAAAGGTGGACTATGCAATTATGAGAGAAGGACAACCTTCAATTTTAGTAGAGTGTAAACATTGGGGCGAAAATTTAGATGTTCATAATTCACAACTTTTTCGCTACTTCCATACGACAAAAGCAAAGTTTGGCCTTTTATCAAACGGCATCATTTACAGGTTTTACACAGACCTTGTAGAGAAAAACAAAATGGACGAAAAACCATTTTTGGAATTTAATGTAACCGACATTAAAGACAACCAAATTGAAGAGCTAAAGAAGTTTCATAAATCATATTTTGACGTTGATAATATTGTAAATACTGCCAGCGAACTAAAATATATGAACGAACTTAAAGCTTTCATCAATATTGAATTTCAAAATCCAACTGAAGGCTTTGTTAGACATTTTGCAAAGCAAGCTTATCCGGGGATTTTGACAGCAAAGTTGATGGAACAGTTCACCGCTTTGACAAAGAGATCAATTCAACAATACATCAACGACTTGATTACTGAACGTTTAAAATCTGCTTTAAAGAAAGAAAATGATGACGAAAAAATAATACAACAGCAAACTGTTTTAGCAGATACGGCAACTGAAAGTAAAATTGAAACAACAGTTGACGAGTTGGAAGGATTTATGATTGTAAAAACTATTCTAAGACAAAAAATAAGTTCGAACAGAATTGTATACAGAGACGCTCAATCTTACTTTGCAATTTTACTTGACGACAATAATCGTAAGACAATTTGTAGACTTTACTTGAACAGCAACAAAAAGTATTTTGCATTTATTGACGAACAAAAGAAAGAAGTAAAAAATGGAATAACTACACTTGACGACATTTTTAATTTTGCAGAATTGCTTCACCAAATTGTAGCAAACTATGACATAGAAAAGAAAGGCAGCAGCTAACATCAGGTTTTGTGCAATTGTGGCATGATGTTGGAGCAATCATCGGCAGTGCATGTCCAAGCTTTATATTCGGCGGACGTAACTCTGCCGGGCAGTAGTTCTAAACTTCGGCTTTTAGTTCTAAATTTAGCTTCAGCTCCGGTCGAATAGTTGGTTAATTCCCCAATTGCACAAAGCCTCGAACGTTACAAGTAACCCTAAAAGAGGACAGTGCTAAACATAAACCGACACACAACCGACCCAAAATGCCAACCACACATTTAGCACGTTTGGTTTTGCCCGACACACAAGCCAACGCTTCGCAAAACCAAAAGAGCCATTTTTTGCCACTGCACCGATAGAATGTATAACATTGAT
The DNA here is from genome assembly GCA_044350415.1 of Saprospiraceae bacterium. Lineage (GTDB taxonomy): Bacteria > Bacteroidota > Bacteroidia > Chitinophagales > Saprospiraceae > M3007. Next base: position 385 of record JBILHQ010000342.1, on the reverse strand, counting down.
AAAAAGGTTAAATTTGTATTTTAACCGAATATAATTTGAAATAGAATAAATGGAAAACCACAACGAAATATCGGAGTTCATTTGGAATATCAAAGAACATATTCGTGATGAATATGCTGAAAAAGATTATGAAGAGGTAATTCTTCCGTTTACGCTATTGAGGCGGATTGACTGCGTACTGGAAGGAACCCACGAAGATGTAGTTAAAGCAAATGAAAGATTTAAAGACACCGCTTCCCCCGAAGTGCTCGATCAGTTATTGAAGAAAGCGGCTGGACAAAATTTTTACAATAAGTCCGATTTTACATTGCTTGGTCTTACCAAGGACATCAATAATATTGGTGAGAATTTTAAGGCTTACTTAGATGGCTTTAGCGAAAACATC
>JBILHQ010000014.1:0-50249 GCA_044350415.1 Saprospiraceae bacterium | reverse complement strand
TTTGTACTCAATTGGGCAAACAACGACATTTTCATCCGGCAAGTTTACAATTAATTTGGAAATATATCGAATAATTCATTGATTACCTTATCTTTATGGCCCGGTAGGACTGTAACGACGGACACTAGTTATGGAGTTTTTGTATCCGGAATCATAATAATTTCTATCACCATTGTCTGCATAGTTGAAAAGTAATACAGGGGCATTATCAGTACAAAACCATTGCACAAAATCCGTTTTTCCATCCCTGTTGAAATCAGTAAAACAATCTAAACAGGGATCACTTTCTGGCGTTTTTGTATTTGTAATATATCCAAATCCATTTTCAATGTGGTTGTTTATTGATAGTGGAAATACGAAATTAATTCTTCTTCCCGGCCGGTTGCCTAAGCCATCTTTCCCCCAACTGAGAAACAAATGCTGCTCATTGCTAATGCGATTGGTTATTTTAAAAACATCTATCCCAAAAAAATCAGGCAAATTAAACCAGTCTAACAGCGTTGAGTCTGAGCCAAGCATATTATTTAATAACAGGGTATCCTGTTCAAAAAAAATAAACAAAGAATCGGAGCAGAAATCGTGTTTATAACCCAAGTCGTAAACAGGACTTAATAAGCCAAACCATGCCCAACAGGCTTTCGGATCGTCACTATTAAATACTGTTTTTCGCAACTGAGTTGGCGTTTCTGTTACAAAGCCCGTGTCGATTATTATACCATCGTTTTTCAAAAAAGAAAAATCATGGTAGTATTTATGCTGGGTGCTGCACGAAATGATCATACTGCAACCGAAAATTATTCCTGTATATTTCCACATAAATGGGAACTGTTACTATTAACAAATCCGCGGCAATTGTTCTCCCACCGGCATATTCACCACCCTTTTACCGCCAATCGCGCTCTGCATCACTACCTGCCGAGGATGTGCTTCAACGACTTCTCCGATAATTGCGGCATTAACGCCGTTGTCGTCTTCCCGCAGCATTTCCAGTAATGCATCTGCTGCTTCGGGCGCAACGACAGCGATAAATACCCCTTCATTGGCCACATACAAAGGGTCGAGTCCCAACAGTTCGCAGGCACCATAGACATCTTCCAGTACGGGAATTGCCTTTTGGTGCAGTTCTATTCCAATTGTAGCATCGCGGGCCAGTTCGTTGAGCACTGTAGCCACCCCGCCACGGGTGGGATCGCTCAGCAGGTGTATTTTTTCTCCAAAGACATCGAGCAAACGGATGACCGTATGGTTGAGGTTGGTAGTGTCGCTCACAATATCCGTTTCAAATTCCAGTCCCTGCCTTACGCTCATAATCGCCATACCGTGGGTTGCAATATATCCGCTGATGATGATTTTGTCGCCGGGTTGCACCCTGGCCCGATGAATGCTGGCTTTGGGATGCACCATACCCACGCCGCTGGTATTGACGAATATTTTGTCCCCTTTACCGCGTTCCACCACTTTGGTATCGCCGGTAACGACCTGAACGCCTGCCTTTTCAGCAGCCATTTTGATTGCGACCAGGATATCCCAGAATTCGCTCATGTGCAACCCCTCTTCAATGATAAAAGCGAGCGAGAGGTATTTGGCCTGTGCACCACACATGGCGAGGTCGTTTACAGTGCCGTTGATGGCCAGTTCGCCGATATTTCCCCCTGGAAAAAACACCGGTGAAATAACATAACTATCGGTTGAAAAGGCCATTTTGCCAGATTCTACGGCAAAAACAGCGCCGTCGTGCCGCTCGTCGAGCAAATCGTTTTTGAGCAGGTCGAATACGCCACTGTCGAGTAGTTGATTGGTCAGTAGACCGCCGCTGCCATGGCCCATGGTAATGATATCGAAATCGAGTTTCGGCATCGGGCATATCATTTGCATTTTTATTTTTTGTGCTGGTTCCATTATGCGACTTCCTCCATGGCCTGTGAAAAATGATAATACGCTGCGCAAGCGCCTTCGCTGGATACCATGGGAGCTCCCAGGGGCGATTGCGGCTTGCATTTTTTTCCAAATTGCGGACATTCAAAAGGTTTTTTGATGCCTTTTAATACCAATCCGGCGATACATTCTTCACTTTCCGGTACTTTTTCGATATTGACATTGAATTTTTTATTGGCATCGAAGGCACTGAAAGCAGCGCGCATCTCGTAGCCGCTCAGGGGAATATTGCCGATGCCGCGCCATTCCCGGTCGCTCACTTCAAATACCTGTTCGATGATTTTTTGAGCCTCCGGGTTTCCTTTCGGTGGCACTACGCGGCTGTACTGGTTTTCTAATTTATATTCCCCTTTTTCCAATTGGCGCACCACCATCAGGATGCCCTGCACCAAATCGACCGGTTCAAAACCGGTGACGACTACCGGAATCTTGTACCGGTCGGCCAATGGATAATATTCATCAATGCCCATGATGGCGCATACGTGACCTGCCGCCAGAAAACCCTGAATAAAGGAATCTTCGTCGTTCATTACGGCTTCAATGGCTGGCGGAACCAGGACATGTGAGGTGAGAATCGAGTAATTACTGATGCCCGCCCGCTGCGCATGCAATACCGAAAGGGCATTAGCAGGGGCAGTTGTTTCAAATCCGACCGCAAAAAACACGACTTCTTTGCCGGGGTTTTCCTGTGCGATTTTTACTGCTTCCAGGGGCGAATACAGGATTCGCACATCGGCACCGGCGGCTTTGGATTCCAGCAGGCTGTGTTTGGACCCGGGGACGCGCAACATGTCGCCATAAGAGCAAAGGATAACACCGTGCTCTTCGGCCAGATGGACTGCTTTGTCGATCTGGTACAAGGGCGTCACACATACAGGACAACCTGGACCGTGCACCATTCGGACATTGTCGGGTAATAATTGCAGCAGGCCGTTTTTGACAAGACTGTGCGTTTGTCCGCCGCATACTTCCATGATCGTCCATGGTCGGGTGGCGGTGCGGTGAATTTCGTCGATATATTGCGCCACGACCTCTGCGTCGCGGTATTCACTGAGGTATTTCATAGTAGTTAGATTTGCGTGTGCTCAATGAGTTCGTCAATTTCGCCGATTTGCTGGAGGTATTCGAACGTTTTTTGGGCTTCTTCCTCATTGACGATGCTAATGGCCACACCGACATGAACCAATACATAATCGCCCTCTTTGGCAGCGGGCACCATTTCGAGGCTGGCTTCTTTGGAGATACCGCCGAATTGAACGTGGGCGATGCGCACCATACCGTCGTACCGGCTTTCAATGGACCGGATTTTACCTGGAATTGCTAAACACATATTTTGATTGATTTGAATAATAAGCCCATTGACCAAAAGAAATATTTTCGTCGTTGGGTGATAGTTGGCGGTGGGTATACAATTGATAATCAGGGGATAAATGTGCGTCGATCATATCCAGCAACAAGGTGTTTTGAAAAACACCGCCACTGAATGCTATTTTGGAGTGGCCTCTGACCAGCGCGATATGGCCGATTATATGCACTAATGACCAATGAAATTGGGCAGCGATATAGGCTTTGTCTTTGCCTTCCTTCAAATCCCGGATGATATGCCGAAAAAAGTTGGTGGTATGAATAGTCGTACTGCCGGTCGTAACTACTCCGGGTAAATAATTGGTTGAAAAAACGATACCGCAATGGTTGCAATATTGTCGCGCCATATCTTCCAGCAAAAGTGCAGCCTCACCTTCGTAGCTGATTTTGGCAGCCAATCCCAGCAGAGCGGCAACGGCATCGAATATACGGCCTACGCTGGAGGTTTGCAACGAGCTGCCTGCTGCCAATTTGGGATAAAGGTCCCATTCGGTTGCCGAAAACAGCGGTTGTAACCACGGTTGTGCTTCTTCTAATTCCCAACAAGCCAGCAAAGCAGAAAGGCGCGGCTCACGCGGCATTTTATCGCCCAGAATCACCGGGAAGTAATCGAAATGTGCGCACCGGCAAAATGGATCTGCTGCTTCGCCGGCACCTTTGTATTCGAAAAATTCGCCTCCCCAAATTTCACTATCAGTACCTAAACCCGTTCCATCCCAGATGACACCCAGTATAAGCTCGTCGGTATCCCACAAATTATTTTCTGCTAAAACAGCCGCAAAATGCGCCTGATGGTGCTGGACCTGTATCCATGTTGCCTGCCATTGCCGGGCGAGTATTTGTCCCAGTTGGGTGGTGTAATAACCTGGATGCAGGTCACTGATCACCACGACAGGCTGCGCTATAAACAAGCCAGTCAAGTGTTCCAGAACCAACTGGAATCGCTCCTGCACCTCATAATCCGACAGGTCGCCGAGGTATGGGCTGATATGAATATTGCCAAGGTGTGCCAATGTAAATGTACTTTTCATTTCAGCGCCCAGGGCCAGCATCGTCGCGTTGGGCACGGATAAACCTGGCTGGATAAATGCAGGCGCAAACCCACGGGCGCGACGAATAATCACCGGTGGACCAGATGACTGTACCGCGACCACACTGTCGTCCTGCGGCATTACCACCGCACGGTTGTGCAGGAGGATCACATCGGCAATACCGGGCAAATTCAGGGTTGCCGAATAGTCCTCATATACCAAAGGTGAATGGCTGATATTACCACTCGTTGCAACGATCGGTTTCCCAAAATCGCGTAACAATACCTCGAATAGCGGTGCATTGGGCAACATAACGCCGATCTGGTGAAGGCCCGGTGCAATACCGGCATGATCGAAACCTGAGTGCGCTTTGGATAATACATCGACTAATACAATGGGTGCTGCCGGATTTTGCAATTGCAGTAATGCCGCTTCGTTAACTTTGGCGTCGCCCAGTAAGATATCCAGGTCAGGATACATCATCGCAAGTGGTTTGGCGGGCCGGTTTTTGCGGGTGCGCAAGGTAGCCACGGCAGTTGGGTTGGTGGCATCGCAGGTGAGCAAAAAACCGCCAACCCCTTTTACCGCTACAATTGCACCTTTTTGCCATGCACCAATGACTTTTTGGATAATTTGTTGATTATCCAGCTGTTTTTCGCCAGTATCAGCTGTCGGATCAATATTATTTTCGACCAAACGTAATTGAATACCACAATCGGGACAAGAATTTGTTTGGGCAAAATAGCGTCGGTTGGCAGGGTCGTCATACTCCGATTGGCACTTGTCGCACATCGTAAACATCTTCATTGTGGTGAGCGGTCGGTCGTAAGGTAATCCGGTAAGGATTGAAAATCGCGGGCCGCAAACGGTGCACGTAGTGAACGGATATCGGTAACGCCTGTTGGCCGGGTCGCTCATATCCTGCCGGCAGGCAGCACACAAAGCAATATCGGAAGTCAGGTGCAAAACAGGTTGGCCTTCCAAACGGCTTTCCCTGATGGAAAAATTGTCAAAGAACGTACTGGCTTCAAGTGGAGTCAGAACAGCAGCAGTAATATGCGCTGTTGGGGGGGCATTTTGGAGGACATAATCATGAAAATAAAGGGCTTGTGCTTCGGTTGCATTAAAAGTGATCAACACACCTTCCAAGCCGTTCATCACCCAACCGGTCAACTGATGGTCGAGCGCTGCACGCCACACGAAGGGGCGGAAACCCACACCCTGCACTTGCCCTTTGATACTTATTGTCCAAGTCATACGATTGCTTCGGCCTGGGCAAAAGCTGCTTTTGTTACTTTTACCCGCTCCATCAACCAGTCGCACCAGGTATCCATGCCTTCACCAGTGGTGCTGGAAATGGTGATGACTTCTATTTCCGGATTCACTTCCCGGGCGTCGAGAATGGCTGCTTCCACTTTAAAAGGGATGTAGGGCAACAAATCCGCTTTAGAAATCAGCATTAACTCACTGGTGAGGAACATGCGTGGGTATTTCTTGGGTTTGTCGTCGCCTTCGGTCGAAGCGAGCAAGGTCACCCGGTATTCTTCTCCGAGGTCGAAAGCGGCCGGACAAACCAGATTGCCGACATTTTCGATGAACAGCAGATCGAGACCGGAAATATCCAGGTGATCGAATGCCTGAAGGATCATTTGCGCTTCGAGGTGACAAACGCCGTTGGTGACAATTTGGGTGGAAGGAATACCCGCTTCCCGTATCCGGATGGCGTCGCGTTCGGTTTCCAGATCGCCTACGAGTACCGCTATTTTGATCTGGTCCTTCAGCCGGCGTGCCGTTTCCTGCAGGAGCGTGGTTTTGCCACTACCTGCCGATGAGGTAATATTGATAAGTAAAGTGCCTTGCCGGTGCATTTTGTCGCGAATGCCTTTGGCGACATAGTCATTGGCTTTGAGCAGACTCATGGTGGTATTGTCGCACTGAATGGCCCCAACGGGCAAGCGGTTTGATTTTGCAAATGCCATAATATACTTGGTTTGTCTTGATTATTACCAAAGGCAAAGATATATGGCGAAATGGGATTAGAAAATATTTTCTAAGGATTAGGAAAAGAATCCTAATTAATGTTCAATATTCAATTTTATATGTTCAATGTTAATGTTCATTTTACATTTGTCTTTTTCATTTTACCATCTCATCACTTTGCTTTTCGACGCTCACCTCGACCTCAGTATGAATGCCATGGAATGGAACCGCGACTTGCGGCAGCCGGTGGCAACGATCAACGCCCGTGAAAAAGGCCAAACTGACAAGCCCGACCGCGGACGCGCTACGGTCAGTCTGCCTGAACTTCGGAAGGGTGGGGTAGGGCTGGTGGTCGCCACACAGATCGCCCGGTATGTGGCTCCCGGTAATCCACTCCCTGGTTGGCACTCGCCCGAACAGGGGTGGGCGCATACACAAGGGCAACTCGCCTGGTACCGGGCAATGGAGGCCGCTGGAGAAATGAAGTCCATTACCGATCTGGCCGGATTGGATGCGCATCTTACGCTTTGGCAAAATGAAACCATTCCTGCCGCAAAAAAGCCCATTGGTTATGTCCTTAGTCTGGAAGGGGCCGATTCTTTAGTCACGATCGACCATGTGGAGACTGCGTGGGAATACGGCCTCCGCGCGATTGGTCCGGCGCATTACGGTCCGGGGCGGTATGCTAATGGCACTGATTCCTCCGGGAAAATGGCGCAAAATGGAATTGATCTGCTCAAAAAAATGGACGAAGTGGGTATGATTCTCGATGCCACCCATTTGTGTGATGATGCTTTCTGGCAGGCGATGGCCCATTTCGGCGGGCCCGTTTGGGCCAGTCACCAGAATTGCCGGGCATTGGTGAACCACAACCGGCAATTCTCCGACGAACAATTAAAAGAACTCATTCGCCGTGATGCTGTCATCGGCGCACCGCTCGATGCCTGGATGATTGTCCCTCATTGGGTTCGGGGCGCATCTATGCCCAGTGCAATGGATTGCAGCCTCGAAAAAGTGGCCGATCATATCGATCATATTTGCCAGTTGGCAGGTAATGCACGCCACGTGGGGATCGGCTCCGATCTGGATGGCGGGTTCGGGACCGAGCAGTGCCCGTACGATCTGGAGACTATTGCTGATCTGTATAAAATTCCCGCAATTTTGATGAAGCGGGGATATACTGTGGAGGATTTGGAAGGGTTCAGGGCGGGGAATTGGTTAAGGTTTTTGCAGCGGGTTTGGGAATAATGATAAAGGGATGAAAGCGCTTTTGCCTCCGTCCCTTTTCTTATCAAAACCTAAAATTTATAGACACGCGCTTACACGCTTCAATTCCATCGCACGGGTTTTCCGAAAAGGGAAGACAATAATTCAATTCCATATTACTAATAAATACAGGCCCATGATAGCCAGGGGCATTACCGTAATGCTCATCATCGTCAGTGAAATACCCCGTGCATTCATGGCGAGGCGGATAACCAATGCAGTCATCAACCACAGAAAATCAATAGTAATAAAAGGGTTCAGTTGGATATAGGTGAGTTTCAGGTCATCGAAGAGCCACCAGAACATAAATACCATTTCGATACTCCAGCAGGTCCAGAACAGGATATTATTTGTCATTGATGGGGGAATAAATAGTTATATTGAAAAGTTGCGAGACATGCGCTTAAAATTTAAAACATATAATATCCCTGTCACCGCAACAAACTATAATTCCAGTATGTGGTTGGTCTTTTTAGCTTCATAGGTTTTTGCTGCTCCGGAAAGTAGTTGCTCATCACGTGTGAGCAAACCATCATGTGGGGTTTGAATAAAATAGTATAAAGTTTGAGGTTCATATTGATAACAAAATCCGGGTGAATTTGGGACTGCCGGACCATTAAAACATACACTGAAACAATACCCCTGTATTTGTGGGTCTGGTTCTGAGTAACATTCGTCACAGCAAACCGCATCAGGTACCTGTAGTTCAATAGGTACCGCAGTAAATTCTCCGGAGACAAGTAAATTCCATCTAAGGTTCAACACTTGATGTACCAATTCACATTCAAGAATTTCACCTAATTGGGTGTCAATTTTTTTCAGGGCAGTAATAAGTGACTTAATCGCGTTAAGCGTACCTAATGCCGATTCAATTATTTTCCCGTTATCTATTGTGATAGCGCCAGTTTCTGCATTCACACTTACCACTCCATTCAATTTGTTAATAGCAGAAGCAATACCTAACACCGCCATTGTTTGTGCATCAAATTTCTGATCATTTAATTCTTTCAAACGGTCATTTATTTCATCTCTGAAACACTCCAGATATCCGTTATCATTTCCGTCAATAACAAGATTCGCTCTTGACCCCAGTAGTCTGGTCAAGATCAACCCATCGGATTCATCTTCATTTCTCCAAATAACAGCATAAGGTATTGCAGGAGTACCCAAATTGTTCATTACGCACGGTGCTTAGTATTCGAAAATCGGCTTCATTTAACGGTCTTATCAACCTGGTTGTCTCTACTTCATAACTCATATAAAGTTTGCAGTCAGTTCGCAAGGCCGTATCAGGTGGATTTCCATTGACAGGTGGGTTAGGCAGTTCCTTTTTACAATAAGTTAAAAGCGTAGCGAAAAGGAACGAACAGGATAATCCAATGGTTGTCCTGGTCTTAAAGAAGGTTGTCTGCGTTGTAGAAAAGTTTTGGCGAAAGAATGTTTGCCTTGCACAAGGCAATATTATTACAAAGATAAATTCATAAATATTAATAAATATTTTTTAAAAACTTTTTATGCTTCTTCGTGGTGGTTTCTCAAACCGGCGTCTATGACCGAAATTTTATTTTTTTTGGACAAAAATCAGACTTATTACATACATTTTACCACAACTCCACGAAAGATCTGGTCTTTCGCGGAGTTGTAGTAACTTATGAGGCTTTTAAATCCCGGATATAAGATGTCATAGTTGCATACAAAGACTTGTTGCGTTGGGAGGAGAACATCTGAAATCTTAAAACCAAAAGGCGCCAATCCTCAAGTGGTTACTGAGCCTGTCGAAGTATCGATATTCTCTTTTATTTCTGGAACACCCGCACATAATCCACCACCATCCATTGCGGGAAAGCAGTGCTGTTGTCGGGATTGCCGGGGAAGTTACCGCCGACAGCCACATTGAAGACAAAGAAGAAATTTTTATTGAACGGATAAGGCGCGCCGTTCAATGATGCAGGGGTAATGGTGTGATACACCTCGTTATCCACCAAAAATTCAATCAGGTTATTCTCCCAGTTGATGGAAAAGATGTGGAATTCATCCTGGAAATTATCTGTGCCACTTAAATACTTCGACTGGCTGGTATATTGATGGGCAGCAACATTAGCACCGTAGTGTACGGTACCCACTACCCGGTTGGGCAGGTTGCCAGCGAGTTCCATGATATCTATTTCTCCACAAGCTGGCCAGCTCACCGCGTCGATATTGGAGCCCAGCATCCAGAGCGCCGGCCAAAGTCCCTGCCCTTTGGGCAAAGCAGCGCGGATATCGATCCGGCCAAATTTAAACTGCTGTTTTCCTTTAGTAATTAACCTTGAGGAGGTATAATCGTCGCCGCCAAAGGATTGTTTTTTAGCGGTGATTACTAAGTTGCCATCCACAAAACTGGTATTTTCGTTGCGGTAATACTGTAGCTCATTGTTGCCCCAGCCACAGTTGCCCGGGCAGCCGTCGCCGGTTTCGAATGTCCAGTCGGCAGTGTTCAGTTCAGTGCCGTCAAACTCATCCGACCAGACCAGGTTGTAGCCTGCATATTGCGCCGGAGAAGTAAATCCGGTGGTTGGGATGATCAGGCCTGCAGCATTATTGTCGTCATCTTCGATGGTGATCGTAATAACGTCTTTGGAAAGTTTGGCATTGATGGGGTTGTAGAACTTGATTTGGAATTGTTCGCGGGGTTCTTTCACTTCATCGCCGATCAATTTGATATCAATCGATTTAGAAGTTTCTCCCGGCGCGAAAATCAGTTTCCCGGCAGTCAATAATTCGTAATCATCACTGACTAAAGCCGTTCCCGGCAATGCTGCAAAATTGACCACAGCATTGGTCGGATTATCCCCCGTTAAGGTGAGGGTCAATTGAATCGTTTTGTTGACATCCTCTTCCTGCAGTGTGATATCAGTAGCAGTGATAACCGGTAAACTCAAATCTGCTGGAATGCCATCGTCTTCCCGGATACAACCGGCAAAGACGAAAGATAATGCGAGCGCCGTCAGGCAAGTATTGGTGATATTTTTCATAATTGTTGTTTTTTAAGTCCAGAGTCTATTAGTCCAAAGTTCCAGGTCCGTAGAAGCGGGCTTCAAGCATGCCGTCCATGAATAGAAAACGGCCCTGCTTGCGGTTGACACTACAGACCTGGCACTTGGGACTAACAGACTTGGAACTAAATTAATTATTGATAAACCCGTACATAATCCACTTCCATTCGTTGTGGCCAGATGGATTCATCCACGCCTTTTTTTCCGCCCCAGTTGCCGCCAACGGCGACATTGAGGAGGAGGTGAAATCGTTGATCAAATGGCCATGCTTCGAATCCTTCCTTGCGGTTGACGAAGGAATGAAATTTGACACCATCGAACAAGAAATCAATTTTGTCAGCATCCCATTCAATACCATAGGTATGAAATTGAGTACTCAAGGTGTTGTCAAAGATACCTTTTGTCACCTGGGTGCCGATGCTATGATTAAATCGTTGGCTATGTGCCGTGCTGAACATGCTGTCGGGCAAATAACCTACATTTTCCATGATATCAATTTCGCCACTTGCTGGCCAGCCACCATACTTCCAGTCGGTGGGCAGCATCCAGATGGCGGGCCAAATGCCCCGTCCGGAAGGTAGTTTTGCTTTGATCTCGAATTTTCCGTATTTCCAATCGCCCTTGTTTTTGGTCGCCAAACGGGCGGAGGAATACTTTTTGGAATGTGTTTTTTCCTTTCGGGCTTCGATAATCAGCATGCCATTTTCCACGCGGGCATTTTCCTGTCGGGCCACCATGTAATATTCCAGTTCGTTGTTACCCCAGCCACAGACATTGGGGCATCCGTCGCCGCGATCGTATCCCCATTTGGTGGAATCGGGCAACCCGTTCTGGTTAAATTCATCGGACCACACCAATTTCCATGGTGACGTTTGGTTAGTATCGGTCGTCCCTTTTTTAGCAGTGTGACAACTGGATAGGATCAGAAAAAGAGCGCTGCAAAGCACTAAAAAATGAGATTTGTTCATAGATTAATTTGCTTCAAAATGCAATTCAAACCAACCTTCGGCATTCGGAACACCAGCCTGGTTGCGGATACGGGCGCGAACAATCAATTCGGTCGCTGTTAATTTAATAATGGTCATCAGGTTATCACAATCCCAAACGCCCATAAACTGATCGTCAGGCAGCAGAATCTGATCCGCGCCGTTGATTCCAGTTCCTTCGAGGAAAAGGAATTCGCTCACGCCCGGCGCATGCGGTTCCACGGAATAGCCATTCCACGGATTGACAGAGGCTCCATTATTTCGGTTTTCAAATTGCTGTCCATCAAAAGCAAACCAAAAACGGTCGTCGTATTGGGCATCCTGCAAACTGTTGGCAGTAGAAGTAAACCAGGAATAGTCATCGTAAGTCGGCCCAACTTTTACAGCTCCGGCATCGTGCGACAATGTCCATCCTTTGCCGGGTGTGCCACAATCTCCAGTCAATAAGGCTGTTTGTGGAGTACAATCAGGCACACCATCATTGAGAATAGTAATTTTTTTAGTCAGATTCGAAGTGCCACTGCCGTCGGATAAGGAAGTGTACAAAGTGATATTGTATGTTCCTTTTTTGGCAAAATAAACCGTATCCAGCGCATCTGCGGAGTTTTTAGGATTGCCACCCTGGAAATCCCAAAGTCTTTGGAATGCACTTGGTGTAAGGTCTTTTACCACCCAGCGATTGCTGTCGCCGGCTACAGGCTCCAGACTAAAGGTGGGCAACGCAGGCGCATCACCGAGGGTGATTTCGTCGTCGCGGTCGGGGCGGCAAGCAATCACCGACAGCACGACCAAAGTGAAAAAGTATATTTTTAAATTCTTCATTTTTAATTAATTGAATGAAATCCCTTTTTAATGTTTAATTTTCACACTAACCATTCAATATCCTGGATTCTGCGTTAATGCGCCATTGGTCGCCTGGATCTGCGATTGCGGAATCGGGAACAATTCATGCACACCTGTGCGGAAACCTATTGAACTCAGTACCTGTGGCGCTCTGCCTGTCCGTACCAGATCGAAGAAGCGGTGTGCTTCCAGGCCCAGTTCGAGGCGGCGTTCGCGGTAAATGGCGTCGAGCAGCGCCGGTCCGGTGGCTGAAATATTCGGGATGTTTACCCGTGAGCGCACCTTATTGAGGGAAACCTTCGCCCCTGCTTCATCGCCGGTATGGTAAGCCGCTTCTGCGTGCATCAACAGGACATCGGAGAAACGAATTACCCGGTCATTGCTGCCGCCATTCGGGCTGGGGTCGCCAAAAGGCGCATCTTCGCTCTTGCTGATAAAATATTTTTTTGCGTAATACTGGTAAGGGATACCACCTGTCGCATCAATGGTAAATATGCCGCGGTCGCCCATGGCATCGCCCACCCGGAAAACCGTTGATTTCAACCGGGGATCTTCAAAACCTTCTTTGAAAAATTCGTCTACAAAATCCTGTGTAGGGATATTGAATCCAAAGCCGGCAAACTGCCCGCGGGCGCGCTGGAATACATTGGTAAAGCTGCCTTCGTTGGCATTGTTTTTACCCCAGTTGCCGCCGGAAGCGTTCATGTACTGGATTTCAAACACCGATTCGGTGTTGTTCTCACCATCTTCGGTGAAAATTTCCGCATAATTATTCACCAGTTGGTACTCATTAGAACTGATAATTGCTTCTACAACTGTTTTGGCTTCTGCCCATTTCTGGCGCCACAACAGGGTTTTGACGAGCAATGCCTGCGCAGTTCCTTTCGTAATACGACCCAGATCGGCGAGTGGGTAGTCGCTGCGTTTCCAAAGAACTTCTGTTGCTTCGCGGAGATCCGTTTCCACCAAATCCCACACCTGATTGGCTGAGCTGCGGGTCATATTGTATTCTGATGGTGCCAACACATGATCGGCCAACGGAACGCCACCAAACATAGCGGCGAGGTTGTAAAAATTCCAGGCACGAATGAATTTTGCTTCGCCCAAAATACGGGCTTTCAATTTTTCATCCATTGCGATGGGCGGTACTTTTTCCAGTACCACATTGGCCCGGTAAATCCCTTCGTAATTTGCGCCCCACTCCGATTCTAATAAATCGGTATTGGTGGGACCCCGAAATGTCTCGAGTTGTAATAAACTGTTGACATCATTATCGCCCGAACCGCCTTTGACGGCATCGTCCGACATGATATCGCCCCAAAACCAGCGGAAATGGCCAGCGGGCGAAATTTGAAATTGCAAGGGCGCATACGCCGCATTGACTGCCGCAACAGCATCTGCTGCTGTGCGGTAAAAATTTTCCTCTGTAACCCCTACAATCGGGGCTTTTTCCAAAAAGTCTTTGTTGCAGGACATTGCAAACAACATCAGACCAGAGATGAGTATTTTTTTCATGTTGCTGAATTTAAAAAGTTAAACTAACACCACCGGTGACTGTGCGTGCCTGAGGGTAAAATCCGCGGTCAATACCAATTTCGAGACTGCCGCCAATATTGCCAATTTCCGGATCAAGACCCGAATATTTGGTAAATGTTACTATGTTTTGGCCAGCTATATAGACTTTTACCTTGTCAAAATGCATCTTTTTTAACCATGGTTTGGACAAGTTGTATGCTAACTGTACATTTTTCAATCGGAGGTAAGAGCCATCTTCCACAAACCGATCCGATACGCGTGCATTTTGGTTGGGGTCATTCAGATTGACCCGCGGCTCCGAATTCGAAGTGCCTGGCCCGGTCCAGCGATTGAGCGCTGTCGCTGGCCGGTTGACATAAGAAAAGTCGTATCGAATCGTATTGTTGAAAATATCATTGCCTTGGGAACCCTGGAAAAACAGGTTCAATTCAAGCCCTTTCCAACTGAAATCTGTATTGAAACCATAAGTAAAATCAGGCGTTGGATTGCCAATATAAGTGCGGTCGGCGGCATCAATGACGCCATTGCCGTCCAAATCTTTGAACCGGATATCGCCCGGAGCAGTGCCTTCGCTTTGGAAGGCATGTGCTTCCACTTCGGAGGATGTTTGGAAAATACCGTCGGTTACAAAACCAAAGAACGAAGCGACAGAATGCCCTACGTCTGTTTTAGCGGCATTGGCATTGGCGGCTTGCACATAACCCGAAAGAACGGGTTCGCCGCCGCGGCCAAGGCTGGTTACTTTGCTGCTCACAAATGCGATATTGCCACTGACATTGTAGTGGAACGCTCTGTCATTATTGCGGTAACTGAGCGATAATTCCCAGCCGCGATTTTCTGCATCAGCCACATTTTGTACAGGCGCTGCTGTACCTGCCACCAATGGAATCGGTGCCGCATACAGCATGTCGGATGTTTTTTTGATGTAGTAATCGCCGGTAAAATTTACCTTTCCATCCAGTAATTCCAAATCGACACCCACATCGGTTTGAGTGCTGGTTTCCCATTTGAGATCGGGATTGGCAGCGCTCAGTGCGACTGCACCGTTGGTGATGATTTCGTTGGGACTGAAGGTATAGTTTTGGCCGTTGTTGACCACTGTGGTGAAACTGTAATCGCCAATGCTTTCGTTGCCATTTTGTCCCCAGCTGGCGCGCACTTTGAAGAAACTGATCGCGTCAATTTTCCAAAAATCTTCATGACTCGCTACCCAACCACCAGAGAAGGAGGGGAAATAACCATACCGGTTGTTTTTGCCAAAACGGGAAGAACCGTCGGCCCGGAAAGTCGCAGAAAACAAATAGGTATTTTTGAATTCGTAATTGGCTTTGCCAAACCAGGAATTCAACGCCGATTCTGAGGCATATTGATAGGCGCTTTGGGACGCGATCGGGTCGATGGTATTGGAAATGTATGCATCTTTCGGATCATTGGAAGGCAGGTTGGTGTTGGCGCCGCCATTGGCATCATAGCGCCGGTTGAGGGCGGTGGTACCGGCGATGAATGTGACATCATGTAGTTCGCCGAAATTTTGCTGGTAAGTGAGCACATTTTCCCATTGCCAGTTGCGCCAGTTGTTATTGCCTACACTGACACTGTTCACTAAGTTTTTCTCAGCAGCGGGGCCTTCAGATATCGGCAGGTTGCTCAGGTCAAAACGGGGATTAAATCCTTTTTGTACCGCAAAAGTAGCATCCATGCTGGCGGAAGACCGAAAACTCAGGTGGTTGCCCAGTTTCAGGTTGCCATAAATATTGCCGACGATGCGGTTGCTTGTCCAGTTGTTGTGCGTTTGAGCGATACCATTCACCGGATTGGCGATGTCGGTAGAAGCGTAATTGGAATAAGCATAGGTACCGTTGGCCTTGTACACAGGCGTTACCGGGTCCATA
The DNA here is from genome assembly GCA_044350415.1 of Saprospiraceae bacterium. Classification (GTDB taxonomy): domain Bacteria; phylum Bacteroidota; class Bacteroidia; order Chitinophagales; family Saprospiraceae; genus M3007. The sequence goes on along the minus strand of JBILHQ010000014.1, from coordinate 34,380 downwards.
TTCAGGGCGCGGATCAACGGCGAGTTATACTGGCTGTTTTCCACCAATGCATTGCGGCTAAGCCAGGTAAAGCCGAGATTATTGCCGATGGTAAACCATTTTTTCAGGTCGTGGTTGCCGTTGAGGCGAACTGTAGCCCGCTCGAAACGCGCTTTGTCTTTTCCTACAATACCATCCTGGGAGAAATAATTGCCGGAAAGCGTATATGCTGATTTTTCACCGCCGCCTGTAAAAGTAAGTTGGTGGCTGGCAATGGGCGCATGACTAAAAACGGCTTCTTGCCAGTCAGTGCCGGTACCGAGTGCGGCGGGATTGGCGAATTCGGGCAATGGTGTTTTCCCGGCAGCGATATACGCTTCGTTTTGGAGGGTGGCATATTCGCGGGCATCGAGCAGGTCGAGCAGGCGGGCAGGGCGTTGGATACCCATGTATGCGTCGTAACTGATTTTTCCGTCCTGGTTGCGTTTGCCGCCTTTGGTGGTAATGAGCACCACGCCGTTGGCACCCCGCGAACCGTAAATGGCAGCCGATGCCGCATCTTTGAGGACGTTAATATTTTCTATATCATTTGGATTGAGGAAGTCGAGACCATCAACAGGCATGCCATCCACGATATACAATGGATCACTGTTGTTAATGGTACCCACGCCGCGTACGCGTACGGTGAGGCTGCTGCCGGGCGAGCCCGATACCTGCGCGACCTGAACACCAGCGGTGCGGCCCTGCAATGCTTGCTCCACCCGTAAAATGGGTTTTTCCGCGATTTCAGTAGCACCGATCGTAGAGACACTGCCACTTATGCTGGAGCGCTTTTGTACGCCATAGCCGGTAACTACTACTTCGCTGAGTTGTGAGGCATTTTCAGAGAGTATAATGTCAAAAAAGGTCAAATTGCCCACGGGTATTTCCTGGGTAGTGAATCCCGTATAGGAAATAACAAGAATGACCGAGCGATCGGGAACGGTGAGACTGAAGTTGCCGTCGAAATCGGTGGAAGTGCCGGACGCAACTCCTTTAATCTGGATGGTCGCCCCAATCGCACCTTCACCATCTGGTGCCAGGGTAACGCGGCCGGTAATTTTTACCTGTGCGTACGATGCAATAGTGAAGAAAAGAATAATGGCAGTGAAAAGATGTCGCATATATTAGTTTTTTATTAAATATTTTTTCAGTTTTCGGCAGCCAACCGCACTTTGGCATGGTTACAGAGCCTTTCGAAACAGGCTCAGTGACCGCACTTTGGCAGAGTCACTGAGCCTTTCGAAGTATGAAATTGGAATCTTATTTCACCAATTTTCTCGTATAAAACCGGTTTCCAGCTTTCACTGTCACCAAATAAACACCGCTGCTGAAATCACTTGTTGGCAGGTCAAAGTTCTCTGCATCGGCATTCACTTCCCATTGGTGCACTAACTGGCCCAGGGTATTGGTAACGAGGATAGATTTGGCAGCATTGACATCGCTGCCAAAAACCAAAACAGCATGATCGGCTGCCGGTGGATTACCCACAATTTCAAACAAGGTGAAATCGGCAATTGCTGAGTGGGTGCCGGAAGTACATGTTGCGTTAGTGTAACATGCACCGAAGCAAGTAGCGATCACCGTGTCAGTTTGTACAGCCGAAAGGAAACGGTCGTTGTAATTGTTAGGGTCGCCGCACGGGAGACCTGTCAGATCTTCTTTGCAGCTGTAATCAGGGCAAGGGCCGTTGGCGAAAGTAAAGTGGGACTGGAAAGCGCGTTTGCGGGGAACGGTCAATTCATAAATACCGTCTCCATTGGCATCTTTCATTTTGTATTTGCCGCCTGGAACGTCAAAATTGCCGCCGCCAGCCAACCATACACCATCGGGATTAGGCGTTACGCCGCCCATGCCGAGTTTGAAGGACAGTTTTATTTCTTCGCCGCATTTATAGCAGGAATTAAAACAGAACCGTGGCAAGTCGGCATTCGCGCTTACCAACAACAGGCGGTTCACAAACTGGCCTGACGGGTCCGTTTTGGTGCACTCTTCGGTACCAATAAACTGCTCTTGTGCAGTCCAGTTGTCTAAGGTGATTTTGTACTCATAAGTACCTACAGGAACAGTAATGCTGCCTTTGAAGATACCGTCGAATTCCGGATCAAGCAATGGATTGGCATCGCCCGCCCAGTTGTTGAAAGAGCCACTAATGTATACTTTATCGAAATTGGATGCATAGTTGTTCATGTCCACTTCGAAATTCACCGTACGGATAGCTGGTCCGCCGCCGCTTTTCACCACGATATCATCGACATACGAAGTAACATCGGTACCTGTACCGGCAACGCCGAAATCAAAAAACAGCACTGCTCTCACGAAAGATCCGGTAGCAGGGGTATTGGGCGCTTCCAATGAAGGCAAATTGACGTCGAAACATAATTCTTCCCACTCACCAACTTTTGTGTTGGAAACCTGCTGAATCCAGTTGGGTTGTGCAGAGGTGGAGCCTTCGAGTTTCAATGCGAGATTGCCAATGTGGTCCATGTGTACTTTTACACATACTTTTCCGCCACCACTCAGATCGATCAGGGTGCTTAAGTCTGGTGTTGAAAATGCACCAGCCCAAACCTGGGATACACCCGGTTTCACATATTTGGTTACTTTGGTGCTGGTATTGATTCCGGAAGCATTGGGGTTGTTGATGATCTCTGCGAGTGTACCGTCGAGTGCGCTGCCGAAATACTGGAATCCGGCACTGGTTGGTGCGGCTTCAAAATCGAGGATATTGGTGGTGACACCTGCGCCTGGTACTGCGACCACATCGTCGAAATAGGACACTACATCAGTGCCAGTACCGCCGGTACCAAAGTCAAAAAACAAGGTTACCGTATTGTAGGTAAACCCTGATGCAGTATTGTTCGGTGCATCGATGGAGGGCAGGTTGATGTCAAAAGATAATTCTTCCCACTCGTTCACTTTTGTATTGGCAGTAGTGAGCGCCCAGTTAGTACCGCCATTGCCGGAGTTTTCTAATTTGAGGGTCAGGTTGCCGATATGATCCATCCAGACCTTCACGGTCACTTTGGAATTGCCCGCCAATACTACCGGTACTGTTGGGTTAGGATTGGAGAATGCGCCTGCCCAAACTTCGGCAACGGCAGGTTTGGTGAATTTTGCCACCATGCTGCTGGTGTTGATGCCGGCAGGGGCAGGATTGGCAATGGTTTGGTTGAGGGATCCATCAAGCGGGCTGCCAAAATACTGGAAAGAAGTACTGGTTTCAGCTGTTTCGAAGTCCAAAATAGTCGTTTGTGCCTGCATGTTGACTACAACACTACAAATCAGGCATAACACGAAGTACATTTGTTTCATACAAATCAAGTTTAGAAAATTAGAACAAAATTTAGTTGGTAAGCATTATTTATCGCAAAAGTGCAAAAAATTAAACTCGTTGAAGCAATTTAATACCACGTGATGACTACAACAGCTAAAGATTTGCAGTACAATATGACTACGACAGGTGAAATTTGTTAACTTTGTGGTTTTGTACAGGGAAGGTAGGGGGCGATTCGCGATTTTGAAGTAACAAGCCACCTCTTTTCTTAAACTTAGTTCTATCTCCTCTTGTTTTATTTTTATGAATATATTGTGATTTAATAATATTTTTTTTGAGAAAGTCAGTTATATTGGAAAATGATTTTATTCAATCAACTTGGGGATCAAATTTTTCAAATGATTTTAACAGATAGGGTAACGCAGATCACTTTTGATGCTGCAAAATTGTCACCGGGAACGTATATTGTGTTCTTCAGGGCAACCAATAGTGAAAGGTGGTATTCAAAGTTAATCATTTATGATTAGCAGGTATTCAGATTTATGATTAAATCGAATCAATCATAAACCTTCCTTCCTGTGTTAACCTTGTGACCCGTGGGCATCATGAACAAAGTAAATAAACAAATTTGGGTCGTTGGGTTTGTCTTTTTGACGATGATCGAAAGTACCCTCCCGGCCCAAAGCATCAATCTCGGTATTCCACCGGTACGGCATTTTACCAAACATCAGTACAAGGCAGGTACCCAAAACTGGGAAATCGCGCAGGATGCGCGTGGACTGATCTGGTGCGCGAACAATGAAGGGTTGTTGCGTTTCGACGGGGTATACTGGTCTCTGTTCCCGGTAGCTAACCATACGATCGTTCGTTCGCTATTGATCCACCCCGACGGGCGCATCTTCGCCGGTGCGCAGGGTGAGCTGGGATACTTTTTTCCTGATGCGAAAGGCCGGCTGGAATATCACTCACTTACTGCAATACTCCCCGAAGGCCAAAGGAATTTTGCCGATGTGTGGGATATTGTTTTGTCGGGCCCAACGGTGCTTTTTCGCACCGATCAGGAGGTGTTTGCTTATGATGGACACACCCTGAAGGTCCTGGTGTCGGGTATGCCTTTGACCGCCATGTTTGCTACGCCGCAGGGTTTGTTTTTACAAAAAGAAGTTTCTGAGTTATGGCGGTACGAAAATGGACAATTCTCTTCTTTTTTACAATTACCCGATTTAAAAAGTACAGTGACCTCGGCGATTGCGCTGCCGGGCGATACGGTTTTGCTGACAACCTTGAAAAATGGTATTTTTTCGATGCAAAATGGACGGGTCACCCCTTGGGTTACGCCGCATGATGCCTTGTTGCGCGAAAAAAGAATTTACGCCGCTGCGCGTTTGGACAACGGCGATCTGGCAATAGGCACTTCCCTGTATGGCCTGCTGGCCCTTGATGCCAAAGGCAGGATGGTGCGGCATTTAGACAAAACCAATGGCCTGAAAAATGCCAATATCCTGCATGTTTTTGCCGATCGGTCGGGCAAAGTATGGCTGGGTCTCGACAACGGTATTGATTGTGTGGATCTCGGTGCCCGGTTTACTACTATTAATCCTGATGGGAATTTGGAAGGAACCGGTTACGCTGCTGCGGTGTCGGGAGGTCGTTTTTACCTCGGCGTGTCCAATGGCTTGTATCAGACGCCCTGGCAATCCTTTTATGACCCGGAGCAATCGCCCTGTTTTAAAAAAGTAGCCAATACCGACGGACAGGTTTGGGGGCTGAATGAAGTGGGTGGGCAGTTGCTGCTCGGGCACCACGAAGGTGTTTTTAAGATGAATGGCGATAATGCCAACCGAATGCCGGAGGTGCAGGGCGCCTGGACTTTTGTGCCTTTAAATGCGGCGTATATGCTGGCAGGAACGTATTCCGGCCTTGTTTTGTACCGGAAAACTGCGGCTGGATGGACTTATACACACCAATTTGCCGAATTGAAGGAATCGTGCCGGGTCATGGTGAAAGATGAACGGGGCTATACCTGGGTGTCGCATCCCTATCGCGGACTCTACCGCGTTGAATGGTCGCCTGCAAATATCCATAAAATCCAGGTAAAATTTTACAATTCAGCTCAGGGATTGCCGGCTGACCTGAATAATTATGTGTTCTGTATTTCCGGCAAAGCAGTAGTGGGTACCACCAAAGGTGTTTACCAATACGAACCTGCTAAAGACGCTTTTGTGCCCGATACGCTGTTCAACCAGGTACTGGGCCCGGGTCGTTGGATTAAATATTTATGTCAGGACAAAAGAGGGAATATCTGGTATAAGGCCGATCATGAAGTGGGAATGCTGGTGGTTGATGATTTTGGATTAAAAAAGACAGTTGACAAACAAATTTTTCCGGAACTCAGTGAAAGAATGGTTGCTGGTTTTGAATTCATTTATCCTTACGACGCTGAAAATGTATTTATTGGAACCGAACAGGGGTTTATCCATTACAATCCTGCCGCCGATCGCCATGCTGAAACTTTACCACAGATTATTTTGAGCAGTGTGAGTATGAGTTCCGGCAATGATTCGGTTATTTTTGACGGTAGTTTTTCAGAAAACGGGGTTTTAGTAAGCGAACAACCTTCCGGTATGGTGCCTGAATTAAGTGCCGTCCAGAACAATCTCCGGTTTGCATTTTCTGCAGTTGACTTTGGCGAACCTAATTTTATTACCTACCGCACCCAACTTAAAGGCATGGACAAAGCCTGGTCCGAGTGGTCGGCAACACCCGAGCGGATTGTGACTAACCTGAATCCCGGCAAATATACTTTTATGGTGCAGGCGCGCCGTGCGGGTGGTACAGAAGGCCCTGTGCTGTTTTACCGTTTCGTCATAAGGCCGCCGTGGTATGCCAGTGCTTGGGCATTTGGGTTTTATTGGATGGCGCTGTTGGGTATACTCACCGGATTATGGTACCGGCAGAAGCAACGTTTTGAACGGGAAAAAGCAGTGCTGACCGAACGCCACCAGCAAAAAGAAGAAGAACATCTCCGCACGGTCGAAGCGACCCGAGCCACGCTGATGGAAGTGGAAAATGAAAAGCTGGAGGCAGAAATCCAGTTCAAAAACCAGGAACTGGCATCTGCAACCATGCACTTGGTGCAAAAAGGGGAGATGCTGGTGTCGATCAGTGAAACCCTAAACCAGATTTTGGAAAAATCAGCTACTCCGGAAGTCAAACGCGAGATCCAGCAATTGCTCAACCTCCTCAACTTCGACCAAAAACTCGATGAAGACTGGCAGCAGTTTGCTTTCCATTTCGATCAGGTCCATGTCGATTTCCTCAAACGTCTCCGGGAAAAACACCCGCAACTCAGCCCCAACGATCACAAACTCTGTGCGTACCTGCGGATGAACCTCACCACCAAAGAAATTGCCCCGCTGATGAATATTTCAGTCCGGGGTGTTGAGGCCAGCCGCTACCGCCTTCGCAAAAGAGCGAATTTACCGAATGATGCACATTTGAATGATTTTATCATGGGTATTTGATTACTGTTCAAAATGATGCACCGACGACAAGTGTATCTTCCAAATCCCATCCACCTTTTCCATGATCCGCACTTCGCTGGAATAGAGGATAAAACCGGTTTCTTGGATGGTGACCACCTGGTCGTTATAGGCGGCGGCCATATTGCCATTAACCATATAGTGAAAGTTGGATTTGACTACTTTGGCGTGGTTGGGTGGGGGCGCATCTGTTCGCTCCAGGATTTCTTCCGCCAGTATCTGGACGTGGGAGCCATCGGGTCCGGTGACATTCAGCATGGTTTTGTCATCCATGATCCAGAACATTTTGGCTACATCCGCAAAGGAATGATTGACAAATGCCTGTGTTTCGGCCTCAATTAGCGCCCGAATAGCAACTTCTTCCGGATTTTGACTAAAGGCAGGGGTAATAGAGTAGAGGGTAATTGCAAAGAATATAAGTGAGAATTTCATGTGTTTAGATAACCATTTTATCCCTGAGCGAAAGGGTCGTTCGTGTTGCTGCGCTTTGCCTGCTTTTGCATACTGCGCTACTGTCCAATTTGGGGCGCCAACGACAAGTGGATTTTCCACATATCATCCACGTTATGGAAAATATGCATTTCCCTGGAAGGGAGTTTGTCGCCTGTTGCAGTGAGGGTAACCATCTGATCGTAGGTCGCTGATGCCATGTCGCCCTGGATGATAAAATGGAAATTGCTTTTTTCCACCGTGGCATGTCCGGCAGGCGGTACTTCCGTATTTTGCAGAAAATCATCTTTTCTTACCTGAAAATGGGTGCTGTCGAAGGTAGTCACATTCAGGCTGGTCTTTTCATCCAGCAGCCAATATGTTTTTCCCACACCAGCCAACGACACGCTAGCGAACGCATTGGTTTCTGATTCGATAATTTTTTTCAGAACGGCTTCCTCGGCACTTTGGCCGAATAGAAGGGAAGTGGAAAAAATAAAAAACACGGGGAAACAAGGCAATGATTTCATGTTGAAAGATATCAAGGAATATATTGATGAACAGATGACAAATGGATTTTCCATAGCCCATCTGATTTTTGAAAAATATGCATTTCGTGGGAATATATTTTGTCGCCAGTTGCTGTTATTGTGACCACCTGATCGTAAGTGGATGAGGCAATATTCCCGTTTATGATAAATCGGTAATTTGTTTTTATAAAGGTGGCATGCCCCGGCGGTGGTACGGATGTATTGGCCAGAAGATCCGATTGGTCGGCAAATATTTGGGTGCCGTCAGCAATCGTGACGTAGGCCCTGGTCTTGTCATCCAGCAACCAGAACAATTGCACCACATCGGCAAAAGACTGGTGTGTGAATGCCTGCGTTTCAGACTCGATGATATTCTTAAGCGCCGCCTCATCGGCACTTTGACAGAAACCAGTGGATATCGCAAGGAGGAAAAACACGAGGGGGAGGAGTAAGGATTTCATAGAGGGAATATTATGGAAGGTATTGGTGAATAGAGGACTGATTAATTTTCCATATCAGGGAAGATACCGATGAATAGTAGCGAGGTGGATTTTCCACGCCCCGCCAATTTTTTCCAGTAATGCCATCTCATGCGAATAGACTTTCTCTCCGTTAGCACCGGTTCTTAATTGATCAAAGGTTGCCGAAGCCATGTTGCCATTCACCGCGATTTGGTGGTTGGATTGTGATACTATAGCAGGCGAGTCTGCGGGTAAATCACCTGATGCCTGCATTTGATCAGCACGCAGTTCAATAAATTTGCCATCCATAAAACTGCTGTAAACGATGGTGTTATTATCGAGTATCCAGAAGTTCTTGGACACCTCCGACCACGATTGCGTGCCCGAAGCAGTACCAGCCCCTTCCAATGCTTCTTTTACGGCCTTTTCCTCCGCATCTTGGCTAAAAACCGGTGATGCAGTAAAGACAAGAAAAGTAATAAATAAAAGTAATGGCTTCATCAAAGTGACAATTTATTATTCACAGGTTATTCGGTGGATGCAGCACTAGTGCATGCAATAGTATGAATTTTTTCAGAAATCGATGGTAGATTAACAAAAAAGGCTAATTATTGGCCGGAAAATCTCCTTTATTAACAAATCTTCCATAGAACGTTTCAATGTCAACAATAGTCTATCGCAAAAGCGTCACTTCCTTTTTGGCATTGTGCAACAGCGTGCGCACCCCATTCACATGCGAATAATAGGCTACTTGATATATATACACGTCCACAGGAGCCGGCACACCGGCCACTTCTCCATTCCAGCCTTCATTCACCGACTTCGATTCAAATATCTGTGCACCCCATCGGTTGTACACCTGAAGGCGGTACTCCTCTACCGGGCATTGGCCAATGGGCTGAAAAACATCGTTGATCCCATCGCCATTGGGTGTAAAAGCATTCGGAAACATCTCCGGCTTTCCCTCGACATTCAGGTGACTCGAATCAATCAAACAGCCTTCCTGTCGTAAGTATACCGGATACACGCCCTGTATGCCAAAACACACTTGTCCGGGATTGATGGCCGTACTGGTATCGGGCATCGCATGGGGAATTGACCAGGAATACACCCCATTTTGTTCGGGACTCACCATTGTTACTTCAATACAACTACCAGGGCATATCAGTGTGTCCGACAAGGTGATCATTGCCGATGCCGGTGCTGCACATATCGGAAAACTCTCGACGGTTACCAACTTGGTGTAAACTATCCCATCTGCAAATGCCGGACAGGGCAATTCTGTTAACACGGTATCGGCTGCAGTTACCACTGCCAGCAACCCCTGGAATACTTCCTCCTCCCGGGCGCAACACCGGCCTGCAAATTCACCCTCTTTATCTGTTTTAACCACGCTGATTTTTTGAAGATCATTCTCGTAAAAAGGGCCAGTAAACAAAAACCCTTCGTCCCCACCGTGTCTTTGCATATCAGAAAAGGTATACAAATCCACGCCGGTTTTGCCAAAGGACTTGATCCAGATCATCTCTAAAGCTGCAGTGAGTTGCATCAATACCGGCCTGTTCTCCAAATGGCTGTCAAAAGTGCCCACCAGAATATGGCCATCTTCGGCACTAAAAGCGTTCAGGACAGGGAATGACGAAGTGGCCCCACTCATCCTGAACCGCTTCTGTACGGATGGCACGCCATCGAGATCCGTTTGGAGCATCACCAGTTCTTGCGCCGAAAAATGGTTGGAAAAAAGCACCAGGCCATCCTGGTGAAACAGGCATTTCCGGAAGCGCTGGAACGGCGTAACGGGCGTGCTGCCCCACAAAGGATCTGTGTAGGTTTTGGACCACAATACTGTACCCATATTGTCCAGCTTCACCAATAATGGCCACGAAACTGACCCCAGTGCACTATTATTGATATTGAGCCCGCCGGGAAGGTAAAGATTGCCCTCCAGGTCTTCCGCCGCCCGGTTAGCCACCAACAGGATATTATTGATGTTTTTTCCCCAAAGAATGGTACCAGTATGGTCGATTTTGAACACGATGGTGCCATGTGTATTGTAATTCAGACCGCTTATCAAAAAACCGTCGGTAACCGGCAGGATGCCATTCAGGTAAAAGTAGGTAGTTCCCGGAATAGTTTTGGTCCACTCCACCACTCCCTGCGCACTGACCTTTACGATGTTGGGGTGGAATTTGTTGCTGTAATCGTCCTTCGACATTACCAGCACGATCATTCCGCCATCGGGCGTCGCTTCCATACCGTCAACATAAACCAACAGTGCCGGCCCATGCAGGAATTTTAAACTCCAAACAATGGAGCCTTCCGGGGTGATTTTGGTTAATACGCCTTCATAGAGCCGATCCTGCTGGTTAGGGGCAAATACTTCCGTTACGCTGGTCACTGCAATATTGCCATCGGAAGTTTCGATAATTTTCCTCCCCAATAATGTGGTATCAGGTAAGGTAAAATAGCGTTGAAAGGTATTTTGAGCCAATAGTGGCGCACTGCAAAAAATGAGCAGGAGTAAAAGATTAAGAATCCTCAAGCGTTGTGTGTTTTGGTGTGGAGGTGGAGGTGGGATGTACCGCAATATTACGGAGGATTCTTTTGCTGCTCTTATTTCGTTTTTATATAAGTGCCTTTGATCTTCGTGGTTTTGTATTCCGGCATATCACCTTCGGGACTGGTATTTTTGGTGTCCCAAATACGCAGGGTATCACCATGTAGTTGCCAGGCGACAGTCGTTGGGTCGTCCTCTTTGCCATTTTTGACCAGATACATGACATTAAGTGGTGGATATTGGACTGCGCCGCCGCCCACACCGGCAGGCCAGGGTTCATATTTGTCAAAATTTCCTAACCCTGTCTGTGTGCCGTCGGCGTGCAATTCCATCAGGGATGTAATCGCCATTTGGCCTTTTGCCGGCAAAACGGAATAACTGCCTGCCAGTCTTTTTCTGCCTAAATTGATGGTTACATTGTCAATGTTAGTAACATCGATATCGTCTTGCGCAACAAAATCGGTAGGCCAGCTTGTATCCACACCACTTGGTTGATCGACATGCAATACGCCTGTTTTTTCATCATATTTGGCGGCGGATGGCTTGCCTTCGAAGCCTTCAAAAGTAATTTCAAGCGTGGTGGGAGATGTGACTTTGAAGATCCCTCTGCCAGCATCTGAAAGGCAGGCAGTCATCAAAAGGGAGTCTTTTGCGCCAAAAACCAATTCGGCACATGGCAAATAAGAAATGGTGTCTACGATGTTTTTGGCGAAAAGGGCGTCATTATATGGTTTTGATACCCAGTATTTATGTTTCAAAATGACGGATGCGTCGGGAGATGTTGTCGAAACGGTGGCTGTCGAAGTGGTGGCTGTTGGAGCGGGTTGATTGTTACAAGCTGCAAAAATGAGGGCTGCAAAAAATACTTTTAACTGGAATTGCATAATGAAGGGAAGGGTAAATGAAGAAAATGAATGTGCAAAAATAGAACCCGGTGCGGAGTTTTGCAGCAGGTGTCGGAAGAATATCATTTTTTTATTTTTTTTCCTTCAACTTTGAGCATGTCTGGGATTTTTGACGAAGAAAAAATTGACTTCCTTTATATTGTGAAATTGGTAAAAGCACCGCCACCGCAGGAGTTTAAAAATGGATATAGCCACCGCAAAGTGGTTTTGTAAAATGATCGGTTTTCATCAGTTCCGTTGACAAGGCGTAAAACGCAGGCGATGCAGCGCATCGGCGAGGCTTTACAACGCAGTCAGCGGGGCGGAGGGAAACCGAGCAATTACAAAACCACTTCGCGGTGGCTATAAATCAGAATCAATAGAAGCGTTTTATAACAGGAAATTTGACTGGATGCCCGATAATATCCGCAACGAAATCGGGCATTTTAATGTATTCCCGGTAGACCCTTTTGTGGGTGACAAGGCCAAGCCTGTTCCCTACAAGAGGCGCGATTGTTATAAAATCATGCTTTGGGTTTTCACTCATTTCAATAATTTCTTCAAAAAACATACACAGGTAAGTCCTTCTAAATTCAGGACTGGTTGATATTTGGCAGCTATTTACCACATAGAGCACATAGGCGGGTTTTCACATAGCGTAAATAGAATGAAAACTACTTTTATATGACACTACGCCTATGTGCTCTATGTGAAAAATAATGATGTGGCCTATGTGGTAAATAGTTGCGATATTTGTTATTAAACGGTGCTTTTTTTTACATACGCAATAATTTTCTATCTATCCAGCCACATTTTGAAGTCATTTACCCGTTCCCGGCTGACAATACGGGCATCCTCGTCTAAATATTTGCCGGCAATGGTTAATCGGCTGTTGAAATAAGTATTTGCTTTTTCAATAGATTGGATATGAATGATGATTTTTCTATTGATTCGGAAAAAATCACCGGGTGCCAGCATTGTTTCCAATTGGTCCATCGTATAGTCAATCGGGTAGCGGTTACCTTTGGTAGTTATTAAAAAAGAGATACTTTCTGCGGTTTCAAAGTGATGTATGTCGGCAGTTGGAATGCTATCAATGGTTTGCCCTTGTTTGACTAAAAAACGCGCTTTGTGCTGTTTGTTAATTTGCTGATAAGCGGTGGTAATGTTGTCAATGAGTTGTTGATTGGTGACTTGTTGCTGTTTTTTATATTTTTCAAGTGCAAATTTTAAATCTTTGAATGCAACAGGTTTTAATAAGTAGTCAATGCTGTTTTGCTTAAAGGCCTGAATGGCGTATTGGTCGTAAGCAGTCGTAAAAATAATCGGCGTGTCGATTTGTAGGTGGTTGAAAATTTCAAAACTATTACCGTCGGCCAAATGAATATCTAAAAAAAGCAAATCTGCTTCTAATCCTTCCTGAAAGGCTTTAATAGTACTTTTTACGGTATCCAAATATCGGATAACCACTATGGTATTATCCATGCGTTGCAACAATAAGCAAAGATGTTCTGCTGATAGTTTCTCATCTTCTACTATGACGACTTTCATTTTTTTATTATTAATGGCAATAACACTTTAAACGTTTTTGCTGTTTGCTTAATGGCTATTTTGTCTTCTGTAAAAAACGAATAGCGTGATGCAATATTCTTTAAACCTGTTTTTGAGCTTTCGGTTTTATCGCTGCGGGGCTGGATCGGGTTTTCGATGATTAAATAATTGTTTTCGGTATAAACAGATACTTGTAACGGATTAGCCTGCGACGTTTCGTTGTGTTGAATGGTATTTTCGACCAACATTTGCAAGCACATGGGCGGTAAGTACGTCCGCTCTTTATGGACATCAATATTTATAAAAAAAGAGATACTGCTCTCAAACCGTATTTTTAATAAATAAATATAATGGTCCAGGAAATCTAACTCTTCCTGCAAACTTACCAGCTCCGAACTTTTATTGTCTAAAACATACCGATAAACCTTAGACAATTCATTGATAAAATCAACCGCTTTGTCTTGATTTTTGTATACTAATGAAGTTAATACGCTTAGATTATTGAATAAAAAATGAGGGTTAAGCTGATTTTTCAGATTTTGTAATTGCGCGTTAGCACTTTCCGTTTTGTATCGTTCTATTTCTGTTAAACTTTCTCGCCATGCTTTGAAAAACTGGTAGCCAATATCAATGGCCAAGGTTGTAATGGTAATAAAAATAGCTGGAATTAATACTTGCCTCATTTTGGGGTTAATCACTTCATATTTTCCCGATTTCATCACATGAATAGTGAACATTAATACATACAAAAAAAATACAGTATAGGCCAGCGATATTAAAAACTGCGTGATGATACGTTGTCTGGGGAATTCGACCCAGGAATATTTATTACCCAGCCACTGATCTATTCTGAGATTACCTTCAAAGATGATGACTGTAGCGATCGGAATGGTACAAAATACATCATCAAAAAATGGATCTCTCCGAAAAAATAAAAGTTTGAACAGGCTTGATATCATCAATCCTATTCCGGCCATATACCAAAGTCTGTATTTTTTATCTTTCATTGTTGACGCAACGGGCTTTGCTTTTTCCATTTTTCACGTATGTCCGGGATTATTTTTGCTTAAAATCCCGGATATGCGTTTATTTCGGAGGGTTAAAATTGCAGCTTATAAATGACATTCGGAAACAAACCTAATTGATAAGTAGTGCTGATGGTTTGGTTGGTACCGTCATATCTTTCAGAAAACACATTCTCGTGATTGGTGACGTTTTGAATATCCAATGAAATTGTCTGTGATAATTTTCTTTTGCGGCTGTTGAAGGTGTAGTTGGCTTTAACATCCATTCTGAAATAATTGTCATAGTAGGCAGAATAAGCATCTGTTGACAGTACTTCACGCCCTTCGGTATTAGAGGCAGTCAAATTGATGGGCGTATAGGCTCGTCCGCCCGCATTCGTGAATTTGAAATCAACACTTATTTTATTTCTTTTATCTTTGCCAATATTCCATTCCTTTCCTGTCAAAATATTATAGACGTATTTGCCATTAAAAGCGGTGTTTCTTTCTACGCCATCACTTCCTGTGTATTTTGACCTGTAAAGCGAAGAGGTAAACAAGCCATAATAGCCATTGCCAAAAAACTTCTCAATGGTCAATTCTGCACCATAGTTTTGCCCTGTACCACCATTGGTCAATTGGTCTTCCAAATCAGTTTTAAAACTTGCGCCAGTATTGAGCATGGAGTAGCTACTCGAAAACGTATTGACAGGTGCATCAAAAAGGTATTGGTAATAGACTTCTGCTTTTAAACGCCAATCTTTAATTGGACTCCAATCATAGCCTAATACCAAGTGATGACTTTTAGTGAAATCCAAATCTTCGTTATTGTAGGCATAAGAGCCGTCAGCATTTTGTGTTTGTAAAAAATAGACATTGATCGGCTGCATTTGTGCATGCAGGCCATATCCAAAATTCAGGCTGCTTTGGGAGTTCAGATCATATTTCAACCCCAAACGCGGTTCGAGGGAGGTTGATTTGTTCAATTGAAAGTACTGTGAATGTAAGCCGGCATTGAGTGTCAATTTGTCATTGAAACTATACTTGGCATGTGCAAAAGCTTGCGCCAAATTGGTATAACTATCGTAATCCCATATTTGCGCCCACTCCGCATTGACCGCTCTTTTGGTTCTGTAGAAAAGGTTTAGGCCTATTAATTCATCTTGCACACCAACTTTTACAAACAATTTAGAATTGATTTTCGAATTATAACTTGTCGAAAAATGGTAACCTGTTTTTGCCACATTGTTTTCTTCCTGGATATAGGTTTCTCTGGTGATGCGGTCACTGCCATAGTTGATTTGGTCCGTTTCTGAATAGTTCAAGCCAATAATGGACTTTAAATAGGACTTATTATTGAGTTGTTTAAAATGATTGACCCCAATAATACCGATTTTGCTGGCCAAATCATTGCCGTCTTTGCCGCCATACAACGATCCCGGATTGCCACCCGAAATGCTGATACTGCTTGTCGCCAAAATTCCAAACATAGAAAATCTGCCCAACCGGGTAGTTTCACTGTTCAATTTGAAAGATACATCCTGGTAAGTCGGCGTTGCCGTTGTTCCAATATCAACTCCAACGGCTTGTGCAACACCTGCCAAAGCATACCGATAGCCGACCAAATAAGATGAACCATTCTTCCTGCTGATAGGCCCTTCTGTCGTTGCTTCCAAACCTGTGATGACACCAGCCTGAATCGTCGTTTCTCTTTTTTGTGTATTGCCATTCCGAAAGCCCAAATCAAAAACACCTGAAATGGCATTGCCATATTCGGCAGGAAAAGCCGAGGTAAAAAAGTCGGAACTCTTTAAAAGATTGGTATTCAGAGCACTGACTGCGCCGCCTGTTGTGCCCACCGAAGCAAAGTGATTGGGATTTGTAACATTCATACCATCAATCCGCCATAAAACACCCACTGGCGAATTGCCCCGGATAACAATGTCATTTCTCGAGTCATCCGGCGCACTCACGCCGGCAAAATTAGCAGCCAAACGTGCGGGGTCACTTCTGCCACCTGCATACCGATTGACTTCTTCCATGGAGAAAGTGCGTGCGCTAACCGTCGCCAGGTCATTGATGGTTTTGTTTTTGCTGTAAGCCTTAATTACGACCTCATTCAGGATCCTCAAATCCTCTTCCATCGCAATATCCAAAATCACTTCTTTCCCGGAGGTAACCACCACATTTGGCATGAAAACGTCTTTGTAACCTAGGTATGATACTTTGATTTCATATCTGTCGGGAGCAAGGCCAACGAGGACATAATTACCGTTTTCATCGGTCCCAGCCCCTATAGTTGCTACTTTATTAATGATCTGTACGGTAGCTCCAACAAGCGTGGATTGGGAAAGTTTGTCAATCACCGTACCGCGTATATTTTGCCTGTTATTTTGCGCAAAAGCGAAATAAGGAATACCAACCAGAAGGAGCCAAAAGCAATTTTTCATAATAAATACATTTCGTTAAATAATCAATTGTGTTGCAATATTAACGCTTGTATTTATGCTCGAAAGACTCCGGGACCGTTGCGTTGTTGAAAAATCTGGTTGAATTGTTACATATTTTCCCTACATCGTCCTCTCGACCGGATATAACAAATACACCTCTCACCTCATACCTCACACCTCATACTTCATACCTGATTTACATCGCCCTCCCAACCGGATACAACAAATACCGCTCGTCATAATACTTTGTTTTGCTGTAAAACCAGGAGAGGATAGCATGCGGGTTGTTGGCAAATGCCTTGTCCTGTTCTTTCTTTTGTTCAAACGCTTGTTGTAATGCCGGGGAATCTTCCAGCATCTTTTTGGCCATAGGTTCCATCACATAGGCTTCTACGTATTCGGTGCGTTGGAAAATAGAAAGAAAGAACCCCCAGCTGAAATAAGAGTCTTTCGAAGCGGGTTCCAGCAATACTACCGCAAGATCGCCCAATGGCTGGTCGGTGGAAACATACACCGAACCTTCTGGGAATAACTGCTGGCGGGTTTCGATCGTGGTTACGCCAGTCACCTGAATATGGCCTTCAAAAGGTTCTATGTTGTGACTGTCCTCCCCAAAGGAATAATCCCCGATCCGGTACATGTCGACTAATACTTCACGGGCTTCTGTTATCGTATTCATGATAATACCGTGCATTTTTAACCGGGCAATGACCTCATCGCAGGAGGGTGGAATCCAATATCCTTTGGGGCGGGTAATAAACTCAGCCGGCTCCGATAACCGGTAATTGGCAATCGTCATCGTGTCGGGTTTCCCCAACCACTCCACATAATCCGAATGGGTGATTGCCGATTGGTGAAGAACAGCAGCTATGGCCATCAGGTTGAGGCTATCGGGAGGTGCCACGGCCGCAGGTTCCATCTTTTGAACAGCCAGGATATCTAAGTTAACGGGGTGTTTCATTTGCGGCACTTTCCAGGACAAGGGGATTTGGGCAGCCCTGTTGGCCCTGTCTGATGCCGTGATTGCCTTTAAGGATTTTCCTGCTGTTGCCAAGAGGTGGAGGGTGCTTTCCAGCAATACATACGTGCCCAGGACCCGTTGCTTGTAGGGCTTTAAAGAGTGATTTTCCACCAATATCGTCGCCAAATGCCGCAGGTCGCCATAACTGTCAGAAAACCTGGGGCCTCCCATACCTCCCATATTACCTTGCGAAAAATCCCTTTCATTGAAGGCATTTAATAATGGCCCCGGAATATGACCGTTGTCAGCCAGATCCTTATCGGCAATTGGTTTGTAGTTGTTTTCCAACCAATCCCGGATACCTTGAGAATAACCCTGTTTGCCCAAGCCTCCAAAAGTGATATCATATTGATAGTCAGCGCCATCCGTAACATGGATATCCATATACAAAACAGGATTATAATCATTTATTACCTGAATAACCGATCTTATTTCTTTGGTGTCCAATTTGGCATAATCCCTGTTCAGGTTTAAATTCTGTGCGTTGGTTCTCCAGCCCATCTCCTGCGGGCCACGCTGGTTGGGCCTGTTGTAGGGAGAAGACCGTTCATGTGCATCCACACTCAGGATGGGAATAAACAGGAAATTGACCTGGTCGATTAACCCTTTTTTATTGCCAAAAGCAATGTCGCGCAACAACATCATTCCGGCGTCTTTGCCATCAATTTCCCCGGAGTGAATACCCGCCTGCACAAGCAGCAAGGGTTTGGCCGATTTTTTGAGCGCCGCTGCGGTAATGTTTTTTTCGGTGGAAGCGATGATCATGCAGATGTCGCGCCCTTCCACACTTTTGCCAATGGTGACCATGGTTAACAGCGGTGAAGCGGTGGCCAATTTTTTACACCAGCCTATGGTCCCGGCATAATCCGGCGTGGTCACAAAACCTGATTTTTCACTGGACGTTATCCATGGACTGCCTGGTTGGGCGATGAGTGCTTCGCTTTTGCCATTCCATTTGATTACTGGAGGCAGTATGAACTGCGCATGGGATATGGTAAGTACTGAAAAAGAGAGCAATAAAAAAACAACAGGCTGAAACAGCCGGTGAATGATGATTCCCCGCGGTGGGAATGGCTGATTTCCATCGTATCGCTTTCTACTCGCAGCAGCTTTGTTTTTTTTGCCAGGAGCCTCTGATTGGGAGGACCAGTCTGGAATAAATGCTGTGACTGTCAAAAGAGGGAGCATAGAAAATTGACTTTTGTCTTGAAAAAATGCTTTATTATTTACCCGTTCCTGCATACAATTATACCAATTTTGATGACTATTCACTCCTTAAGCTCTTTACGGGGTTGGTCAAAGCGGCTTTCACCGACTGGTACCCAACTGTCAAAAACGCAATCGCTACTGCCACTGCACCCGAAAGGGCGAACATCCACCAACGCATGTCAATCCGGTAGGCAAAATCGGCCAGCCATTTATTCATGAAGTACCAGGCGATGGGCGATGCAATGATGATGGCCACTACGACCAATTTCAAAAAGTCTTTGGCCAGCAGTGCTGTGATACCTGCCACAGATGCACCAAGAACTTTTCGGATGCCCACTTCTTTGGTACGGTTCAGCGTCGATAGTGCTGTCAGGCCAAATAATCCCAAACATGCCAAAAACACGGCAATGCCGCCTGCCCAACCAATAGTGGTGCTCATTCGGGACTCGGTCGCATAGGATTTTTGGAGATTTTCGTCCAAAAAAGTATATCGGAAAGGCAAAACAGGCTCGACTCCGGCCCATGCCATCTGAATTTGGCTGAGCGCCCGGCCCGGATCGCCAGGAGCAATGCGCACGAAAAATTGTTGTGGCAAACGATCGTTGAACATAGTGAACATCATCGGGTATACCTTTTCGTGGAGCGAGCGGAAATGGTAATCGCGCACTACGCCAATCACCACAGGATTGCGCTTTGGATTGGCCATATTGTAGCCGGTGAGTACCTGACCGGGAGCTGTTTCAGTCGTCCAGCCGAAAGCCCGTACAGCCGTTTCATTTACAATAACGGAAGTCACACTGTCCTGCACCATATTTGCGTCGAAGTTTCTGCCGGATACTAACGGTATCTTTAATACACGGAGGTACTCTGGGTCGATAAAATGTTCAAAAATATCAGTGGTTTTCCCATTATAATCAAACCTGTTATTACCTGCAATCGGGCCAGCACCGAGGGAGAATTCTGCGCCGCCGATACCCTTTATTTCGGGCCGATTGGCCAATGATTGCCGAAAACGGGCGAGGGTTTTAGTCGGGTCGGCCGCACCGTGGGCATTCACCACCACCACGTTTTCTTTGTCAAAACCAAGATCTTTAGCGTGCAAAAAAGCCATCTGCCGCAGCATGATGAAGGTGGAGGCCATAAAGCCAACCGAAAGGACGAATTGAAAGGTGACAAGCGATTTGGTAAACCAGTTTTCCCCACCGATTTTCAATGTGCTTTTTAAGGTTTCGAGTGGCGAAAAACCAGATAAAACGAAGGCTGGGTAACTACCTGCCAAAACACCGACCAGCAATGCAAGTCCTGGAACCAGTCTGAAAAGCTCAGGAAACTGTTGGAAGTCAAATGTTAACTCCTTGTCCGACAATTGATTAAAAACAGGTAATAATACCATCGTGAGGACCATGCCTGTTGCTGTGGAAAGGCTACTGAGCAAAACAGCCTCCACCAGATGTTGCCTTGCAAGTTGCCCCCGGCTTGCGCCAATGACTTTGCGCACTCCGATTTCCCGCGCCCGGCCTGCGGAACGCCCGATGGACAATGTCATAAAATTGATACAGGCGATGAGCAGGATAACACCGCCGATTGCCAGCAAGATCAGCGAAAGTCTGGGGGAGATGCCTGAATCAGGGTCGTGGTGCATCGATTGAATGGGCAAAAGGGCGTAGGTGACGGGTAGCTCCGGTTTGCTCCAAAGTCCGTTGTCGCGGAGTGATTTTTCTACGTCAGGATAGTATTTTCCGAAAAATTGGTCCAACCGTTTCTGGTCTTTTGACAAGCCGGAGCCTGGACGCAATTCTATGAACGTTTGCATAGATAATTGCTGCCAGTTCGTTGCGTCAGCTCTGCCACGTGCGCTGGTTGCGAATTTTTCAAATGACATTAATATGCCAAACTGGAGGGTCGAATTGGAGGGTAAATTCTGAACAACTGCAGAAACGGTAAACAACTCGAAATGATCTCCGCCTGCTATATTGATGCCCAGTGTTTTGCCCGTTGGGTTGGATTCCCCGAAGAACTTTTGCGCCATTTTTTCGGTCAAAACAACGTTGCTGGGTACAGCGAATGCAGAAAGTGCATTCCCATATAAAAATGGGAAACTAAACATCTCAAAAAATGCCGGATCCACGAAACTCGCTTGCTCTTCAACAATGCCATTCGGAGTGTGTACTACGAAGGTTTCGCCTGAACCCTGTAATCGCGCAAACCGTTCGATATCAGGAAAATCTTCTTTTAACGCAGGACCAAGCGGCATTGGTAAATTGATCAATTTCTGAGCAGGCTGGCCACTTAATTCACCGATGGCTTCATAAACCGCGAATAAACGGTCGGCTTTCGTATGAAAGCGGTCGAAACTGTACTCGTTCAGAACGGCCAATGAAAACAATGCAAAACAGGCCAAACCAACGGACAGACCAACAATGTTAATGATGGAGAGGCCCTTGTTTTTCCACAAGGAACGGCAGGCGATTTTCAGGTAATTTCCAATCATATTTTGTTTAATTTAAATAAGTATTGTTATGGATGGTCTCTCACCGCAACAACACTCAATATTCCCAATCAGTATGCCAATTGTTTAAAGACCTGGTAGCCAATATTTTAATTTTATTTTATTTAAATAAGGTGTTCGAAAATGAACAACAGTGCCCGGTTTCGTACGGATATTAGCCCACTGCCATTAGTGGTCTGTCAAGTCTCAGTATTTCCCTTTTTTATCCACATATTTCCAGGCATCGCTTTCCCAAATGCTGTATTCACCATCTTTGACGGTTTGGCATTGATTACTGACTTTGGCTTTCCCATTTTCAAAAGGATAGGCACAATCGAACTGCGCGGGTATTACGATGGCATAGGTGTGTTCGTCGGCGTAACCGATTTTGCCGTCTTTCACTATTCGGAACAAGCCATCGGAGGGATAATCCGGGCCATTGTCGTAAGGAAATATGTCGTACAGTACCTTTTTTTGGCTGTCTCTGATCACCCATTTGCCGTCGGCGAGTTGGTGCTTTTCGAGTTTGGAGGTGGGGGTTTTGGGTTGCTTTCCCGATCCTGCCACAAACAACAGGCACTCCTTAAAATCAGGTCGAACCGGGTCGCCCCAGTCGCTGAAAACCTTGTATTGGGTCGCAATGCGATTGTCAGATTTGGAGATGAGGAGGTCTGAAAACTGCTGCATTTCTTTTTCGTTCTTTTTCGGGTCGCTATCGTCGTATGCGCCACTTAACCTTGCAAAAAAGATTTTCCTGCCTTCATATTGGGCAGTTTTTTGGAAGGCTGCTTCGGTCATACCCGTGTAGATGTCTTTGCCATTCTTCACCCAGTGTTGCGTGGCGGAGATATAACCGTTGAACAAGGCAGGTTTGGTGAGCAAGGCATACAGCGCCAGGGACCCTGAAAGGTCTTTGCTGAGGAGGATGCGCGTTCCGTTGGTGCGGTACTTTTTGGCGAGGGCAGGGATCAGTTCTTTTTCCATACAGGAAAGGAATTGGGCGGCATCATCGTCGGTATCAATGCCAACTACGATCATCTCTGGGATGTTGTTTTCCTGGTGCAATTCCCGGGCTTTGATGGCCATTTCGCCTGCCAGTTGATCGTCTCCGTTGAGCACATACAGTACTGCGTATTTCATTTTGGAAGTACGGTACCCATCAGGTAGTTGCACCTGAAGGCTTACCTTTTTTTTCAAAATAGCAGAAGTAATGTTGATCTCCTTCGCCGGGGTGCTCTGGGCAGCAAGGGTGCCTGCCTGGAAAAAGACCAATAATATTGCCCATAAAATGTTGTTTTTAAATGAGTTGTTCATGGTGTTGAAGTAAGTTTTTATAATTTTTATGACGACAATGAAGTTGGGTTCACTGGATTGTATGTTTTCAATATCCTGCATAGATAACCCGGTGTAGCGTATGATCTTATCTAAAGGTTCTCCGTCTAATTTCAGCTGCCGGGCAATCTCAATATTTCGCTCCTTCTTGCCTTCTGCTTTAGCTTCTTTGTAAGAAGTATACACTACATTTTTCAGGTCACGATAATATTTAAAACGTTCTTTATGCTTCGCCTTCTCATCGTGGGAAAACTTCGCGATTTCGGCAGTTTCAAATACTTTTTGGAATGTCCGGTTTTTTAATCCCGCAGGACGGTTTTCCAGGCTGGGCTCTGGGCCAAACAATTTTTTAGATCCAAAATCAGTAAATGGATTGATGTATTTTTCTACGGTACTCATATCATAGTCGCTGCAAGGCAAAAATACAGATTTTTGGGGGTTCTCAGAAAAGTACTTTGTCGAACCATATTTTTCTGATCGTCGCCATCTTGGAGCATGTCTGGATTCCTTCCTTCTTCTACCTGATTTATTAGGGTATCAGGATAATGGCAGGTATGCAACCACAAATATAACCGAATTCATCAGGCACCTATGAATTATACAACTCTTTTCCAAAATTATGTAACGCCTTCTTATCTCCTTAACCCAATTTTTGCACCGTGAAAAACCTATCACGGATCAATAATGGGAAAAAATAAAAAAGACTTGCCGATCCCAAATTCCGGCACGATGCTCAGCCAAAAAATAAATGAGGATTTTAACAAAAAAAAACCCGATCTTAGTGATCCTAACGAACAGAAGGGGCATCCTTTAATCGCTTATTCGGGTGTTGATGGCCAAAGGCTGGTACTTCCGAAACCTAAAAAGGTGGCCCCGGCAAAAGGAAATGACCTGGCTGGTGAAAAAAAGAACGACCATGAATGAAAAAACAAGGCAAGCCGCCGCGCGCTGGCGGAAGTTTGGGAGGGTGGTATTCTACAACCTCTGTGCTTTGTTGTTGTTATTACTGGTCACGTTGTTTACCCTTTCTTTGCCCGTCGTGCAGCAAGCTGCTACGCAAAAAGCAGCAAGATATTTGCAGCAAAAATTCGGTACGCGGGTAGAAATCGGAGCCATTCGCCTGCGTTTTCCTTACTACGTCTCTTTAGAAAATTTTTTACTCGAAGACCAGCAAGGTGATACGCTGGCGAGGGTGGGCAGTTTGGTGGTGTCCGTAGATATGTGGCGATTAATGAACCAAACTATCGAGTTACAAAAGATATCGCTCAAAGATGCCGGGATTTACCTCCACCGTAAAGACAGTATTTACAATTTTGATTTTATCGTACAGGCTTTTGCAAATCCCAACGCGCCGGTAATGGCTGATACAACGGCATCTGCCTGGCAATTACAGCTGGATATGACGGCTCTGTCTCTCCAAAACGTACACTTTTTGCAGGAGGACGACAATGCTGCAAGTGCAATCCAGGCCAATATCGGAACGGCTGAAACGGTGATTGCTCAAGTGGATATGAAAACATTACAGTTCGTTCTGGATGGTCTGCAGTTGGCCGATGCCGACATCAGGATGGTACAAAATAAAATAAGTACGGAACCAGCGCCGGCCTTCGGCCTATCCTTGAACAATGGCGAAATAACGCGTTCGCACCTGCTTTACGTAACTCCAGAAATGGCCTTAGATGCTACCCTGGAGCAGGCCCAAATCGACAACCTTTACCTCCGATCCGCCAACAATGTTCTCCAAATTCAAACTAAAGGGGTGCGGGTCGACAACAGTGCAGTCGCTTACCACGATCCTGTAACGCCCGCAACACCGGGCCATTTCAATGTCGGTGATTTAGCAATGACGCGGTTGAATGCCAGAATTCCCAACTTTTCTTTTCAAAATGATACACTGGTGCTACTGGCCGATGCATTCTCTGCTATTGATAAAAGCGGTATTGTCGTTCACGCACTCCAGGCAAGTACCCGGGTAACTTCCGGTAGTATTGAAGTGAAAAATGCCGTAGTCAAACTGAACCAGACTGTTCTGGACGGCGATATTTTGCTGTTTAAAACCCCAAAAGCGACTTTTAATAAGATGCAGATCCAATTGCGGCAGGTAAAAGGTATTGCAGGTGATTTGTTGCTCCTGCTTCCGCCGCAGGAAAGCCTTGCCCTCTTCCGGTTGCAGGATATACCTTACGAAGTATCAGGCACCCTGAATGGCTGGCTCGACAACCTTCAAACTGAAAATATCCAATTCCGGGCAGGCAGTGGTACTGTCGCTGCTTTCACCGGCTCCCTACAACAATTGTCTGACCCTGCCCAACTGGGCATGCTCCTCAATATCAGTCACCTGGAGACCAATCGCACGGATCTCGTGCGCTGGATGTCTGTAGGCGATACGCCTTTACCTTTAGACAGCCTGTTAATACAGCCGTCACCCGCATGGCTCAGTGCCTCCGGTAATATCGCTGGTACGCTGGCCCATTTGCAGTTGGCACTGCACGGTGAGGCAGCAGCCTTGCAGACTGGCCGCAACTTTTCAGCCCTGCCCGGACCAAATTTACAGTTTGACGTGGCGGGCACGCTGAGCGATTTGAATGACCCCGATCATCTTGGCATGGACCTGAAGATCTATCAATTGGACGCTCCGGGTAACTTTTTTACTATTTTTGAAACAAAAGCGCTGCAATTCCCCGATTGGTGGAAAGCCACTGGTACTATCAGCGGCTCATTAGCAGCACTCCAAACAGATTTTACATGCAATGCTATTCGCGACGGAGCCACCAGTCACCTGGCTTTTAAAGGGATGCTGAACGATATACAGACACCCGATCAGTGGGGCTTCGACGTGTCTTTCGAGGGCACCTTGACACGCGCTGAAATATTGGGTTATATGCCGGACTCACTGATTACGAATGTATTACGCCTGCCCGGATTGATAACCATACGCGGCACAGCAAAAGGTTCTATCCAGAACGCCACAGCGACGGCAGGCATCGGACTGGATAATCTAGGTAATATCAACATTGCTGCCTCACTCCGCGATACCACCTACCAATTAGATTTGACAGGACAAAACCTACGCATCAGCCAATTGGCCGCTGATACTTCCTTGCGCCCGCTCCAAACTATAGGTTTTAATGCTCAGGTCAACGGGCGAGGATCTGGAGTGGGTAAAGATGCCAGTGTTCAATTGGTTGGAGTCGTCGATTCGGTTATTTGGGACAACCTCATCCTGCGCGATATCACTTTTGATGCCGACGTCAATGGTCGGCGCTTCAAAGGTGGTTTCCAATCACCCGATGAGCGGGCAGCCGTTCGGGCGCGGGCTTCGGGCGATTTCACTTCCGCCATCCCCATGCTGGATATGGATATTTCACTGAACTGTGTAGACCTGCGCGAGTTTGGCTGGACCAGTCGACCGACCACCGGCTGCATGCATATACGCTCCCATTCAGAAGGATTGTCTATAGATACCTTATCGGCCCGGGTAAATATTGAAAATATCGATTTACAATATGATACAGTGCATATTCATCCTGGCGATCTGGCGATAAATGTCTCGTTGGACAACCGCCACAACAATATTGATATCTTCTCCGACTGGCTTCAGGGTACTATAAAAGGGTACTTTTCGCTGGCCGATTTATCCACTACCATTGGAAATATCGCCGGGCAATACTTTGTGGTCGATCGTACCACCATTATGCCACCTGTGAGCACGGACTCCTTTTTTGTACAATTGCATTTATTGAGCCCAGAACTGCTTACCACAGGTCTTGTTCCTGGCCTAACCGATCTTGGTCCGGTCTATCTGGAAGGGGCATTAGTGGGGCAGCGGAA
This sequence comes from Saprospiraceae bacterium, assembly GCA_044350415.1. GTDB lineage: Bacteria > Bacteroidota > Bacteroidia > Chitinophagales > Saprospiraceae > M3007. Next base: position 7,796 of record JBILHQ010000014.1, on the reverse strand, counting down.
CTATTTCAGCCTGTTGGTACAGGAACCAAAGGTAGTTTATCGCAATTGGGAGATGGATTCTTTAAAGGTGCGTGCTTATGCTGGTGATACAGCAGCGCTGTTTGTACTGACTTCTCCTTTTGTAAAACGCGGGGACCAGCCTTTTGTAGAAAATGCGGTGTTGAATGGACAATTTCAGGCCAATGTTGCTGATGTATCTTTCAAGGCCAACAGCAACGATGGCCGCGAACGTTTTTTGTTGGCTATTCAGGCGATGCTCCAGAAAAATCCTAAAGAAACAGTCATCTCCCTGGCTCCTCGCCAAATCATTGATTTCAAAGAATGGGCGATAGATCCCGACAATAAGATTCATATCACACCAACAGGGGCGGCAGTTCAAAAATTTACCCTTACCGGAGCGGAGCAGTCTATTCAGCTGGAAGGAGCGACCCGAAAATTAGCGGGCAACAAGACCGGTCTGGATTTTGCGCTGGATATTGACCGCTTGAACTACAACAATTTCGATATTTTTCTGGCAGGCATATTGCAAAACCTGGATGGTTGGGGCGAAGGACATTTAAAAATTAACGGCAGTACAGATGCGCCACAGGTACGCGGGAAAATACAATTGCATGAGACTTTTTTTACCCCTGTGCTCACCAATGTTCGTTACGGACTTAGCGAAACGCCCTTTGTTTTTACGGATTCGGGTATCGTACTGGATGGTCTGGTATTGCGCGACCCCGATGGCAAAACTTTGGACATTAATGGCCAATTATCCACCATTGATTGGACGAATATCCAAAGTAACCTGACGTTGCACGCCGACAGATGGCAGGCGCTTCATTCTTCCAAAAAAGAAAATCCAGTGTATTTCGGGGAATTGTATGTCTCTTTGGATGGTACGATAAAAGGACCTCTATCCCAACCGGACATTCAACTGGTGGTTAAAACGGCCAAAGAATCTACGTTTACCTATGTGTATGACGTGGCCACGCAAGCCCTTCAGCACGAAGGTATTGTGTACTTCCTGTCCCCGCCCCAACAAAATGTGCGGCCCATAGTTTATGATACACCCGTTAATATCCAGCCATTTACCCTGAGCGCCAGCATCGAAATTGATTCCAATCTCACCATTAACAGCGTGATTAATCCGGTTACGGGTGACGATTTCAGCGGCAACGCCATTGGGAAACTGCAATTCAACCTGTTGAAAAATGGCAATATGACGTTGGCAGGACAAGTAGAGCTTGTTCGCGGTGTGTATAATTATTCTTACCAATCGGTGGTGAAACGCAGTTTTGAAGTGACCAATGGCAGCACCATTACCTGGACGGGTGATATGCTTGCGCCTGAATTGGCACTAAAGGCACGGTATCGGTTCAAAGCCTCCCCATATCCATTGGTTGTCAATCAGCTATCGACTGAATCGGTGGAGGAAACGGCCAAATACCGCAAACCGCAAACGTTCTTTTTACAAACAACTTTGAATGGTTCGGCTATGCAACCGGATGTCAGTTTTCAATTTATTTACCCGACAACTGCCAAACAGGAAAGTTTGGGAACAGGCTTTGGCAACCAGCAATCAGATTTGGTGCAGCGTGCTTTGAGCAATGTAAACCAGGACAAAAACCTGTTGTCAAGGCAGGTATTTGGGGTATTGTTGTTGCGCAATTTTATCGGCGAAACCATTGGAACCAGCACCGCCATCAGCGGTGGGAATCCCTTGCAATCTGGCTTGAGCAGTTTCCTTACGAGCCAGATCAATGCTTTGGCCGACCAGTACCTTACCTGGATTGACGTCGATTTGGCCACCACAGAAGGTGCCACCAATACCGGTGCCAGTCAGGCAGAAGGCACTACTAATTACCAATTGCGTTTACAAAAATCGTTTTTCGAAGACCGGCTGACTTTCAAACTGTCGGGCGGCACAACAGTGGGCGGCGGCGAGAGTGCCCGCAGCGGCTTAGACAACGCATCCGTGGAATACGCGCTGAACCGCAACGGAGAATTGAAAATCACCATATTTTCGGAAAAAGGGTTTGAACTGCTGAATGCCTCATCGGCCAATCTGCGCAATTCGGGGGCTGGACTGATATTGGCGAAGGAATTTGGGGGAGCAGGAAAATCTCGTAATCGGCAATAAACGAATGATCAAAATAACAGGCCATAGTCGGAATAAATCAATTTTTAAAGCGGGCATCTTGTCAGCACTTTTCGCACTTATCACAGGCTGTACCGGAACCGGCCATCTTCAGGAAGGCGAGTATTTGTACAGTGGTGCCAAAATCCATATCAGCAAAGCCGATAAAAACTGGTCGACCAAAGCACTCAAAAGCGACTTGAAAAAAGCCGTTATCCTGCCACGTCCCAATAAAAAAATATTATGGATGCGGCCGAAATTAGTGATTTATAACGCATTCAAAAACCGCCGGCCCAAAAGTATTGGCAATTATATCTCCAACCAATTTGGAGAAGCCCCTGTACTGTTTGAAGCCAAAATTGCCGACCGCCAACAGGAATTATTGAAAGAGCGTGCGGCCAACGACGGTTTTTTTAAAACAGCCATCACTTCCACAGAAAAGGTGCGAAAACACACCGTCAGAATTCAGCACGATATACTGGTAAAAAATCCACAGGAACAGATTGATCAGATCGTTTATCCGGCTGATTCCAGTACGCTCACGCATATTATTGCTGCATTGCGCCCCCAATCACTGCTGCATACCAGCCAATTTTACCACTTGGAAGAACTTCTTGCTGAACGCCAACGCCTAAGCGATACCCTGCGCAACCACGGCTGGTACTTTTTTTCGCCCGATAACCTTTTGTTTCAAGCCGATACGTTGCATCCTCCCGGGGATATAAACCTCACCTTGCTGGTTAAGAAAGAAGTCAGCGGGCAGGAGCGCCGGCAATACCGCCTCGCCAGCATTACGGTCTATCCCGATTACGACCTGGCGAAGCAGTCTGCGGCAGCACTCCGGGCTTTCGATACTATGCGCATGGGGTGTGTGAATTATGTCTATCATCAGTTGACGGTCAAACCCGAGATACTACAACAACAGATTTTCCTGCGCTGTGGGGCATATTACTCCAATAACGATTACCAGACGACTATTTATCGCCTGTTAAACCTGAATGTGTACAAGTTTATCAATATCCGTTTCGATGTGTCGCCGCTTTCAGACTCGCTCCTGGATGCCAAAATCTACCTTACACCCTACCGCCCCGAACGGGTGGAGGCAACGTTGTCGGGCGTATTTTCACCGAGTTATTACCACGGCTTGCGTGCTGGTGCCGCCTACACCCACCGGAATATCTTCAGGGGAGCCGAAGCGCTGCGGCTTGCTTTCAATGGAGCTTACCTCCGCACCGACAAAAGCAATTTTAATTTTCAGGATTTTGTGGTGAGCGATGTTTCTGCGCGGTTGGCCCTTCCGCGTTTTTTGTTCCTGTCGAACAGACAAAGTCTCGCCTTCAGCAGTACCCAATTTTCCCTTCGGCACGAAACGAACTGGTTTCAATATAATTTGCCTGAACTGGGCCAATTCCGGCTCAGTTACCAGCGCATAGAAGCGCAGGCTGGATATTTATGGAAAAAAAATCGGAAGGGATCGGTAGTTCAGGAGGTAAATCCAGTGGGACTGGGCTTGCAATATTCGACCATCAGCAACAAGGGTACGCGCCAGAAATTGATCTCCGAAATCCCGTCCGATACCACAGGCACATCGATTTCGCTGCTCACCTTTGTGGAATACAAACCCAATTATACCTTCACCCTTGACCAACGCCTCGAACCCGCCAGGCGGCTTACACGGTTCTTTCGCCAGCGCTTTGCCGGTCAATGGAGTGGCTATAACCGCAGTAGATATTTGCCCGCCGACTACCAACTCACCAGTCCGCTTAACCTCTTTGTGGAATCTGATTACCGCCAATACCAAAAGACGAACGCCCGCAATGTGCTGGCCATGCGGTTGGCCATCGGCGCGGGGATTCCGCTTCGCCGCAATGGGAATATCGCCTTGCTGGATCGTTTTGTGATCGGGGGGGCATCCAGCGTACGGGCCTTTGCGCCGCGTACCATTGGGCCTGGGGGACAACCCCGCGACACCACCACCGGTGTGCTTTCTGTAGGTCGCTATACCGGTAATATGCTGATAGAGAGTAGTTTGGAATACCGTGTTCCTATCGGGCGCTTCCCCGAACTGGCATTTTTCTTAGATGCCGGTAATATTTGGCTCACTTCGGGTCCCGACGCGACCGCGGTTTCTACATTCAGGCTGAACCGTTTTTACCGGGAACTGGCGGTCGGAACCGGAGTGGGGCTTCGGGTCAACCTGGGCTTTTTTGTACTGCGCCTCGACGTGGCTGTTCCGTTGGCCAAACCCTATCTGACAGTGGGCGACCGCTGGGTCGTCAGGGATATACGATTGACCAATGGGTACTGGCGGAAAGAGAATTTGAACTGGAATTTTTCTTTTGGTTATCCGTTTTGATTTTTTTTCAGGGCTTCAAAATCGCCACATCCCCCGTCTTAATAAACCGTCTTCCCTGAAAATTCTCCAGTTCGGCCCACCAGCCGTAAACGCCGTTCTCCAGCGCCCGGTTTTTCCAGGTGCCATCCCAACCCGAATCGTAGGCGCTGTCGTCGTTGGGGATATTCCGTTGTTTAAAAACAGGTTCGCCCCAACGGTCAAAGATCACTAAGCGATTGACTTTGGTCACACCCGGATCGGCACGCAGAAAGAAACGGTCGTTAGGCGCCTCCGCTCCAGGGGTGAACACATTCGGGCCATAAACTAAGTGTTCGGAGGAGACATTGATCCGTACATCATCGGTGGAAGTACAGCCATAAATATCTGTGAAAATGACGTTGTAGGTCAATCCGCCGGTGATCTGTTCTATACAAAAGGAAGCGCAGGAAGGATCACCGCAGGGTGGGGGAGGGGTCCACGCAATATTCTGGGCGTTGTAGCGACTGGAAAGTTGCAGGCAAACTGAATCCCCTTCCACTAATGACCTGTCTCCCCCCAGGTATACCCAGGATTGTCTGAAATGAAGACTGATATAAACTAAGGAATCGCAACCGGAAGCAGCGCCGTTTTTTAATATTTCAAGGCCGGTGTTGTTGTCTTTATCGTAGATAGTACCATTGATCTCGAGGGTTTCATATTCGCAAAGAGTATCGAACAAGTAAGAAAAAGGTTGGCTGTCAAATTCAACCATTACATAAACAATACTGTCACACCCATTCACCGCTCCATTTTCAAATATCTCTGTATCCTTGTAATGCCCCAGGTGATACGCTCTGTTGTTGACGAAAATAGTATCGTCTTCACAAATGGTCGTGTTAAAATTCCGTTCAGCAGGTGCTTTAAAAGAGAGTTTTACAAAAAAAATACTGTCTGTCCCATCAAATGCACCACCCGGAATAACCTCCAGCCCCTCCGGATTGAAAGGACTGTATACATGGTTGTTGATAATCACCAATTGATTACTGCAAAAGGTCTGGGAATATATTGCGGTATCTACTGCTATTCCATCCGCCAAAAGGCAGCAGGAATAACAGCAAAAAAAGACAATGGGGAGTAGTTTTTTATAAAGCATAAATTAGTGTTAAGTGTTTAGTGTTTAGTGGTGAGTGGAGAGTGTTTAGTGGTGAGCGGTTAGGCGTTAGTAAGCTGCTGTTGATGATGTCAAGGCACGGCGCATATAAGGCTCAATAGTATTATATACAATCCAGTCATTCACAGCACTAACCACTAACCAATAACCACTCTCCACTCACCACTCACCACTAAATACTATTTTTTCAGCAGCGCTTCAATGGCATCTAAGCGGGCGCGAAGGTCGGCATTTTCTCCTTTTAATTGATTAATTTGCGCCTGTTGTTCTTGAACTGCTTTTATCGCAATAACGCCCAGACCGCTGTAATTGACCATCAGTGTGCCTTCTTTGCCATCTCTGGCCGGACTGGTAGTCACTAAGTTAGGAAATAACGCCTGAACATCCTGGGCAATAAATCCGTAGGATAAGTCATCCTTTTCCGTTTGGAAATTGAATTTATAAGAGACAGGCTCGAGGCGGTTCAGTTTGTCGAGTACCGATGGCATGCCACTGATCTCTTTTTTCAAACGCCGGTCAGATGACATATACGTGCCGTTAGTTGCAAATGCCCCTACCGGAACGCTGGCTCCGAATGGGTTCGCAAACAAAACGAGGTTACCACTGCCATCCTGCACCAGGAACTCCCAATTGTTGCCACTGCTGTTTTCCAGCATAAATCCGCGGTCATTGTGAATGACTTTCAACTTCTCTGGTCCGGGGGCAGCTCCGCCAATGATAACATTACCTGAAGTGCCACCGGCTACTAATGCCGGACTGCCGCCACCTGTTTGCAGCATGATATCGGAAGAGTCCTGTGTGCCAAGGACTAATGCACCATTGCGCTGCCACAGATAACCATCAATGCCGGTAGCAGCGTTAGATAAACTAATCATCGGGTTCGCACCTTCTACCCGGATAGTTTCTCCGCCGCCTTTTACGTGCAGCTTGGTGGTTGGGTTGATGGTGTTGATGCCCACATTGCCGGTATTGTTACTGTAAATATTATTGCCACTGCTTTTCCATAAGCCCAATCCACCGCTCGAGAACAAGGTGTCGAATTTTACGGTACTGTTAGTACCGGAAATTTTAAGCGTAGTGCCATTGAGGCTCAGGTTTTGCAGTTCGTTGGTACTGCTGGGGTCGCCTGAGTTGGTGATAGTAAAGTTGGGTGCTGCTCCTGTAACGCTGATGCCTGTGCCCGCTGCATAATTGTTGCCGGTGGGAAGGTTTACTGTGCCGCCTCCATTAGACAGGGACAATGCGTTTCCTGCCAATGATAATGCCTGGATTTCATTGGTTGAACTTGGGTCAATGCTGACAGAGCTGCCGCCATTGGACAAGGAAATGGTATTTCCCACTAAAGAAAGCACCTGGATTTCGTTAGTACTGCTGGGGTCACCGGTATTGTTAATCGTTAAGTTAGGAGCTGACCCCGTGATACTGATGGCGGTACCTGCTGCGTAATTATTGCCACCTGAAGGGAGGTTTACGGTGCCACCGCCATCGGATAAAGTAAGGGCACTTCCCACCAGGGAAAGTGTCTGCAGTTCGTTGGTGTTGTCTAAGTCGCCGGTATTATTAATGGTGAAGGGACCGACGCCTGTGACGCTGATACCTGAACCTGCTACATAGGTGTTTCCTCCGCCTGAACCAGTAAGATCATCGCCGGGTATCCATGTGTTGCCATTCCATTTTAGAACCTGGCCAATATTGGCCATTTGCGCAGCAATACGCAGCGGACTGGCAGCCGTTCCGTTACCGCTCAATGTGGCATTGGCCACGACTACTTGTGCGCCCCAGTTGTCACCTGCCACGCTTCCCGGAACCCAGTTGAAGCCGTCAAATCGCAGTACTTGTCCGGTAGTGGCACCTTGCTTAGCGATCCCAAGTGGGTTGGCTGTGGTGCCATCTCCTGCCAGTGTGGTATTGGTTTTGGCAATTTGTGCCCCCCAGTCATCTCCTGCGATAGTGGCAGGAGTCCAGGTTGCGCCAGTAAATTGCAGTACTTGTCCGGTGGTGGCACTCTGTGCAGCGATCCGCAATGGACTTGCGGGTGTACCATTGCCACTGATGGTAGCATTGGTGGTGGCGACTTGGGCGCCCCAAGTGTCATCTCCAGGTACCCAACCGAGGCTGGTATATTTTAATACCTGGCCATTGGCGGCACCCTGGTCGGCCAGCCCAAGCGGGCTGAGCGTAGTGCCATT